>NZ_JAJOZB010000001.1:2718250-3043500 GCF_023701745.1 Streptomyces sp. RKAG293 | reverse complement strand
TCCGGCGGTCTTAGGGCGGACGGCCCGCTCGCCGGCCCTGCGGACCCGGGCGTTGCGGGGGTCGCATTGGTGTGCCGGCCGTGCGGAGCAGGCGGTAGATCGTGGTCACGGAGCAGCCGTGGTCGGCGGCCAGCGCGGGGACCGACTGCCCCGCCTCGTAGCGACTTCGGAGCGCGGCCATCAGCTGGTGGCGGACAAACGCGGCGGTGGCCTTCCGCAGCTGGCGTGCTTGGAGCGGCGTCCGAAGGGTGGCTCCGGCTTCCTGCAGCAGGCGGCGGACCGTTCGGGCGGATCGGCCGCATTGGGTCACGAGATCGCCGAGAGTTGCCCCCTGCTCGTAGCGGGTACGCAGTCCAGCGGCGAGAAGGGTGCGTCTCGCAGCGGCACCACGATGGCGGCGGGTTTCTTGCGGCGTGCGCATCACGGTTCCTGCGGCCCGCAAGCGGTTCACCACCGTGCCCTGAGACAGCCCTGTGCCGTCGACGAGTTCGCGGACCGTGGCACCCGCGTCGTAGCGCGTGCGTAGGTCGAGTCCTTCTTGGCGCCGTTCCTGCGCGTGACGGGGCAGCGGTTTCATGCGGCGGATTCCCACTCGTTGACGGCTTCGGCGTGTGCGGCGACCAACTCGTCGTAGGTGCGCTGATCGGCTGGGGTGATGAGGATGAGGCGGCCGTCGGTGGCGACCCGCCACTCCGGGGCGATGCGGCCGGTAGTGGGGTTGAGGACTGCACCACCGGGGAGCTGCCACCCGGGCGGGATGTCGTCGCCGCGTGGCGTGGGCACCAAGATCTGGCGGCCGTCGCGGACGATGACCAGGGCCTTGCTGCGGTGCTCCGAGAGCTGTTCGAGTGGTTGCCGATAGGCCACGCGCTCGGTGGCGTGGAGGGCTTTGCGCTGTGCCGCGATGCCTGCGGTGGCGTAGTGCTGGGCGATGGGGTCCCAACTCCACTCCGCTTGCCTCTCCGAGAGAGGAGTTTGGGCGTGGGACTGGCTGATGCTCTCCAGGGCATGGGGCGCCAAGGCCCAGGTCGTACCGTTTCGGTGGACCACGCCGTGGGCTGCTAGGCGTTGCAAGGTCCGGTAGGCGGTAGCGCGGGACACCGAGGCAGTGGTGATCAGTTCCTTGGCGGTCTGGCCGGGCCTGAGGTGGAGTGCTCCGATGACCATCAGGCCGGGACTACCGAGACCGCGGTGGGCGAATGCGTCGTGGCCCATGAGGCGGCTGATGACGGTGGAGTCGATGTCGGCCGTCACGGTTGTCTCAGGGGCGGACCACTCCTCAAGGTCCCGGTCGGGGGGGAACTGAGTGGTCCTGTAATGAGACGAGGAGGAAACGGTCCGGTGTGCGTGGCCGTCGTCGAGGTACCAGGTGGAGCCTTCGATGCCGTGACCCACGCGCAGTCGGCGGAGCCACCCGCCCGGCTTCAGTACGCCTTCGTAGGCCCTGCGCAGGGTCTGGCGGGATATCCCCGCCTCTTCCGCTGCCTGTCGTTCACTGGCGGCATGCTGGCGACCCCCGGCAGTCTCGGCGAAGTTCAGATGGGCTCGCAGGACCCGCAAGGCGGTACGACCACGTTCGCCGCGCCATGGGGTGGTCTCGATCCGGTCGCGCAGGGACGCGAGGTCTTCGTGGGCATGGTGCCGGGACTCCACCGCCACGCTGCTGCTGATCGCCGAGCAGGCGTTGGCCCATACGCGGTGGACGTAGTCGCGGGCCCGAGCGTGACCAGAACGCAGCTCGATGGTCCGGGCGTGGTGGCCGCCCTGGTGGTCGGGAGGCATCAGCAGGTGCATCAGCTGGTCGAAGGTTCCGCCGAGGCGAGCGACGTGGCAGGCGATGGCCGCGGTGATCCGGTGGCCATGATCGGACTCGCCCTGCCGGTCCGGGCGCAGCACGACGCTCCGTTTGTCGGCGCTGAGCTTGCTGTAGCTGCCCACCGCGTACTTGCCGGTGAGATCACCGTGCAGGACCAGGTCAGCAGCAGCCTGGGGCAACTGATGGAGTCCGAGGGGGTGATCGAGCGGTGGAGGTGTGCCGTGTGGCATGTGGGTCTGTCCCGCAAGGACGAGGATGCTCACCCAGGCCGGCTAAACCAGGGGTGGCATCCGGAACCGACCTCCGAACGGTGCCAGCGAAGCCTCCAGGATTGCCGTCCTGAAAGGGCTTCGGTGTGTCTGGCACCATGGGAGGCAGACGTCCCCAACGCGGCTCGACCGAGGGCGACGATCAGGGCCAAGCAGAGTGACTGCCTCTGATTGCCTCTGAGCGTCGGGTCGAATCGGGGTCGAACCAGAGCGATTGGCTCTGATTGCCTCCGATTGCCTCTGCAACCCGTCCTAGCAGGTCACAACCGGTTCTAACTCCATAGGTGCAGGTCAGAACGGTGTGGCCGATGAACCCGGCGTACAGGCCGACTCGTCCGCCGCCTGTACCGCCCCGCTGGTCAAAGGGTGTTTTCGGGAGTGCGACGGTCGTCGAAGCCAGCCTGCTGGTGCTGAACTCGGTTCGAAGGCCTGCCGATTGGCGCGGAGCCTCAGCACGGACCGGTGCGTGACCGTGTGCCATGCCCGCCCCTCCGTGAGGCGCAGCCGGGGCGCGCACAGCACTCCGCGTGGCTCACGGAGGCCCTCTCGTGCCCCGTATGACCCATGTGTAGTGTCATGGGTTCTGAGTACGGGGCTGTGGGCGGGGCACGGGGCGCAGGTGAGACGCGTTGATGAGTCCGGTCCGGCGGTGTCCGCCGACCGAAACGGGAGCTTGTCGATCATGCGTGTCCCCACCGCGTTCGCTGCTGTCAGCGTTGCGACGTCCGCCGTCTTGCTGTTGTCCGCCTGCGGGGGCAGTGACTCCACGACTTCGGACAAGATCGCAGGTGTACCTACGGGCTCACCATCCGCCTCGGCGGCGCCTACGACCACGATCGTGGCCGGACGTCCGGTGGTCACGTTTCCGGCAGATGCCAAGGACGTTTTCGAGGGCCAACACACCGGAGATCCGGTCAAGGACGCGGTGCTGGCCGACAATGCTCACTGGGTCGAGTCGATGGACGACGCCATTTTCCAGGGAACCACGAAGACCAAAGCCTTGGGATTTTACGGCAGCGGAAAGGGGTTGGAGTCTTCCCTCGCCTTCGTTCAGGGTGCTCTGAGTAAGGGCTTTACCTGGACGGGGGAGGTTCGATTCTTCCATCGCAAGGCGGCCATCCTTGATGATGGCTCGGCTTCGGTGATCTATTGCTCCGATGAGAGCAAGGAATTCCTGAAGCATCGAAAGACCGGAAAGATTGACAACACTCCGACGACCGCTGATAGTTACGTGCTCTACAACACGCACCTCAAGAAGAACCAGCAGGGCGTTTGGCAGACTGACAACGTGGGGTCGGTCAGGGGAGCCAAGCAGTGCCAGCCGTGACCTTGCGGGCGAAGGCCGCCATCGTCTTCTCGGCACTGTCCCTGCTGGCTCTGATGCCGGGCATCGCCCATGCCGGTGGCGGTGGTGGAATCGGCAATGTCGGCGGTGGCACGACCGATCCGGGCAAAGGAACGATCGCGGCAGCCGTCGGAGTCCAGTACAACAAGGGTCACAACGGTAGCGGCGACGGTGCCGGGCCGCTGACCCCCGTGGGGACATGGGCGCCGCCGGCTTGCTGGTATCAGCCCATGTACACCCCCGACCAGCTCAAGGCGTCGTCCGAGGGCGTCTGGTCGCAACCGTCCGTCGGATATATGTGGGTCAACGCGCAGCGTGACCGTTACGTCGACGGTCACCCGTACACGAACTTCAATGCGGACAAGGCCGGCAAGGGATTCTGGTGGGCCGGGTACGCCGACCCCTCGCGGTATGCCGATCCGAAGGCGTTCAGTTGTACCGATGAGCCCTTCTGGGTCGACAAGGGCGAGCCCGCCCCGGCGGGGCATCCGAACGCAGTGACTCCGGCGATCCTGGCGCAGCTGGCGTATGCGCAGATCCTCATTCCGCAGGGCGCTGCGACGATGAATCCGGCCGGCAACCAGACGGTGAATCTGCCAACCTGGGTGTGGCTGAACGGTAAGCAGTTCCACCCGGTGTCGGTGACCGCCTATCTGCCCGACTACGGAATCTCGGCGACGACGACCGCTACCCCGGTCAGCATGCACATCGACCCGGGCACGCCGGACGCCACGGTCTACCCGGGGTCCGGAAACTGCCCGCTGGATGCCAACGGACATGTCGGCACGCCCTATGCGGCAGGCGCCACGGGTAATCCGCCGTGCGGGGTGACGTATCTGCGCTCCACGAACAGCACCGGCTCGTACCACCTCAAGGCCACAGTCACCTGGCACATCAGCTGGACCGGCACCGGCCAGGCGAATCCGAAGGACCTCCCGGAAGGGACCTTTGGAACGCCGCAGGACGTCACGGTGCGAGAAGTCCAGACGATCAACCGCTGAACGCCATATCGCTCGGGGACACAAACGATGGCGGATCTCGCCATGACCGGCGTCGCCCCGCCGCCCCGGGCGCAGCACGATGCTTCGCCTGCTGGCGCTGCGCTTGCTGTGGCTGCCGGTGAGGTCCCTGTGCAGGAAGAGGATCCCACCCGGCCCGTGGTGTGATGGCTCGCGGGCTGCTGGGGCGTCGGAAAACCTGGTGAAACCCCGGCGGTTGGTCATTAGAGTCGGGCATGTCCAGGTGCGCAGGCCGGGGTTACTTCCAATGGTAATGGTGGTGTCGCGGGTTCGAGTCCCGTCGCCGGTTGTGAGACCGGTGTAGCTCAGTTGGTAGAGCACATTGTCACCTCAGCCGACTCTGATCTCTGGACGCTTGTTCTCTGCACCTCCCGGTGCGAAGGCGACGGTTACTTCTCTGGTTGAAACGCGTTCACGCGTGGGGTTCAAATCCCCTCGACCGCCGCCAAGACTGATCTCGGGAGGCAACAGCACCGGCAGGTCCGGTGTGTGGCGCCTCCCCTCCTTATGGGGGGTTTCTTCATGTCCCGTTTCAATACCCGTACGGCCAAGCCGTCCGTCGTCTCGCCCGTGGCCAGCTCGGGGGAGCGGAGCGTTACGCATCAGGGTGGGGCCGGATATCTGCGTGATGCCAAGAGCGAGCTGTTCCTGCTCGCGGTCGCGAACTTCGTTGGGCAGGAGTCCTTTTACGAGACGGGCGGGCAGCGTGACGACCGTTTCACGGCTCTGGTCCGGCAGCTCGCTGTCGAGGACCCGCGGTGGACGGCGGCGCTGCTCGGGTGGCTGCGGGGGGACGGCAATATGCGGACGGCGGCCATTGTCGGGGCCGCGGAATTCGTCAAGGTGCGGCTTGAGAACGGGACGGGCGAGACGGCGACTTCCGGCGTTTCCAACCGGGCCGTCGTCGATTCCGTGCTGCGGCGGCCGGACGAGCCCGGTGAGCTGCTCGCGTACTGGACCGCTCGGTACGGCCGTAATGTGCCCAAGCCGGTCAAGCGCGGTATCGCGGATTCGGTGCAGCGGCTCTACAGCGGGAAGTCGCTGCTGAAGTACGACACCGCGTCGAAGGGTTACCGGTTCGGCGACATCCTCAATCTGGTGCACGCCGCGCCGGACGCCGGAAAGGCTTGGCAGGGCGAGCTGTTCCGTTATGCGCTCGACCGCCGGCACAACCCCGACACGGCGGTGCCGCCGGCGTCGAACCGGACGCTGACCGCGCACCGCGCGCTGATGGCGGTGCCGGTCGCGGAGCGGCGGGCGCTGGTGACCGGGTCCGACGGGGCGGCGCGGCTGGCGGCGGCGGGGATGACGTGGGAGGCGCTGGCGGGGTGGCTGCAGGGGCCGATGGACGCCGCGGCGTGGGAGGCCGTGATCCCGTCCATGGGGTACATGGCGCTGCTGCGCAATCTCCGCAACTTCGACGAGGCCGAGGTGAGTGACGAGGTCGCCGAGGGGGTCGCGAAGCGGCTCGCCGACCCGGAGCAGGTGGCGCGGTCGCGTCAGCTGCCGATGCGGTTCTACTCGGCGTACAACGCGGCACCGTCGCTGCGCTGGGGGTACGCGCTGGAGAAGGCGCTCACCGCGTCGCTGGCCAACATCCCGGTGCTGGGCGGCCGGACGCTGGTCATGGTGGACACCAGCTCGTCCATGGAGGCCGGTTTCTCCCGGGACGGCACGCTGATGCGCTGGGACGCGGCCGCGCTGTTCGGGATCGCGCTGGGACAGCGGTGTGCCGGCGGCGATGTCGTGTCGTTCTCCAGCGCCCGCTACTACGTCAGCGACAAGCCGGGAGCGCGCACCAAGGCGTTCCCGCAGCCGCGGGGCGAGTCGCTGCTCAAGGCCGTCGGCCGGTGGAAGGACGGCGGCTGGTTCCTGGGCGGCGGCACGGACACCGCCGCCGCGCTGCGACAGGAGTTCAAGGGGCATGACCGGGTGGTGATCGTCACCGACGAGCAGGCCGGTACGGACACCCAGGAGGTCACCGTGGCGATCCCGGCCACGGTGCCGATGTACACCTGGAACCTCGCGGGCTACCGCGCCGGCCACGCGCCGTCGGGTGGCGCGAACCGCCACACGTTCGGCGGGCTCACCGACGCGGCGTTCCGCATGGTTCCGCTGCTCGAGGCCGGGCGCGACGCCAATTGGCCCTGGGAGAACGCGGTCTGACGAAAGATCAGGCCGGGATGGCGGCCCCCGTTCCGCTCACGCGGATGCGGGGGTCGTCCGCACGCAGTTCGACGGTGAGGACGCCGGGGCGGCCGAGGTCGTCGCCCTGGTGGAGGGTGAGGACGGCGGGCGCGGTGACCAGCCGCTGGTCGCGGAGGTACGCGCCCAGCGCCAGCGCGGCCGCGCCGGTGGCCGGGTCCTCGACGACGCCGCCGACCGGGAACGGGTCGCGGACGTGGAAGACGGAGTCCGAGGCGCGCCACACCAACTGGACGGTGGTCAGGTCGAGGCTGAGCATGAAGGCGGCCAGCCGCTCGAAGTCGTAGTCGAGCGCGGCCAGCCGCTCGCGGGTCGCGGCGGCGAGCACGAGGTGGCGGGCGCCGGCGTAGGCGATCCGGGGTGCGAAGGCCGGATCGAGGTCGGCGGCCGGCCAGCCGAGGGCCGCGAGCGCCTCGGTGACAGCCGCGTCCGGGATCTCCTCGACCTTCGGCTCGACGCTGGTGAGCGTGGCGCGCAGCGCGCCGGAGGCGTCCGGTGCGACCGTGACCGGGATCTCGCCGGCGGCCGTCGAGAACAGCAGGTCACCCGCGCCGATCCGCTCGCCGAGGGCGACCGCTGTGGCGACCGTGGCATGGCCGCAGAACGGCACTTCGGCCTTCGGGCTGAAGTAGCGGACGGTGAGGGAGCGCCCCTGCGAGGCGGTGATGAAGGCCGTCTCCGAGTAGCCGACCTCGGCGGCGACGGCGAGCATCTCCGTCGCGCCGAGGCCGGAGGCGTCCAGGACGACACCGGCCGGGTTGCCCCCGGCCGGGTCGTCGGAGAAGGCGGTGTAGCGAAGCACCTCGGTGCCGTGAATCGACGTCATGACCTGCACCAACGACGACCACCGCCACGATGTTCCCGGAGCCTGGTCAAGCCTCCCGGACCGCTCCCGGGCCCCTCCCGGGCCCCTCCCGGGCCCCTCCCGGGCCCCTCCCGGGCCTTTTGCGGGTCAGGCGACCAGCCGCAGGCGCAGCCGTACCAGCGTCGCCGGGTCCAGGCCGAGGCCGTCGGTCAGGAAGCGGCCGAAGGATCCGTAGTCGTGCTCCGCCTGGTCCCGGAAGGCCGCGAGGTATTCCGTCCTGACCTCCTGGAGCGGGATGAGGAGGTCCGGGTTCTGCATCAGGCCCAGTTGCTTGACCTGGTCGCGTACGGCCCGGTCGGCGGCGGCGCGCAGGTCGTTGGAGAGCAGGTAGTCGGCGGTGGTCGTGGACTGCGGTACGCCGACGGCCCGCAGGACCGTGTCGATCAGTACGCCCGTACGGTCCTTGCCCGCGGTGCAGTGGACCACCACCGGGCCCGTGGAGTCCGCGATCCGGCGGATCGCGGCGCCGAGGGCGGCGCGGTTCGCCGCTGACGTGACGAAGCCGCGGTAGGCGGTCCGCATCCGCTGCGCCGCCCGGTTACCGCCGAGGGCCGCCTCCTGGGCGGCCGGGTCGGCGCTGCCGACGACCTGCGCGATGAACAGGTACAGGCCGGTGTCGTCGACGGGCAGCGCGACCGGTACCGGCCCGGCCGGGAGCCGGTCGGCGCCGTCGGCCTGGACCTCGGAGGGGCTGCGCAGGTCGATGACGGCGCGCAGTCCGAGCCCGGCGAGGGCGGTGACGCCGGCCGGCGGGATCTTGGCCAGGCTCTCGGTCCGGTAGAGGGTTTTCCACCGGGTGGTGGCGCCGTCGTAGGTGCGGTAGCCGCCGGTGTCCCGGGCGTTGACGGTGCCGGGGACGGTGAGCACCCGGCTGTGCGCCGCGGCCGGGGCCGGCGCGTACGCCTGGGTTTTTCGGGCTGCCGGAGGGCTCGTCCCCGCCGCTTGGGCGGCGGGGACGAGCGGTCCTGCGAGGACGAGTGCGAGGGTGAGCGCGGTGGCGGCGCGTGCTCCGGTCCGCATACGGGGATCCCCTTCCTGGTCGGGAGCGGGACCGTAGCGCGAGGATCTTGAGAGCGGAACAGCTTTGCTGACGAATAGTCAACAAACCGCGGTCCGGCGGAGTCCGGCCGGTCAGCCGCGCCCGATGTACGGCATCGCCGTCGCCATCACCGTCGCGAACTGCACGTTCGCCTCCAGCGGCAGCCCGGCCATGTGCAGCACCGTGCGCGCCACATCGGTCACGTCCATCACCGGTTCCACCGCCGTCGTGCCGTCGGCCTGCTGGACCCCGGTCGTCATCCGGGCGGTCATCTCGGTCGCCGCGTTGCCGATGTCGATCTGGCCGCAGGCGATCCGGTACGCGCGGCCGTCCAGGGACAGGGACTTCGTCAGACCGGTCACCGCGTGCTTGGTGGAGGTGTACGCGACGCTGTTCGGGCGCGGCACATGCGCCGAGATCGAGCCGTTGTTGATGATCCGGCCGCCCTGCGGGTCCTGCTCCTTCATCGCCCGGAACGCCCCCTGCGCGCACAGGAACGCGCCGGTGAGGTTGACGTCGACGACCGAGCGCCACTGCTCGTACGTGAGGTCCTCCAGCGGCACCGGCGGCCCGAACATCCCGGCGTTGTTGAACAGCAGGCCGAGCGGCCCGAAACCGTTCCGCACCGACGCGAAGAGCCGGTCGACGTCCTCGGGCCGGGTCACGTCGGCGGGCACGACGAGGGTGCGGCCGCCTGGCAGCGCTCCGGTGTCCCCGGCCGCCCCCGCGTCCCCGTCCGACTGCGCCGCCGCCAGCCGGGCGGTCTCCTCCAGCGCCTCCGCACGGCGGCCCGCGAGCGCCACCGACCAGCCGGCTCCGGTCAGCGCGAGCGCCACCGCGCGCCCCACGCCGGATCCGGCGCCCGTCACCACTGCCACCTTCTGGATCTCACTCATGGCATCGCAGGGTATGCGGTGCGAGGATGGAGATCAGCGCCGACCCGAAGGTGACCACCGTCCCGCAGGAGGCCGTATGCCGATCGTCGACCCGCTGTCCGACAAGGAGATCGCCGACCGTCTCGCGGAACTCCCGGGCTGGGAACTCTCCGCGGACGGGACCGCTCTCGTCCGTACGTACCGGCTGGCGCACCTGCCCGCCGCGATCCTCGCGGTGCACATCGCGCAGGTGCAGGCCGAGCTGGACCACCACTCGGATCTCACCCTCGGATACGACACGCTCGGCGTGTCGATCACCACGCATTCGGCCGGCAGCCGGCTGACGGCGAAGGACTTCGGCCTGGCCGCCCGCATCGCGGCCATCGCCCCGGGCCACGGAGCGCAGTAGCCGGCACAAGCCCGTGGGCGCAGAAGGCGACGGTCAGCCGAACCGGCGCAGCAGGGCGGACTTGGCGGCGGTGAACTCCTCGTCCGTCAGTATCCCGTCGCGCTTGAGGTCGCCCAGTTCGCGCAGCCGCCGCAGCAGCGCGTCCGGGTCCTCGGCGTGGTCGGTGACCTGCGCCGGGACGGCGTCCTCGGGCGCCGGCACCGGCGGCTTGGCGAGCAGTTCGGGCCGCCGGCCGGTCTGACCGGTCTGGCCCGTCTGACCGGAGTCGGAAGGGTGCGGCAGGCGCGCCGCGACGGCCGCGGCGAGGAGCGCGGTGTGCCCGAGCTCCTTCTTCAGGCCCCACAGGACGATGCTGTTGGGGTCGTGCTTGGGCGGCTGGGTGGTGGCCTGCGCGCCCTTGACGCGGAAGCGCAGATGCCCGTTCTCCAGGCCGACGTTGGGGCGCCACTCCACCCCGGCCAGGTCGCCGAGCGCCAGTTCACGGGCGCCGGCCGACTTCTTGCCCTCCTCCGCCATCCAGTTCCAGGTGATGGCCACCCGGTCCCCGTCGAAGGTCGCGGCACCGTCGCCGCCGCTCGCCGACAGGGGCACCTTGGGGCCGGGCAGCAGATAGGAGTCGGTCGGGCCGGTCGGCACCTGGTCCAGCAGCAGGGCGTTGCGCACCTCGTCGGCGAAGTACTCGGCGACGCCCGTACGGTCCGGGTCCACGGCCACCTGGTACGGATCGGCGGCGTCCGGCAGGCCGCCGCCCGTGGCGTACAGGAGCGGGTCGGCGCCGTCCCGCAGCCGCAGGCGGAGCCTGCCGCCCTTGCGGCCCGGCTCGTAGGCGATGCCGGCCACCGCGTGAAGCGGCACGGCGACCTCGCCCAGCGTCTGCCGGAGCTTGTGCACCCCCCGGTCACGGCCTGGGACGATACGGATGACCTTGTCGTCGAACGTCCAGGTCCCGTCGTGCGTCAGCAACTCAGCCATGGACCCGATCCTAATTCTCCGGGCGCCGTGCGCCGGGCCCTCCGGAGGATCCCGGGCCTCACGAACAGAGCCCCGCGAACAGAGCCTCACGAACAAAGCCCCGCGAACAGAGCCCGACGACCCTCAGCGATCCGTCACTCGCCCGGGTACCGCACCCCGATCTGCTCGCGGACGGCGTCCAGGGTGCGCATGACGGCGAGCGTCCCCGCCAGCGGCACGAGCGGCGACTGGGTCTCGCCGGCCCGCAGGCACCGCATGACCTCGGCGGCCTCGTGCCGCAGGCTGTCGCGCTCCGGGACGTCGGTGACCTCGGAGAGCAGGTACTCCCGGGGCTCGTGGCCGTCGCGGTGGAGGGTGAAGCGGTCGGGGTGGAAGTAGCCGTGCGGGATTTCGATGCGTCCCGTGGAGCCGGTCACCGAGGCGGTGACGGGGGTGCCGGAGGTGATGGAGCAGCTGAGGAGGGCGAGTGCGCCGCTGTCCCAGCCCAGGACGATGCCGGTGTTGTCGTCGACGCCCTCCGGGGTGAGGTGGGCGGTGGCCCGGACGGTGTCGGGCTCGCCGAGCAGCAGGTGCGCGAAGGAGACGGGGTAGACGCCGAGGTCGAGGAGCGCGCCGCCGGCCTGGGCGGGGTCACGGAGCCGGTGGTCGGCGGCGAACGGGCCGGCGATCCCGAAGTCGGCGTGGATGGTGGTGATCTCGCCGATGGCGCCGTCCCGTACGAGGTCGGCCATGCGCAGGATCAGCGGGTTGCAGTACATCCACATCGCTTCCATCAGGAAGCTGCCGCGGTCGGCGGCGAGGGCGGTCAGCTCCGCGGCCTCGCGGACGTTGACCGTGAACGCCTTCTCGCACAGCACGGCGCGGCCGGCTTCCAGGCAGAGCCCGGCGGCGGTGCGGTGCGCGGAGTGCGGGGTCGCGACGTAGACGACGTCGAGGCTGTCGTCCTGGGCGAGCTCGGCCCAGCTCCCGTAGGCGCGATCGATGCCGTAGCGGTCGGCGAAGGTCTTGGCGGAGCCGATACTGCGGGAGCCCACCGCGACGACCTCGGCGTCCGGCAGGGTCAGCAGGGCCTCGGTGAAGGTGGCGGCGATGCCGCCGGTCGCCAGGATCCCCCACCGGATCGGCCGGTCACGGCCCACGCCCCCCGCGCCGCCCACGGCGCCGCCCACAGCGCCACCCCCAGCTCCGGACGAGCCGGATGAACCGGATGCGCCGGACGAGCCGGAAACGCCTTCTATGCCGTGTCCGCCGTCTGCGCCATGCTCGTCGTGCCCGCCGTGCACCATGCGTCCGCCTCATCAGGTCTCGACCACGTGTGAATGCCTGAAAGGATAGGCAAGGTTTCAACGATTATCGGGGGTGCCCCATGCAGGAAGCCGGCCCGAGCGCCGACGCGCGAATATCCGACGCGCAACGGCTCGCCGTGCAGCGCCGTACCGGGTGGCTCGTCACGCTGGTGCTGGGCGGGCTGACCGCGCTGGCACCGCTCTCCATGGACATGTACCTGCCGGCCCTGCCGAAGGTCACCGACGCGCTGCACAGCCCGGCCGCGACCATCCAGCTCACCCTCACCGCCTGCCTGGCCGGCATGGCGCTCGGGCAGCTGGTCGTCGGGCCGATGAGCGACAAATGGGGGCGCCGCCGTCCGCTCCTCGCCGGCATGGTGGTCTACGTCATCGCCACCGCCGTCTGCGCCTTCGCGCCCAGCGCCGAGCTGCTGATCGCCTTCCGGCTGTTCCAGGGCCTGGCGGGCGCCGCGGGCATCGTCATCGCCCGTGCCGTCGTCCGTGATCTGTACGACGGCGTCGAGATGGCCCGGTTCTTCTCCACCCTCATGCTCGTCTCCGGGGTCGCCCCGGTCATCGCGCCCGTCATCGGCGGCCAGGTGCTGCGGCTCACCGACTGGCGCGGCGTCTTCGGCGTCCTGACGGTGATCGGCGTGCTGCTCACCCTGCTGGTCTGGCGGCAGCTGGACGAGACCCTCGCCCCGGCGGACCGGCACAGCGGCGGCCTCGGCGAGACGCTCTCCGCGATGCGCGGGCTGCTCGCCGACCGGGCCTTCACCGGCTACATGCTCGCGGGCGGCTTCGCCTTCGCCGCGCTCTTCGCGTACATCTCCGCCTCGGCCTTCGTCGTGCAGGACATCTACGGCGCGTCCCCGCAGACCTTCAGCCTGCTCTTCGGCCTGAACTCGGTCGGTCTCGTCGCGGTCGGCCAGCTCAACGGCAAGGTGCTGATCGGCCGGTTCAGCCTCGACAAGGCGCTCGGCGTCGGCCTCGCGGTCATCACGCTGGCCGCCGTGGCGCTGCTGGTGATGGCGTCCGGGATGTTCGGCCGGGTGGGGCTCGTCCCGATGGCGGCGGGCCTGTTCGTCCTGATGTCGGCCATGGGTCTGGCGCTGCCCAACACGAACGCGCTGGCGCTGATGCGCACCAAGCACGCGGCCGGCTCCGCGTCGGCCCTGCTCGGCACGACCTCGTTCCTCATCGGCGCGGTCGTCTCGCCGCTGGTCGGGATCGCGGGGGAGCACACGGCGGTCCCGATGGCGGTGGTCCAGCTGGTCTGCGCGCTGATCGCCGTCGGATGCTTCGCCGGGCTGTGCCGCCCGTGGCGTCGTAGGGTGGATGCACCGTAGTCATCAGGAGGCAGGAATGTCCGAGCCGATCGACGGGAACCGCTGGGCGTTCAAGACCGCCGACAGCGTGCTGCACACCGGGTCCGAGAACGCGGTCGATCCGGAGGACCTGGTGATGCTCTCCGGCCGCGAACCCACTCCCGCCCGTATCGAGAGGGCCCGCAAGGAGCTGGAGGAGCATGGCGCCGCCGCTGTCGAGAGGTACCTGCCCTGAGGCCGGCCTCGACGCCGGAGAGCTGCGGCGGATCGTCCCCGGGCTGAGGACCGCCCTGGAGCCGTCGCCGGACCACCCCTGGTGCGCGGGAGCGGTCGTGCTCGCCGGGCGTGGCCAGGTCGTCGCGCTGCACGAGGCGGTCGGCTGGGCGGTGCGGTACGCGGGCTACGACGCGGCCGCCGACCGCGGTGTGGAGCTGCCGCCGGAGCGGTGGGTGCCGATGCGGCCCGACACGGTCTTCGACCTGGCGTCCGTCAGCAAGCTCTTCACGGCCGTCGTCGCCGCTCGGCTCCTGGACCTCGACCGGCCGGTCGCCTCGTACGTGCCGGAGTTCGCCGCCGCGGGCAAGGCGGACATCACCGTACGGCAGCTGCTCGACCACACCTCCGGCTTCCGGCCCGAGCTGCCGTTCTACGACCTGCCCACCGTGCCGGCCCGGCTGCGGCTGCTGTGGGACGAGAAGCCGCTGCACCCGCCGGGCACCGTCCGGATCTACTCCGACCTCAATCTGATCGCCCTCCAGCAGGTGCTGGAACGGGCCACGGGACAGCCGCTGGACGTCCTGGTCAGGGACGGGATCACCGGGCCGCTCGGGATGACCGACACCGGCTACAACCCACCCGCCGCCCTGCTGCCCCGGATCGCCGCGACCGAGGACCAGCGGCGGCCCTGGGGCAAGCTCGACCGCGGCATGGTGCACGGCGTCGTGCACGACGAGAACGCCTACGCGGCGGGCGGGGTCAGCGGGCACGCGGGGCTCTTCTCCACCGCGTGGGACCTGGCCCTGTTCTGCCGGGCGCTGCTCGACGGCTGCGGGCCGTACCCCGGCTTCGAGACCGACCACCCCGGCCAGATGGGCGAGCTGGCCGGCCACGGCGCCGTCGGGCACAGCGGTTTCACCGGTACGAGCCTGGTGATCGACCCCGCCACCGACACGTTCCTGGTGCTGCTCACCAACTCGGTGCACCCCAGCCGTACCTGGCGGGAGGGCAGCGCGCCCCGGGCCGCAGCCGCCACCTGCCTGGCCCGGAGCGTTCTGAAGGCGTCGGAGACCTCGGGGCCCTAGAACCCCGGGGCCCTAGGGTCTGTCGTCTGGATCTCCGTGGGGGAAGGAGCGGTGTCCGGTGCGTGCAGCTGCAAGGCGGAGGAGGGAGGCGACGCGGAGCGTCGTCGACCGACGACAACGCGGCAGATGTGCGTGCTGGACACCGCGACGCCGCGGAGATCCAGACGACAGGCCCTAGGCCACGGCCTAGCGGAAGATGCCGGTGTGGCCGAGCGAGTAGCGGCCCGGCTGCGGGTAGACGGCCAGGCCGTGCGGGCCCGAGCCGACCGGGATCTTGGCGATCGTGTGGCCGTCGGTGGTGTCGATCGCGTAGACCTCGGCGTTGTAGCGCCCCGACAGCCACAGCACCTTGCCGTCGGCGGACACACCGCCCATGTCGGGGCTGCCGCCGCCCGGGATCTCCCACTTGTGGATGAGCTTGTTGGTGGCGAAGTCCAGCACCGACACCGACCCCTCGCCGCGGTTCGAGATGTACATCGACTTCGAGTCACGGCTGACGTAGAGGCCGTGGCAGCCCTTGCCGGTGGGCATCAGGGTCGGCTTGGAGAACGTGTCGCCGTTCAGCACCCACATGCCGTCGGCCATCATGTCGGCGACGTACCAGGTCTTGCCGTCGGGGGACATCTTCACGTCCTGCGGCATCGCGCCGTCGAACGGCAGCCGCTGCTTGCCGACGATCTCCATCTTCGCGGTGTCGACCTTGAGCAGCTCCGCGGAGAACTCGCAGGAGACGATGAAGTACCGGCCGTCGGGCGAGAAGTCCGCGTGGTTGACGCCGTAGCAGGGCACCGGGACGGTCTTCTTGATCTTCATGCTGTGCGCGTCGCGGAAGACCAGCTCGCGGTCGAGGGAGGCCATCACCACCGCGTACTTGCCGTCCGGGGTGAAGTACAGGTTGTAGGGGTCGTGCACCTGGACCATGGATCCGGCACGGCCGGTCGCCGGGTCGATCGGGGTCAGCGAGTTGCCGACGTCGTTGTTGACCCAGAGCGTCTTGAGGTCCCAGGACGGGACGACGTGCTGCGGCTGCTCACCCACCGGGATCGTCTCGATGACCTTGTACGTCTTCGGGTCGATCACCGACACCGTGTTGGAGTTGGTGTTCGGCACGTAGACCCGGGACGGGAAGCCCTTCACCACCGGGGAGAGCGCGTTGGGGCGGTCCGCCGAGTAGACGTCCTTCGGGTCGAGCACCGGCGGCATGCCCGGCAGGCCCTGGGGCAGGATCTTGGCCGGGGCCGACCTGACGGCGGCCTTGGTGGCCGCGGGAGAGGGCGCGTGCTGTTCGGTGCCGTCCTTCCCGCAGCCCGCGGTGGCGGTCACGAGGGCGATGGCGACGGCGAGCAGGGCGGCGGGGCGCACACGGTACACAGGACGCATCAGGTCAGTAGCTCCGTCGTGGTCACGGCGCGCAGCCCGCGCCGTTTCAGGTCGTCGAGGATCCCGGGCAGTGCGGCGATCGTGCCGGCGTACCCGAAGTGCAGGCTCACCACGGATCCAGGGCCGACGTCCTTGGCCACCTTGGCCCGGACGGCCCCGGTTCCGGGTTCGGTGAAGTCGAGGGAGTCCACGTCGTACGCGAGGACGTGCTCGTATCCCGCCTGCCGGGCGAGGCGTTCGACGAGCGGGGTGGCCAGCCGGGCCTGGGAGGGCCGGAACCAGCGGCCGGGCGAACCGGTGAGCTTGCGCAGCCGGTCCGCGCAGCCGGTGATCTCGGCGGTCGCGGCGGCCGCGCCCATCGCGCAGATGTTGCCGTGGGTCTGGGTGTGGTTGCCCAGCTCATGACCGCCGTCGAGGATCCGGCGGGCGAGTTGCGGGTACTCGTCGAGCCACTCGCCGACGGCCAGCACCGTCAGCCGTGCCCCGGCCTTCTCCGCCTCGGTCAGCAGGGCGGTGGCGATGGCCGGTTCGCCCCGGCCGTGGAAGGTGAGCGCGACCTGGGGGCGGTCTCTGGGCCCGTGCTCGATCTGCGCGGGCAGGCCGGGCGGCAGCGGTGGCAGTGCGGGGCGAGCGGAGGCGGATGCGGCGGGCGGGTGCTCGGGGGGCGCCTTGCTGGCCGCGGGATCCGGGGAGGCCCCGGCGGCGGAGGGCCGGCCGTCCGCACAGCCGGTGAGCAGCGCTCCGGCGGCGGCGACCTGCAGCACGGTACGGCGGGTCATGGACATTGAGGACCACTTTAGGGCGCAATGCCCGATCTTTTGATGTTATTGGGGCGGCGCGGCGCGTGGCGGAGTCGGCTGACATGATGTGGACCCGCGGTACGCGAGCGGCCATTGGTGTGCCGGGGGCATGCCGCAGACAGGATGACGTGGGGGGCTACGTGGCGGAGACAACGGCAGTTCGGGAGGCCGGTTTCGGCACCGCGCTGCGAGAACTGCGCACCGCGCAGAAGTCGGCGAAGGGGGTGTCGCTGTACTCGCGCTACATCAACCGGCCCGCCGGCCGGGTGCTCGCCGCGGCCGCCTACCGGGCCGGACTCACACCCAATCAGGTGACGCTGGTCAGCATGGCCTTCACCTACAGCGCCATCGCGGCGGTGGCGCTGGTGCGCCCGTCCTGGACGCTGTCGGTCGCGGTCTACCTCGCGCTGGTGATCGGCTTCGCCTTCGACTCGGCCGACGGCCAGCTGGCGCGGCTGCTGCGCCGCGGCAGTCCGGCGGGGGAGTGGCTGGACCATGTGGTGGACTGCGGGAAGATCACCGGCGTGCACGCCGCGGTGCTGATCTCCTTCTACCGCTTCTTCGATCTGCCGGGCGAGGGCTGGCTGCTGCTGCCGCTGGGCTTCCAGTTCGCCGCCGTGATGATCTACGTCGGCGGGCTGCTGACCGAAAAGCTCAAGCCGAAGGCCGCGCCCGGATCCATGCCGGCCGCCCCGTCGCGGATCAGGGCCGTGGCCCTGCTTCCCGTCGACTACGGGGTCTTCTGCGTGGTCTTCCTGGCGCTGGGCGGCGGGCGGGCGTTCCTGTACGCCTACGCCTTCCTCGGCGGGGTGTACGTGCTGTTCCTGGGCGCGTTCCTGGCGAAGTGGTTCCGCGAGCTGAAGGCCGTGGGCGCCCCGGCAGCTTGAACCCCGGCGGCTTGATCCCTGGCCGCGTGCTCCCCGGTCGCTTGAACCCTGGTCGCCTGATCCACGGCGGCCGGGGAGACGGGCCGCTCAACCGTGGCGCCCGGCGCCTTCCGGAGTGACGGGCTCGGTGAGTATGTCCAGTGCCCGGCGCAGCTGGGTGCTGGACGTGTGCACGGTGTACGGGAAGTACACGACCTCGACGCCGACCGCCGCGAAGTCCCGCTCCAGGCGGGCGCCCTTCTCGGTGCCGCGCCAGTCGTCGCCCTTGAAGATGACGTCGAAGCGCACCTGCTGCCAGGTCTCCACCTTGTCGGGAACGGTCTCGACGAAGGCCGCGTCCACGAAGCGCACGCTGCGGACGATCTCCAGCCGCTCGATCAGCGGGACCATGGGCCGGCGCCCCTTGGCCAATTCGGCCATTTCGTCGGAGACCACCCCCGCGACGAGGTAGTCGCACTGGCTCCGGGCATGCCGAAGGATGTTGAGATGCCCCACGTGGAAGAGGTCGTAGACCCCTGGCGCGTAGCCGACACGGTGTGCCACGAAACGACCCCCCAGCCGTACTGCTCCGCCTGGTGATGCCCAAGGCGATGGTGAGTCTCAGACGATAGCCGGACGTCGCAGATACTAAGCGACGATTTGCGAAACGAAGACCGGCTGGAATCGTCAACATGTAGCACTGGTGAACAGTTAGGGTAGACGCTTGGTCACTTCTGGGGGAACGGGGCGCGCTGTGTCGGCTCTTGACAGTTTTCGCCACAAACGGCTGTTCTTGGTTTCAACCAATTACGCGCCGGAACACACGGGCATCGGGCCGTACGCCACGCAGATCGCCGAACACTGGGCCGCGGGTGGGGCCGAGGTGGCGGTGCTCGCCGGCATGCCGCACTACCCCGCCTGGGAGACGGACCCGGCCTACCGGGGCGTCTGGCGGGCCGAGGAGGAGCGCGGCGGGGTGCGGGTGCACCGTCGCCGGCACACCGTGCCACCGCGCCAGACCGCGGTACGCCGTGCCCTCTTCGAGGCGTCGGTGCTCGTGCACGGTCTGCTCGCGCCACCGCGCGTCCGGCCCGACGTGGTCGTCGCGCAGCTGCCCAGCCTGGCCGGCGGCGTCCTCGCGGCGCGCACCGCCCGGCGGCACGGTGTCCCCTATGTCCCCATCGTGCAGGATCTGATGGGCGCCGCCGCCAAGCAGAGCGGCATCAGCGGCGGGGACCGGGCGGCCGCCGCCGCGAGCGCTGTCGAGGCGTACGTGCTCAAGCGGGCGACACTGGTCGGCGTCATCCACGAGAGCTTCACCGACAAGGTCGCCGCGCTCGGCGTACCGCGTGAGCGGATACGCGTGGTCCCCAACTGGTCGCACGTGGCGCGCCCCTCCCGGCCCCGCGCCGAGATGCGCGCCCGGCTGGGCTGGCGGGAGGGCCAGACCGTCGTCCTGCACTCCGGCAACATGGGGCTCAAGCAGGGCCTGGAGGTGCTGGTCGAGACCGCCCGGCTGGACCCGGCCGTCCGCGTCGTCCTCATGGGGGACGGCAACCAGCGCGAGCAGCTGCGCGCGCTGGCCGGCGGGATACCCAACCTGGAGTTCATGCAGCCGGTCGACGACGCGGACTTCCCCGACGTCCTCGCCGCCGCCGACGTCCTCGCCGTCACCCAGCGCGCGTCCGTCCTCGACATGAGCATCCCCTCCAAGCTCACCTCGTACTTCGCCACCGGCCGGCCGGTCGTCGCCTCGGTGGCCGCCGAGGGCGGCACGGCGGAGGAGGTGCTGCGCTCCGGCGCGGGCGTCCTGGTGGCGCCCGAGGACCCGCACGCGCTGCTGAAAGCGGTGCTGGCACTCGCCGAGGACCCGGAGTCGGCCGACGAGCTGGGGTCCAACGGACCCCGCTACGCCGACGCGCACCTGAGCCGTACCGCGGGCCTGGACCGGATCGACGCCCTCGTGGCCGAGGTTCTGGAGACCGCCCCGCCGGCGCCGTCCGCGCCACCAGTACCATTCGCCGAATCCGCGCAGGCCGCGGAGCCCGCGCATTCGGACACCTGATCCGGTGACGAACACGCATAATGAGCGAGCGCATGGGGAGCGCACGCCTGAGGGGGTTTCACGCACGTGATCGAGCAGCATGACGAACCGGACCTGTTGCGCGACCAGTTCCGCCAGCTGATCCGCTACCGGGTACTGATCGTGGCCGGAGTGGTGATCGGGCTGCTCGGCGGCGCCGTACTGGCGCTGTCGGGAGCGGACAAGTACGTCGCGACGAGCGAGATCACCGTCCGGGCCGCCACCGTGAACCCGTTCGCCACCGGTGCCACCCCCGACAAGATCCTGAACATGGGCTCCGAGCGGCAGACCGCCGCCAGCGGTGTCGTCGCGGAGCGTGCGGCCAAGGCGCTGGGACAGCCGGAAGCGGCCACCGAACTGCTCGCCAACCTGCAGGTGACCAACCCCCCGCAGACCACGGCACTGGACTTCGCGTACACCGGCCGCAGCCCGCGGGAAGCGGCGGCCCGGGCCAACGCCCTCACCCAGGCCTACCTGGACAACCGGCAGCAGCAGACCGCGTCGAGCATCACGATCATGGTCAACGGCTACAAGACCCAGCTGGACCCGCTGGTGAAGCAGTCCGAGGCGCTGCGCAAGCAGATCGAGAAGCAGAAGGACCCGTCGAGCGTCGCCACCAACACCAACGCGCAGACCAACCTGCTGGGCCGGATCTCCGAGCTCAACGGCAACATCAGCGAACTGAAGGCCCTCGACACCACCTCGGGCAACGTGATCCGCACGGCCGTCCCGCCGACCTCGGCCGCCGGACTCGGCCTGCCGATGGCCCTCGGCCTGGGCCTGGCCGTCGGTATCGCCATCGGCCTGCTCGCCGCCTGGGTGCGGCTGGTCTTCGACCCGGCCGCCCGCTCCGACAGCGATGTGGCGCGCGCGCTGCGCGCCCCCGTCCTCGGGACGCTGCCGCGGGTCCGCGACGGCCGTGAGCCGGCTCCGCTGCTCGCCCTGGACAACACCGAGAGCCGGCTCGCCGAGGCGTACCGCTCGGTGGCCTTCCGGCTCGCCTACGACCAGCGGTTCGCCGACCGCCGACGGCTGCTGGTGGTCGCGCCGCGCGGCTCCAGCGAGACCGCCACCGCCGTCTCGGTCAACCTCGCCGCGTCCTTCGCCGAGACCGGCATGGAGGTCCTGCTCATCGAGGCGGACCTGCGCACCCCGACGCTGGCCGACCGGCTGCGCTCCGGCGACGGCACCCGCCCCGCCTGGGCCCGTACGCCCTCGGTGGGCGACGGTGGCTGGCCGGCCGGCCACCAGATCTCCATCGACGCCGGTGAGTCCGGCTCCTTCGACCTGGTGCCGGGCCGCCGGGTCCGCAACGTCGCCCGCGCGCTGACCTCGGTACCGGCCACCCGGCTGATCTCCGAGGCCGACGCCCCGAAGTCCGCGGTCATCGTCCACGCGCCCGCCGTGCTCGCCTACGCCGACGCCCTCGCACTCGTCGACCGGGTGGACGGCGTCCTGGTGGTCTGCGACCCGCGCGAGGTGCACCGGGCCGACCTGGAACGGGTCCGCGAACTCATCAGCGGCGCCGGCGGCACCGTGCTCGGCGCGGTACTGCACTCGTCGGGCAGCACCGGATTCACCCTGCCGTGGCGCCGCAACGCGGACAGCAAGGCCCCCCTCCCCGTGGCGTCCGCGGAGGACGCCGGCAGCGCCCCCGTGTCCCCGGCGGCCGACCTGCTGGAAGCGGTCCTCCCGGAACCCGAACGGTCGCCGGTGTCATGAGAGTCCCGGGGGCGAAAGCCTCCATAGCCTGCTCCGTCGCGGACCAGGGAGTGTCGGCGCTCACCAACATCCTGGTGCTGGTGGTCGCCGCGCGGCTGTCCAGCGCCGCCGGGTTCGCCGTCTTCTCCATGGTCTACATGGTCTTCACCATTCTGCTCGGCGTCGGCGTCAGCTACGTCGGCCAGGCGCTGGTGCTGGTCCGTGGTGACGACCGGGTGATCCGTGCCGCCTGCCGGTCCGCGGCGCTCTTCACCGTCGCCGCGTCCACCGTCATCGGGTTCACGGCCGCGGCCGTGCTGGCCTTCGTGCCCGGCGACACCGCCGCCGCGCTCGCCGTGCTCGGGCTCATCCTGCCCATCGCGCTGACCCAGGACGGGATCCGCTACTGCTTCTCGGCGCTGCGGCTGCCGCACTACGCTCTGGCCGCCGACCTCGTACGGCTCGCCGTCGCGCTGCCCGCGCTGGCCGTGCAGCCGCACGGCGCGGGACCCGCCCGGCTGGTGGCCGTCTGGGGCCTGTCGGCGCTGCCCGCGCTCCTCACCGCCATCGCCCTGCTCGCCCCGCTGCTGCGCGGCCTCCCCGCGGACCTGCGGAAGTATGTGCGCCGCGGCCACCTCGGGCAGCGCTTCGTCGTCGAGTTCGGGGTCGGCAACGGTTCCAGCCAGCTGGCGATCCTCGGCCTCGGGCTGTTCGCCACCCCGCTGGCGGTCGGCGCGCTACGCGGCGCGACCACCCTCTTCGGACCGCTGAACGTCCTGTTCAACGCCTCGACGGCGTTCGGCCCGCCGCTGCTGAACCGGACGGAGAGCGTACGCGGCCAGGTCCGCGCCACCGCGGTGCTCGCCGCCGTACTGGCCACCGTCGCCGCGAGCTGGGCGACCGTGCTGTACCTGCTGCCGGACCGGATCGGCCGACAGCTCCTCGGCGACACCTGGCCGAACGCCGTCCATCTGCTGCCGGCCAGCGGCAGCCAGTACACCGCGATGGCGGTCGGCACCTGCGGGCTGCTGACGCTGCGGGTGCTGCGCCCGCGCACCACGCTGCCGATCCAGGTGGTCTTCTCCCTGGCGGCGGTGGCGTTCATGCTCACCGGCTACGCGCTGGGCGGTGTCCTCGGCGCGGCCTGGGGCCTGGGTCTCGGCTCCGTCGCCAAGGCGGTCGCCACCTGGCTGCGGATCGGCTCGGTCAGCGCCTCGGCGGCGTCAGCGCAGGAGCTTGCGCGGGTCGGTGCGGAACGAAGTGACCATGGCGAGGCACAGCACGGCGATCCCGATCCGGCCGGAGGCCTGGAGAAGTGAACCGCGCAGCAGGATGAAGGAGTAGCCGGCGATCAGCGGCACGATGATGGCCGTCATGTCGCCCGGCCGCCCGCCGTCCGCGGTGCGCAGCGCGTACCGCCGGTCGCCGCGGGCCGCCAGATAGCCGACCCCCAGGAAGCCGCCGGTCATCCCGAGCGGTCCGAAATCCAGCCACAGTTCGGACCACAGCGGTGAGGAGAGGTTGGTGTTCTTGTTGCCCATCCACTCGCCGAGCATGATGCCGGTGTCCAGCGCCTTGTCGGGCCAGGCGGAGCGGGGCACGTAGAAGAAGACCGCGGCGGCGAGCTGCCGGCCGTAGGTGTGGCCTGCGCCGGAGTGCACCTCGGTGATCGCGTTGGCGAACATCACCGTCTGGTCGTAGTCCTTGCGCGCCAGCGGCTCGAGGACCGAGTTGGTCTCCATGGGCTTGTAGTCGGCCGCGTCGTAGCGGAACCGGTCCATGAAGGGGAAGACCAGCAGCGCCGCGACGACGCCCAGGGCCAGCGCGGAGCGGTACATCACCGGGCTGCGCGGGAACGCCGTGAACAGGACCGAGAACAGCACGGTCAGGAACCAGAACCGGGCGTTGGATATCGGGTTGTTCACGACGACGTTCAGCCCGGCGGTGGCGATCCACAGCAGGATCGGCAGCGGCCGCCGGCGCGCGATGCGCGAGGTCACCAGCCAGCGGGTGAGGAAGAGCAGCGCCAGCAGGGCCGGCACCGTCCCGAAGCCGCGCAGCGTCGCGGAGCCCGCGTGCGAGCCGGCGGTGGCCACCCCGGTCTCCGCGAGGGTGTCGCTGATCTCCTGGCGGCTGCTGAACAGCACCGCGGGCCCGCCGAGCTTCATGACGTAGTAGCTGCTGGCCACGAACGCCAGCAGCACCAGCAGATACAGCCGGCGCGGGCTCACGGAGGCCGCCGGGCGCTCCTTGCGCCCGGTGCGCACCGGGCGGTGCCGGGCCAGCAGGACGCCGACGTCGAAGGCCACACAGCCGACGAGGGTCAGCGCGAGGGCCGCCGACAGATCGCTGCGCGGGCCGACCAGCGGGGTCGGGACGCGGCCCAGGACGAGCTGGGCGAGCGAGGCGACGCCCATCGCCGCGTAGACGAACAGCCAGAACGACCCCTGGATGAGCCGCCGGCGGCGGGTGGTGAGGATCATCGACGACAGCCGGGCCCCGGCGTAGCAGGTCAGCGCGAGCTGCAGCCAGTACGCCTCGTCGTGCACGCCCGCACCCGGCTGGAGGGCCACGGCGGCGGGCAGGAAGACGACCAGACCGAGCACCAGCGGCACCGCCAGGGCGCGGGACAGCACGGCCCGCGGGGACACCGCGGGCACCTCGGGCCGCCTCGTGCCCGTTTCGGCTCCCCGTACGTCAACCGCCATGGCTCCAGCCCCCCACTCCGTGCGACCCGGTCAGCGTCGCACGTCCGCGTACACCTTTTGCAGGTGGTCCACGATCGCGTCGATGGTGAAGGAGTCATGGATCAGCCGCCGGGCCGCGACGGAGGCCGCCGCGTGCACCGCCGGGTCGAGCAGTTCCAGGATCGCACCGGCGATCCGGGCGCCGTTCTCGGCACTGTTCCCGCCGCCGGCCTCCTCGCGGCTGTCGACGAGCCGGCCCGCGCCCGCCGCCTCGATGTCGGGGGCCAGCCCGCAGGTCTTCGTGACGACCACGGGGGTGCCCACGGACATGGCCTCGGCCGCGGACAGCGAGAACGACTCCTGGATCGACGGGATGACGTAGACGTCCGCCCGCCGCAGGTGCTCGTACACCGCGGTCCTGTCGAGGGCGCCGACGTACTCCACCGACCCGTCGACCCCCAGCGCGCGGGCGCGGGCCAGGGTCGCGTCGAGGCCGCCCGTGTCGGGCCCGGCGAGCACGAAGCGCGCCTCCGGGTGCTTGCCGAGCACGCCGGGGACGGCCTCGATGAAGTCCTCGGGCCGCTTGGCGGGGTGCACCCTGGCCAGGTACAGCACGGTGGGCGGCCCGCCGTGCGAGGACGCCCGCAGTTCCGGGCGGTACTCGCCCTGCGGCTCGACGCCGTTGGCCAGCCGCACGGTGTTGGTCAGTTCGACCGGTTCCACCACGGCGTTGACGTTGCGGCGCTCGGTCTCGGTGAGGCACAGCACCGCGTCGGCCCGCCGCAGCACCCGCCGCACCCCGAACGCGTCGGAGATCTTGGCGGGGAGCCGCTCGGTCGGGTCGATCATCCCGTGCGTCTGCAGGACCAGCGGCCGGCCGCACTGCAGGGCGGCGAGCGCGATCGGCAGGGTGACGAGGTCCCGCATGAGGTGGACGTGCACGACGTCCGCCGACTTCACCAGCCGGCGCGCCCCGGCCAGCAGCGACGGGGAGGTGATCCCCGCGACACCGAACCGCCGGATGAGGTGCCGGGCCTGGAACAGCTGGGCCGGTACCCCCTCCACCTCGTTCGGCAGCGGCCCTTCGAACTCGTCCCCGAGGGTGACCAGCCGGGCGTCGACCCCCCGCTCGATCAGCCCGCGCGAGAGGCTGAGCGCCACCCGCGTCGGACCGCCGAAGGCGTGGCTGGGCGTGTGCAGGGTGACGGCGTGCAGGACGCGCATACCCCGTTCACGCCCCCTTCGAGAAGAGCCAGACGGAGCAGCCCGTGCTGGAGAAGCCGCGCGCGCCGGCCGGCACGGTGACCAGGGCCTTGCTGCCGGAGACCGGCTTGCCGTTCGCGCCGGTGAGCGTCCAGGCGCAGGTCTTGGACGGGGTCGGCGCGTGGTAGGTGCCGGGGGTGATGACGCTGCCGGACTTCGGCTTGCTCCCGACGGTGAAGGCACCGTCGGTGAAACCGTGCTCCGCCGCGGCGAGTACCGGCTTCTGCTCGGGGCACAGCGTGGTCACGGCGTCGTGCGCGCCCGCGATCTGGCCGAGGACGATGCCGCTCGCCGCCGCGTCGGGATCCCGCTTGGCGATGAACTTGATCTTGTCGCAGGACTCCTGGCCGAGCTCGAGCACGGCTGCGGGGTCGGATCCCTTGGGCACCCGGCCGGTCAGGTACTGCTTCTGCTGCTTGGTGAAGGAGCCCGTCACCGGGGTCAGTTCCGCCGCCGGGACGGTGGGCCCGGGAGTGGTCGGAGCGGCGGTGGCGGTGGGGTTCTGGTCGAGGCCGCCGGAGACGGGGGCCGAGGCGGACGGGCCGGTCCCCGCGGGCGGGGTGGCCTTCGTGTCATGGCTGCTGGAGCAGCCGGTCAGGAACACCACCGCCGCCGCCGTCGTGATGACGGCGGCGGCGGCGGCCCGGAGCGGGTGGATCATCCGGTGAGCCCCAGGGTGTGGTGCTGGGCGATCTGCGCGGGAGTCAGAACGCTCGGGTAGATCGCGGTCTCGTCGATGGAGCCCGCGAAGTAGTTGCTCGCGGGAAGGCTCGGCCAGCCGTAGAGCTGGTCGCCGCCGACGTGCCAGTAACCGGTGTAGTCCTGGCTGGTGGTGTACGCGGCGTTGCTGGCCACGAGGTTTCCGTCGACGTACAGCCGCAGGCCGTTGGAGCCCTGGGTGCCGACCACGTGGTGCCACTGGCCGTTGTTCAGGCCGGCGCCGCTCGCGATGGTGCGCTGTCCGGCGTTGTAGATGCCGAAGACCAGCTGACCGCTGTTGGTCATGTAGATGTGCTTGTCGTAGCTGGCGCTGAGCCGGCCGTCGGTGTTGCTGCCGAAGCCGACCAGCTTGCCACCCTTGGTGGTGGTGGTCTTGAACCAGGTCTCGACGCTGTACGAGGTCGGGCGGGGAAGGCGCGGTCACTGTAGGAGTACTGGCTGGTGCCGTTGTACGTGACCGCGGTGCTGCCGCCCTTGACCGCGGCGGGGACGACCCGGCGGGTCGAGTAGCCGACGTTGTCGCCGGCGACCTGGTTGCCCGAGGCGTCCGCGAGGTAGCCGGCCGTCTCGTCGTAGCGCCAGTACAGGCCGGCGCCGTCGGCGATCACCCTGGCGGGGTACGTCTCGGCGGTGGCCGCGGCGACGGCCGTCGCGTTGGCCGACTTGGCGCTGACGTTGGTGCCGTCGCTCGCCGACACCCGGTAGGTGTACGAGGTGCCCGCCACCACATCGGTGTCGGTGAAGGTGAGCTGCGGCCGCACCCACGGCAGCGAGGAGGCGCTGACGGTGTAGACCGGGGTGGCACCGTTGTTCCGGTACACGTTGTAGGTCAGGTTGTTGTCGTCGAGGTCCAGGCTGGACTGCCAGCGGACCTGGACCTTGCCGGGCTCCACGCTCGACGCGACGACCTGCGGGACGCTGGGCGCCCCGGTGTCAGGACCGCTCGAGAAGCGCGTCAGGCCCTGCTGGGCCTTGAGGTTGGTGGTGGTGAAACCGCCGCCGGCCCAGAGGTAGTCCTTGCCGCCGCCGGAAGCGACGATCAGCACGCGCGGGCCGACCAGCTCGCCGAGACCGTCGTTGGTGTCGGGGAACCAGGGGAGCAGCGCCGGGCTGTCGACCGACTCGGCCAGCAGGTGGTGGCGGTTGCCGTCCGGGTACTCGCCCATGGTCGAGCAGTCGTGGGCGTGCGAACCGCTGTAGAGGACCGACTGGTAGAGCGCCAGGTTCTGGGTGGCGCCCAGGCAGGTGTCCCGCCAGCGCTGGTTCCAGTCGCTGTTGTTGAAGGCGGTACGGCCGTCGAACACGCCGCCGCCGGTGCCCTCGTTGGCGACGTAGAAGCCGGTGCTGTCGGTGACGATGTCCTTGACGACCGACGTGTTGTCGAAGAAGCCGTTCGGGTAGTTCTTGGTGACGGCGCCGGTGGTCGCGTCGACCACCGCCAGGGCGTGCGAGTTCGCGCCGTTCACGGTGTAGAAGTCACCGCCGACGATCACATGGGTGCCGTCGGCCGCCACCTCGACGGCGCGCGCCGTCTCGTCGGTGTCGACCGTCCACGGCTTCAGGGTGCCCGTGGTGGTGATCGCGGCCAGGTGGCCGCGGGTCTGGCCCGCGACGGACTGGAAGTCGCCGCCCAGGTAGACGGTGTCGCTGGTCGCGGTCAGCGCGCGCACGGTGGCGGTGACGGCGACGTGGAAGTCGTTCCGCGGGGTGCAGGTGGCGATGTCGATCGCCGCCAGGTTGCTCACCCCGACGCCGTTGACGGATCCGAAGGAGCCGCCCGCGTACAGCGTCTTGTGGTCCGGCGAGACGGTGAGCGCGCGGACCGTCCCCGTGCCGCCGGTGAAGGACAGGTGGCACCCGGTGGGTGCGCCCGTCGTGGTGTCGAACGCGGCGAAGTTGACCGCGGGCTGTTCGTTCACGCCGGCTGCAGAGCCGGGCGGCCGGATGGCCGAGAACGTACCCCCGGCGAAGACCACTCCGTCCGCCTGGGCGAAGGCCCAGACGATCCCGTTGGTCTGCCAGGTCGAAAGGTCGTCCGCCGTGATGGCGACCGGCGGAGTCGTTGCCGTCGCGGAGTGCGACGTCAGCACTCCCAGTGTCGCGGCCGCCAATGCGGTGGCAACCGAGAACACCCCCAATTTACGCATGCGTAGCCCCCCAGGCCCCTAGCGTTTGCCCGTGGCTCGTACAGCCGACGGTGCAGGGCAGAGTAGGGCGCTCAGTAGTCCCTAGTCTGCAATTTTGGCGAGATTTAGCGATCTATGCGCACAGTTGCGCCCGCCAACTGATCAGATACGTGCTGAATGTCGGCATCCACCATGATCCGAGCCAGTTCTTCCACCTTGACCGATGCTTTCCAGCCAAGGAGGTCGTGGGCCTTGCTCGCATCCCCGATGAGCGCGTCGACCTCACTGGGCCGCTCGTACTTCGGGTCGTAGCGAACGTATTCGGCCCAATCCAGTCCCGCATGGGCGAAGGCGGTCTCCACGAACTGCCGCACCGTAGCAGCCTCACCGGTGGCGACCACATAGTCGTCCGGCTCGTCGCACTGCAGCATCCGCCACATCGCGTCCACGTACTCCGGCGCGTAGCCCCAGTCGCGGACCGCGTCGAGGTTGCCGAGGTAGAGCCGGTCCTGAAGGCCGGCCTGGATCCGGGCCACCGCGCGGGTGATCTTCCGTGTGACGAAGGTCTCGCCACGGCGCGGGGACTCGTGGTTGAACAGGATCCCGTTGACGGCGAACATTCCGTACGCCTCGCGGTAGTTCACCGTCGACCAGTAGCCGAAGACCTTGGCGCAGCCGTAGGGGCTGCGCGGGTGGAACGGCGTGCTCTCGTTCTGCGGCGGCGGCGCGGCGCCGAACATCTCCGACGACGAGGCCTGGTAGACGCGGGTGCTGATGCCGCTCGCGCGGACCGCCTCCAGCAGGCGCAGCGCGCCGAGCCCGGTCACGTCGCCGGTGTAGAGCGGCGCGTCGAAGGAGACCCGGACGTGCGACTGCGCGCCCAGGTTGTACACCTCGTCGGGCCGCAGGTCGCGCAGCAGGTTCACCAGGGCGACGCCGTCCGACAGATCGGCGTGGTGCAGCACGAGGGAACGATTCTCCTCCTGCGGGCCCTGGTAGATGTGGTCGATCCGCTCGGTGTTGAAACTGGACGACCGGCGCACGAGACCGTGCACCGTGTAGCCCTTGGCGAGCAGCAGTTCGGCCAGGTACGAGCCGTCCTGGCCGGTGACGCCGGTGATGAGTGCGCTCTTGCTCACGCGGTCCCCCCTTAGGGATCCGGATATATTGCTGTTTGGTACGGAAAGCTGGACTCAGACCCGAATGGGTGATGCCGCAGGGCATAATCCGGTGTCATGAAGGCTACGAGGGAACTGCTCCCGCCCAGCGCCCGGATCTTCGTCGCGGGACACCGCGGCCTGGTCGGCTCGGCGGTCACCCGCCGGCTCACCGCCGACGGCTACCAGGTGATCACCCGGGGCCGGGACGGACTGGACCTGCGCGACGCCGCGGAGACCGGACGGTTCCTGGCGGAGGTCCGGCCCGACGCGGTCGTGCTCGCCGCCGCCAAGGTCGGCGGGATCATGGCCAACAGCACCTATCCGGTGCAGTTCATCGAGGACAACCTGCGGATCCAGCTGAGCGTCATCGCCGGCGCACACGCGGCGGGGGTCGGCCGGCTGCTCTTCCTCGGCTCGTCCTGCATCTACCCCAAGCTCGCCCCGCAGCCGATCCGCGAGGACGCGCTGCTCACCGGCCCGCTGGAGCCGACCAACGAGCCGTACGCGCTCGCCAAGATCGCCGGCATCGTCCAGATCCAGTCCTACCGGCGGCAGTACGGCGCCTCGTACATCTCGGCGATGCCGACCAATCTCTACGGCCCCGGCGACAACTTCGACCTGGAGACCTCGCACGTCCTGCCGGCCCTGATCCGCCGCTTCCACGAGGCGAAGCGGGACGGGCGGGAGAGCGTCGAGCTCTGGGGCACCGGCTCCCCGCGGCGCGAGTTCCTGCACGTGGACGATCTCGCCGCCGCCTGCGCGCTGCTGCTGCGCACCTACGACGGCGACGAGCCGGTCAACGTCGGCTGCGGCGACGACCTGACGATCCGCGAACTCGCGCAGACCGTCAGGGACGTCGTCGGATATGAGGGTGCCATCGCCTGGGACCCGACCAAGCCGGACGGCACCCCGCGCAAACTGCTGGACGTGTCCCGGCTGACGGATCTCGGCTGGAAGCCGACGATCCCGCTGCGGGACGGCATCGCCTCGGTGTACACCCAGTGGCGGTCCGAGGCGTGAGGGGTCGGTGGGCGGAGGAACGAAGGGCACCGGTCTAATACGCTCCTCGTCCGTCGACCACAGCACGGAGCGTGCGGGCCATCACGTCGACATCACTGGTGAACGACCAGTTGTCGACGTACTGCAGGTCGAGTGCGACCGTCTCGTCCCAGGACAGGTCGGAACGTCCGCTGACCTGCCAGAGTCCGGTGATACCCGGTTTGACGGCGAGGCGGCGCAGCTCGATCTCGTCATAGCGGGCCACCTCCTCCGGCAGCGGCGGGCGCGGCCCGACCAGTGACATCTCACCGCGCAGCACATTGACGAGCTGCGGTAGTTCGTCGAGCGAGCAGCGGCGCAGCAGCCGGCCGACGCTGGTGACCCGGGGGTCCCGGCGCATCTTGAACATCAGGCCGTCGTTCTCGTTGGCGGCCGTCAGTTCGGCCTTGCGGGCCTCGGCGTCCACGACCATGGTGCGGAACTTCCACATGGTGAAAGGCGCGCAGTTCTGGCCGTGCCGGATCTGCTTGTGGAAGGCCGGGCCGGGTGACCCGAGCCGGATGGCGGCGGCGATCAGACCGAACAGCGGTGCCAGCAGCAGCAGGCCGGCGGCGGCGCCGGCCCGGTCCATCGCCGACTTGAGCTGGATCTGGACCCCGCGCCGGGTGGGCGGGGCGATGTGGAGCATCGCCAGCCCGGCGGGCGCGGCGAGCTGGACGCGGCGCATGGACACGTCCACCAGTCCCGGCAGGACCGCCAGCGGCAGTCCCGCGTCGTGCAGCGCCCAGGACAAACGTTTCAGCCGCTCTCCGGCCATCCGCGGTCCCGGTGCCACCAGTACGAGTTCCGCGCGGTGGTCCCGGGCGGCGCCCAGCACGAGCGCGGAGTCGCCGCTCGGGGCGCTGGGCATCACGGAGCCCAGCCGGGCACTGACCGGGGCGCCGCATTCGAGGTTGGCGTTCCCGACCGGGACGACACCGACGACCACATAGGCGTGGTCGGTGCGTCCGGCCAGGTGGCCGACGACATGGTCCGCGGCGCTCGGCTCGCCGATCACCAGGACCTTGCGGACCGCGTGCGCCTCGCGGCGGGCCGCCGCGAGATGCCGGTGCGTCATCTTGCGGCAGGAAGCGGTCAGCAGCAGTCCGGGCGCGAGCCCGAGCAGCGCCAGCGGGGGCTCGGAGATCTCGCCGACCGCGGTACGCGCGACGGCCAGCACTCCGAGCAGGATCAGCCAGTCGTACAGGACTGGCAACGCGGCCCGGGACTCGCCCAGGGACCGCGCCGCATAGCGGTGCCTGCCCGCCTGCACGCACAGCCAGGCCACCGCGGCCACCACTGCGCATGCCCATGGGTACGGTTGACGCGTCGCCTGGAACACGAGCGCCACGGGCAGTGCGATACCCACCAGGTCGACGGCTAGCGCCACCGGCAGGTACCACGTCGGTTTGTCACTGAGTCCGCGCGGAGCCTTGCTCCGCACGGGTTTCGGTTCGGCTTCGATCAGACCATTGGGTACTTCGACACGCCGCATGGACCCCCCTGGCACATCGCGACCAACTGTGGGCGCGGTTGCTACTTCCCCAAGCAGCAGTGCGCCGTGATAAACCGGAACGCTAGGCCAAAAGAGTGGTCATCCGCTGCGGTTTACGTATATTCGAGCCGTTGTTGTGTCCAAGTTAATAGCTCAGCTGCACAACATGGCCATACGGAGTATGGCGGGCGTCCACTTCATGGTTACAACCGGGGGTGACCTCGCCCGGAACGTATCGTCCTGGTACCGGACCGGATGCGGAGGGTGAGCGTCCGGTGGCCGGGACGGCGCCTGGGGCGGCGCCCCTTACAGTTGTCGCTTGTGTCCACCTTGCAAGCCCCCGACGACCTGCGCGCCGCGCTCAACGGCCTGCTCGACGGTCTGCCGCCGAACCGGGCGGCCCAGGCGGTCGACCGGCTGATCGCAGCCTACCGAGGCGAGACGCCGACCGACGCCCCGATCCTGCGGGACGCCTCAGACGTCGCCGCGTACGCCGCGTACCGGATGCCCGCCACCTACGCCGCCGTCCGCTCCGCGCTCGCGGAGTTCCAGGCGCGGGCGGGCACCTGGGCCCCGGCCACCCATCTGGACGTGGGCGGCGGCACCGGGGCGGCGACCTGGGCGGTCGCCGACACCTGGCGGCAGGACACCCACACCAGCACCGTCCTGGACTGGTCCGACGCCGCCCTCACCCTCGGCCGCGAACTGGCCGCCGGCGCCGACTCCGCGGCGGTACGGGACACCGAATGGCGCCGGGCCCCGCTCGGCGGCGCCGTACGGCTGCCCGGGTCCGACCTGGTCACCGTCTCGTACGTGCTCGGCGAACTGGACGCCGCCGCCCGCGTCTCCGTCGTCGCCGAGGCCGCCCGCGCGGCGCTGGGCGCCGTGGTGATCGTCGAGCCCGGCACCCCGGACGGCTACGCCCGGGTCATCGCCGCGCGCGACCAGCTCCTCGCCGCCGGGTACACGGTGCTCGCCCCCTGCCCGCACAACGGGACCTGCCCGATAGAGGGCACCGACTGGTGCCACTTCGCGGCCCGGGTGAACCGCTCCTCGCTGCACCGCCAGATCAAGGGCGGCTCACTGCCGTACGAGGACGAGAAGTTCAGCTATGTCGCGGCCGCCCGCTTCCCGGCCGCGCCCGCCGCCGGGCGCGTCGTGCGGCACCCGCAGATCCGCAAGGGCCAGGTGCTGCTCGACCTGTGCACCCGGGACGACGGACTCTCCCGCAGCATCATCACCAAGAAGCGGCACGGCGACCTCTACCGCGCCGCCCGCGACGCGGACTCGGGCGATCCCTGGCCGCCGCCCGCCGAGGAATCCCCGGACTCCACGGACTCCTGAGCCGGCCGGCTCAGAGCCAGCCGTAGCGCCGGAAGGCCCGGTAGACCACCGCGGACAGCACGGCCGTCACCCCGACCATCAGCGGGTAACCGAAGGTCCACTTCAGTTCCGGCATGTGCTCGAAGTTCATCCCGTAGAAACCGGCGATCATCGTCGGGATCGCGAGGATCGCGGCGGCCGCGCTGATACGCCGCATATCGGTGTTCTGCTGCACGGCGAGCTGGCTGAGATTGGCCGACAACAGCCCGTCCACCAACTCGGTGTAGCCCGCCAGCCGCTCCCGGACGTGGGACAGATGGTCGGCGACGTCCCGCAGATACCGGCCGACCTCGGGCCCGATGACGGCGTACGGGTCCTCCGCGAGGCGCTGCAGCGGCCGGGCCATCGGATGGACGGCCCGCTTGAACTCGATCAGCTCGCGCTTCAGCTGGTAGATCCGCTCCGCGTCGTCGCCGTGCCCGGCCGAGAACACATCGGACTCCAGCTGGTCCACATCCAGCTCCACCCGGTCCGCGACGTCCAGGTAGTCGTCGACGACCTGGTCCGCGATCGCGTGCAGCACCGACGCAGGACCCTGCGCCAGCAGGTCGGGCCGCGCCTCCAGGGAACTGCGCACCCGGGACAGGCCCGGCGCGCTGCCGTGCCGGACGACCACGACGAAGTCCTTGCCCAGGAACATCATGATCTCGCCGGTGTCGACGACCTCACTGGTCGCCGTCAGCTTCTCGTGCTCCACGAAGACGATCGTCTTCAGCACCAGGAAGAGCGTGTCGCCGTAGCTCTCCAGCTTCGGCCGCTGATGCGCCTTGACGGCGTCCTCCACGGCGAGCGGATGCAGGCCGAACACATCGGCGATCTCCACGAGGTGCTCGGCGTCCGGCTGGTAGAGCCCGATCCAGGCGAAACCGCCCGGCCGCTCCCTGGCCGCCGCCAGCGCCTCACGCGGCGGCAGGGTCGCGGAGCGCTTGCCGTCCTCGTACACCGCGCAGTCCACGATCACGTCCGCGGTGCACTTGCGGGGCGCGGGCAGCGCGCCGCCGCCCTCGTCGAGGGTGTGCCACCTGCCCCCGCTCCCGCTTCTGCGCCACTGCCGACCTGTCATGGTGCCCTCCTCGGTACGTACCCGAGGAAGTATCGCCGATGGGTCCGGCGACCCGTCCGTCCGCCCTGCCGCGCGCCGCCGGTCAGCCGCTCCGGCAGCAGCACGCTGCGGCCGGCGCGGGCCGGGTAGGCGGCGGCCACCAGACCGTTGTGGCCGCCGCCGACGATCACGGCGTCGTACGAGGAACGCTTCGGTACGCGGGACGATGCGGTGGTGGAGGACATGCAGGCACGGTACTTACCGCAGCTCCTGGGTGCAGCACTTCACGCTGCCGCCCGCTTTGTGGAGCTCCGACAGATCGACCGCGACCGGTTCGAAACCGCGCTCGCGGAGCGGTGCGAACAGGCCGGTGGCGCCGCGCGGGAGGACCACATGGCGTCCGTCGCTGACGGCGTTCAGCCCCAGTGCGGCGGCGTCCGCCGCCGTCGCGAGCAGGGCGTCGGGGAAGAGCCGGGCCAGTACCTTGCGGCTGCCGGGTGAGAAGGCGTCCGGGAAGTACATGACCTCGCCCGCCGCGTCGTCGAGAACGGCGAACGCGGTGTCGAGGTGGTAGTAGCGGGGGTCGGTCAGTTCCAGCCCGATGACGGGCCGGCCGAAGAACTCCTGGGCCTCGGAGTGCGAGAGCGGGCTGCTGCGGAAGCCCATTCCGGCCAGGATCCACTGCGAGGTGACGGCGAAGTCGCCCTCGGCCTCGTTGATGTGCTGCGGCTCGCGCACCTCGGTGTAACCGTTGCGGCGGAACCACGCCAGATGCGCCGGCGCCTCATCGGTCCGTTCCGCGTTGAAGAACCGGGCGCCGAGCACCCGGCCGTCCACGACGGTGGCGCCGTTGGCGGCGAAGACCATGTCGGGCAGGTCGGCCACCGGGTCGAGGACCTCGACGGTATGGCCCAGCGAGCGGTAGCGGTCCCGCAGTTCCTCCCACTGGAAGAGCGCGAGTACGGGGTCGACCGGCTTGGCCGGGTCCATCCACGGATTGATCGAGTAGGTCACCCGGAAGTGCTCGGGCGGGCACATCAGGTACCGCCGGGGTGTGGCGGTGCGGACTGTGCGCAATGCGGGCTCCTCGTCGTTTGAGGCTCCGGCGGAACGCCGATGGGGGTCGCGTACGCGCATGGGGGTTACGTACGCGCACAAATCGTCCACCCTCGGCGGCCGAAACGCATCGAACCATTTGGGTGGTTCGCTCGATCGTTTTCATACACGGCGGCCTATCACGGCGGCCCTGTCCCACGCCCGGCCGTCAGCGGCGGGGGAGTACGAGCGGTTCGCCGGTTCTGGGGTGGGCGAACACCTCGACCGGATGCCGGTACACCGCGCTGAGCAACTCCTCGGACAGGACGTCGGCGGGAGCGCCGTCGGCCGCGATCCGGCCCTCCGCCAGCACCGCGATCCGGTCGGCGTGCGCGGCCGCCAGGCCCAGGTCGTGCAGCACGACGACCACGGCGCGGCCCCCGTCGGCCTGGGCGCGGCAGATCCGCAGCACCAGTTCCTGGTGGTGCAGGTCGAGGGCGGCGGTGGGTTCGTCGAGCAGCAGCAGGGGCGCGCGCTGTGCCAGGACGCGGGCGAGCGCGACCCGGGCCCGCTCGCCGCCGGACAGCGCCGGGAACGGCCGGCCGGCGAACGCGGTGACCTCGGTGGCCGCCATCGCCTCGCGCACCGCCGGATCGTCCTCGTCGGCGGCCGCGGTGCCGGCCCAGGGCGCGCGGCCCATCCGTACGACGTCCTCGACGGGGAACGGGAAGGCCAGCGGCGCCGATTGGGGCAGCACCGCCCGCCGCAGCGCGAGGTCGGGCGCGGACCACGAACCGACCGGCGCGCCGTCCACCAGCACCTCGCCGGAGTCCGCCGGCACATCCCCGGCGAGAGCGCCCAGCAGGGTGGACTTGCCCGCCCCGTTGGGGCCGACCAGCGCCAGCACTTCGCCGGCCCGGACGGTGGTGTCCACGCCGTCCAGCACCGGCCGTCCGCCGAGCCGTACCCGCAGGGCGCGGGTCCCGGCGAGCACGGCGCCGGGGCCCGGCCGGCCGGGCAGCGTCCGGCCGCGGCGGCTCCAGGGCCTGTTGACGAGCGGTCTGTTCACGCCCAGCCTCCCTGTCGGTTGCGGGTACGGCGCAGCAGCCAGAAGAAGAACGGGCTGCCGACGAGGGCGGTCAGAACGCCGAGCGGCAGTTCCGCGGGGGCCGCGAGGGTGCGGGCGGCGAGGTCGGCGGCGACCAGTACCAGCGCGCCGCCGAGGGCGCTGCCGGGCACCAGGAAGCGATGGCCGGGTCCTGCGGCCATCCGCAGCAGATGCGGTACGACCAGCCCGACGAAGGAGATGATCCCCGCCACGGCCACGGCGGCCGCCGTGAGCAGCGCGACGACGAGGATGAGCACGATCCGCATCCGCTCGACCTCCACACCCAGGTGCCGGGCCTGCCGTTCGCCCAGCGCGAGCAGATCGAGCCGCCGGGAGAAGAACGGGGCGACGGCCAGCCCGAGCAGTGCGCAGGGCAGCACGGCGAGCACCTTGGGCCAGCTGGACTGGGCGAGCGAGCCGAGCTGCCAGAAGGTGATCTGGCTGATCTGGGCGTTGTCGGCGAAGAAGATGAACAGGCCGATCAGCGCGCCCGCGAAGGCGTTCACGGCGATGCCGGTGAGGACCAGGGTGACCACTTCGGTCCGGCCGCCCGACCGGGAGAGCCCGTAGACGACCAGCACCGTCAGCAGCCCGGCGGCGAAGGCGCACACCGTGATCGTCCAGTTGCCGAGGAAGTTCAGCCCCAGCGCGATCGAGCCGACCGCGCCGACCGCCGCGCCGGACGAGATCCCGACGACGCCGGGTTCGGCCAGCGGGTTGCCGAACACGCCCTGCATCAGGGCGCCCGCGCAGCCGAGGGAGGCGCCGACGAGCAGGGCGAGGGTGATGCGCGGGAGGCGTACGTCCCACAGCACGGACTCCGCGACGCGGTCGAGCCGCGCGCCGCCGAGGCCGAGCCGGTGGGCGGCCGAGCCGATGACGTCGCCCGCGGGGATGTCGTAGGCGCCGGTGCCGGCGGAGACGACGCACAGCACGAGCAGGACGGCCGCCATGGCGCAGCTGAGGACGGTGGCGGCGCGGTTGACGCGTGAACTCACCGCTGCGCCCCGGCCGCCGTGCTTCCGGACGCCTTGATGCCGTCGGCGAGTTGCCGCAGGACCCGGTCGGTGCGGGGGCCGAAGTTCAGCAGGGTGCCGTCGTCGATCGCGATGACCCTGCGGTCCATTCCGGCCGGGGTCTGGGCGACGCCCGGGACCTTCTCCAGTCCGTCGGCGCCGCCGACGGACTCCAGTCCCTTGGTCATGACGAGGATGACGTCCGGCGCGGCCTTGACCAGGGCCTCGCTGGTGATCGGGGTGAAGTCCTTCGCCAGCCCGGAGTCCTTGCCCGCGTCGACCGCGCCCACCGCCTCGATGAGCGAGTCGGCACCGGAGCCGGCCCCGCCCAGGAGGTAGACCGAGGCGGTTCCCCGCAGGTAGAGGAAGGCGACCTTGAGCTTCCGGCCCCTGGCGGGCGCCGGAACGGTCCTGGTGACGGCGGCCATCCGGTCGGCGGTGCGCCGGCGCAGCTCGTCCCCGGACGCCTTGACGCCCAGCGCGGCCGCGACCGCGTCGATCCGCGGACCGACGTCGCCGAGCCGGGTGGCCGTACCGAAGACGATCAGCGGGATGCCCGCGGCACGGATCTGCTGGACGGCTTCGGCCGGGCCGGTGGAGGTGTCGGCGAGGACGACGGTGGGGTGCAGCGACAGCACGCCCTCGGCGGAGACGTCGTGCGCGCGGGTGATGACCGGCAGCTTCGCGGCCTGGGCGAACGTGGCGGTGATGTCGCGGGCGACGACGTTCTTCCCGAGGCCGAGGGTGAAGACGATCTCGGAGAGCCCGCCGGTGAGCGGCACGATCCGGTCCGCGCTGCCGACCGTCACCGACCGGCCGTCCACCGACCGCACGGTGGCGGGCAGCCGCGGGACCGGGACGGTGGCCAGTGGTTCGACGCGGTCGGCCGCCGGGGCCGGTGCGCCGGCGGCCGCGGCGGGCCCGCCGGTGCCTGACTGCGCTCCGCAGGCCGTGAGGGCGACGGCCAGGAGCAGGGGCCCGGCCAGCCGTGAGATCCGCCAAATTCGCACTGTTCACCCTGCCTTGTGCGGTTCCCGGGACGGGAGGGTTCCCGTCGCTTCGCCGATAGCTTAGGTTAGCCTTACCTCAATTTCTACTCCATGAAGGGGTCCCCATGCAGTCATCCGGCCGAGCCCGTGTGCTCGCCGCCGCGCTCCTGACGGCGTTCCTGACCGCGCTCCTCGCGGCGCTGCTGCCCGTCACGACCGCACAGGCGGCGGACCGGCGGGTGGCCGGCGGACGGCTCGACTGGGGGATCAAGTCCTCGTTCCAGAGCTATGTCACCGGCCCCATCGCGCACGGCAGTTGGAGCCTGCTCGGCGGCGCCGCCACCGTCGGCGGCAGCCAGTTCCGGTTCCACTCGGCGCAGGGCTCCTACGACGGTGACCGGGGTTCGTTCAGCGCCGGGTTCTCCGGCGGGGTGCGCTTCACCGGGCACCGGCAGGCCGACGGCTCCAACCAGCTGGACCTCACCATCAGCCGCCCCACCGTCCGGATCTCCGGCGGCAGCGGCACCCTCTACGCGGACATGAGCAGCAAGTCCAAGGAGACCGGCAAGGTCACCACGAGCTCCCAGGTCCCGCTGGCCGCCCTCGCGCTGGGCGGCGTGGACATGCGCGGCGGCGGTGCCACCGTCGCGCTCAACTCCGTTCCCGCGACGCTCACCGCGCAGGGCGCGAAGGCGTTCGCCGGCTACTACACGGCGGGCACCGCGCTGGACCCGGTGAGCCTGTCGGCGGACGTCGCGGCCGCGGCGAAGCCGACCGCGACACCCACGGCCACGCCCACCCCGACTCCCAACGCCACGTCCTCGGCGACCGCACCGGGACAGCCGGCGATCACCGACGCCGCCGTCGACTGGGGCGTGCGCCGCACCTTCCGCGAATACGTCACCGGGCCGATCGCCAAGGGCCGCTGGGAACTGTCCGGCGGCGCCAGGGACGGCGGCGCGCTCTTCCGCTTCGGCGCGGGCAAGGGCAGCTACGACGGCGCCAAGGGCGCGCTGGACGCGACCTTCTCCGGGACCGCGCGCTTCCTCGGCATGGAGCAGGGCGGGAAGTACGGCCTCGACCTCGCACTCGGCGCGGTGCGCGTCACCATCGCCGGCGGCAAGGGCACGCTCTTCGCCAACGGCGCCCCGTTCGTCACCTTCGACGCCCCCGCCGCGACCCTCGCCCCCAAGAACGGGCTGGTCGCCCTCACCGAGGTGCCGACCAGGCTCACGGCTGAGGGCGCCAAGGCGTTCAACGGGCTCTACGCGGCCGGCACCGACATGGACCCGCTCACCGTGTCCGTCGCCCTGGACCGCTCGGCCGCCCTTCCCGCGCTGCCCGACCTCGGCACCGGCGCGACGGCGGCCCCCTCGGCGGCCGCGGCACCCCGGGCGCCGCAGCCGAAGGCCGCGGCCGCCGAACCGGGCGCCCCCGCCCTGCCGTTGACCGTCCTCGCGGCCGTGCTCGTCGCCGCCGCCGCGGGCGTCTTCGTGTGGCGCAGGCGCCGCGCGACAGCAGCCCCGGCCGCCATGGACGCTGCCGCTGCCGCAGGCGCTGCCGCTGCCGCAGACGCTCCGGACACTCCGTCCGCCCCCTGACTGCCCGACCGCACGACCGCTTCACCGCACGTCCCCGACAACTCCCTTTCCCCTTTCACCTTTCATCTCCGAGGAGAACCACCCGCGATGACCGTCCACCCCCGCCCCCGCCCCCGCAGCCGCCGCCCCCTCGCGTTCGCGATAGCCGCGGCCACCGCCGTCGGCGCGACCGCGCTGAGCCTTCCGGCGCTCGCCGCCGACAACGGCACGTCCGGCGCGCCGGGCGCACCGAAGATCGTCCTCGACGGCGGCACGCTCGACTGGGGCGTGAAGGAGTCGTTCCGGAACTACGTCACCGGTATGGCGGCCGGCACCATCGAGACCGCCGGCGGCGCCACGAAGAACGCGGACGGCAGCTTCCGTTTCGGCGGGGCCAAGGGCAGTTACGACACGGCGACCCACGCCGTCTCCGTCGGCTTCGACGGCAGCGTGCGCTTCACGTCCAAGCTGCACGGGTTCGACATCGAGCTCGCCGATCTGAAGATCGACACCGTCGGTACGACGGGCACCCTCACCGCCGACGTGACCTCCGCGGGCGCGACCGCCGATGACGTGAAGTTCGCCTCGCTCGACCTGTCCGCGGTCCGTCCGGGCGGCGGCGCCGACGGGTCGATGAGCTTCGCCGGCATCCCGGCGGCGCTGACGGCCGACGGCTCCAAGGCGTTCAACGGCATGTACAAGGCGGGCGACAAGCTCGACGCCGCGAGCCTCACCGTCAAGCCCCAGGCGACGCCGCCCACCACCACACCCACCACACCCACCACCCCGCCGACGACCACTCCCACCAAGCCGCCGGTCACCCCGCCGGCGACGCCCGGCGCCACGCCGACCGACGCCGCCGACCCCGTCCAGCACGTCGTCGACGGCAATCTGGACTGGGGCGTCAAGGCGTCCTTCCGCTCCTACGTCACCAGCCCGGTCGCGGCCGGGAAGATCGAGACGGCGGACGGCGCCACCGCGAGTGCCGACGCGTACCGCTTCCCGAAGGGCAGCGGTACGTACACCGCGGACACCAAGGCCCTCAACGCGGGCTTCGCCGGCTCGGTGCGCTTCCTGGGCCACAAGGAGAACGGCGCGTACAGCCTCGACCTGAAGTTCAGCGACGTGAAGGTGGCCGTCAAGGGCGCCACCGGCACGCTGACCGCCGACGTCTCCTCGAAGGACCGCGAGACGGGGAAGGTCAGCCGGTACAACGACCTGACCGTCGCCACGCTCTCCGCCGTGGCGCCGAAGGCCGACGGCAAGGTCGTCACCGTCTCCGCCGCGAAGGCGGCCCTCACCGCCGACGGCGCCAAGGCGTTCGGCGGCTTCTACCAGGCCGGTGCCGCGCTCGACCCCGTCACCGTCGCGGTCTCGCTCGACAAGGACGCGAGCCTGCCGGGCACCGGAACCACCGGCGGCACGGGCGGTACGGGCGGCGCGGTGAACGTCGGCGACACGACGGGTGGCACCACGGGCGGTTCCACCACCGGTGGCACGACCGCCGGCACCACGGGCGGCACCCTCGCCGCCACCGGCTCGGGCGCCCCGTCGGCGGCCCTGCTCGGCGCCGCGGGACTGCTCGTCGTGGTGGGCGCCGGCGCGACGGCCGTCGTGGCCCGCCGCCGCTCCTCCTGACGCATCCCTCCCGGTACGCGAAGACGCCTGCGGGACCCGGTCTCCCGGGTCCCGCAGGCGTCCTGTCGAACGGCTGCGGGTGCTACGCGCTCAGCGGGTAGGCGGCACCGAGGTCGGTGAAGACGGCGCTGTTCAGGGCGAAGGCGTGGCGGCACTCGTCCACCACGCGCTGCTTCTCCAGGTCGTCGACGGCCAGGGCGTCCAGCAGCTCGCGGTACTCGCGCTTGAACGCGGCCGGGTTGCCGATCCCCTCGAAGACGTAGAACCGCACGCCGTCGCCCTTGCGTTCGAACCCCCAGGTCTTCTCCGCGATGCCACGGATCACCTGTCCGCCGGACAGGTCCCCCAGATAGCGGGTGTAGTGATGTGCGACATACCCCGCGGGCCACGTCCTGGCGACCTCGGCGACCCGCTCCGCGTACGCCGCCGTGGCGGGCAGCGGGACCGAGCGCCGCTGCCAGCCCGCGCCGAGCAGATGGTCCAGGTCGCGCTCCAGCTCCGCGACGCGCAGCAGTTCGGCGCGGACGAAGGGGCCGGCGACAGGGTCTCCGGCCAGCGACTGCGCCGCGTCCTCCAGAGCCCGGTAGACGAACCACAACTGCTCGGTGTAGCGGGCGTACGCGTCCACGCCGAGCCGTCCGCCGAGCAGATCGCTCATGAAGGTCGAGTTCTCGGCCTCGGTGTGCTGATCGTGGCTGGCGGTGCGGATCACGGTGGAGAACGGGGACGGCGTCAAGGGAACCTCCTGCTTCGGGCGTGCCGCAATCCTTGCAAGTTAGGTATGCCTAAGTCAAGAGGATGCCGACAGCCTGTCGGGAACCACGCTACTCCAGTCCTTCCACCCCGGCTGTGCGTTCATTCCGGACAAGAGGCAGGATGATGCCCACCACCCGCGTACCGTGGACCATGGACGCGGGGGCGAGGGAAGGAGCCCGATGGCAGGCAAGAGCAGGTTGTCCGAGTGGCTGCGCCGCCGATCGGCAGGCTCGGACACCGATCCCGGATCTGCTCCCGCCCTGGCCCGCGAGGAACTGATCAACGCCGCGGCCGCCGCGGGCTTCCCCGTCGCACCGGCCGCGCACCCCTCCGGCTACGGATGTTCGTGCGACCGCGTGGGCTGTCCCACCCCGGGCATGCACCCGGTCTCGTTCGCCTGGCACACCCAGGCCACCACGGATCCGCAGAAGATCGACCACTGGCTGCGCACCCAGCCGCTCGCGAACTTCATCTCCGCCACCGGCGCCAGCCATGACGTCCTGGACGTGCCGGCCGACGCGGGCAGGATCGCGCTGGACCGGCTCGCGGCCGAGGGCGGGGACGCCGGTCCGGTCGCCGCCTACGGGGACGACCGCCTGCTGTTCTTCACCGCCACCCGCGGCACCCCCGTCGACGAGGACGAGTGGTGGCCCTGCGAGCTGGACTGCCATCCCGAGACCGTCGACGAGCACCCCGGTCTGCGCTGGCACTGCCGCGGCAGTTACGTCCTGCTGCCGCCCGCCAAGCTGCCCACCGGCGGCGCCGTGACCTGGCTGCCCGACCGCGGTCCCGACCGCCCGCTCCCCGACCCGCTGCCGCTCCTGGAGATCCTCATGGACTCCTGCGCCCAGGTCGAGTACGTCCCCGAAACGGTGGGCTGGCGGCTCTGACCGCCTGCGGCCGGCTCCGCGCCGGACCCGGCCACCGGTTCACTCGCCCTTGGCGGAGACCAGACCCAGCAGACGGCTCAGGAAGACGACCTTCCCCTGGGCGTCGTTCGCCGGCGGGACCGTGACGGCCTGTTCCGCCACCCGGATCAGCGTGACCGAGTTCTTCGGGGTGCCGGTCATCAGCGCCTTGGTGTCCGGGTCGTCGACCTTCAACGGCTTGCCGGGCGTGGTCAGCCGCGACTGGTGGCGGGAGGCGAAGAACACCAGCGCCCCGCCGTCCGTGGTCCGCAGCCCCACCGGGGGGAACTCGCCCGCGCCCACCGGCTGATCGGCGTACTCGGTGACCGCGGCCGAGGTGCTCGCGCCCTTGCGGCGCTGCTGGCGCACCTGCGAGGTCTGGGGGCCGTCGGCGAAGGCCAGCGTCGCCGCGGTGCCGGTCTGCAGATACGAGGTGTACGCGGTGCTGAGCCGGCCGGGCTCGACCAGCAGCCCGGAGCCGTCCAGCGGCACCGGCTCGGCGTACCCGTCATGGTCCAGAACGAACGTCGGCATCCGGCCGGCGGCGATCAACGCCAGGTACGAGGCCTTCCACGGCTCGCTCACGGCGGACCGCTGGAAGAGCAGCAGCCAGTGGGCGTCGCCGCTGGCGTTGCTGACGGTGTCGGCGGCGAACCACTTGGGCCAGCCGCGCTGCTCCGGTATCAGGAAGCGCGCGTCGGTGAGCTTGAGCGGCACGGCCTGCGGATTGCCCTCCGGGTGGTTGGCGTGCCGGGCCGTCAGACCCGCGTGGTCCAGCGCGCCGAGCGCGCCGGTCTCGGCCTTCGCCAGCGTCGCCGGGTCATAGCTCCGCTTGGCGTCGTTGTTGAGCCGGGTGAAACGGTCGAGGGCCTTGGCGGCCTCAGCCTTCGTCACCGCCGGCACGAGCGCCTGCTCCCCGTGCACGGTCACGCACCCCGTCACCGGCATCAGCACGAGCAGCAGAACTGCGGCTGTCACGGACAACCTGCGGCGGGTCATCGGTCGTCGGCTCCTTCGGGGCTGCTGCGGTCGGCGCAACCCTACCGGGGGCGAGGAAGAAGGCCATCGTCGGTACGAGATACAGCGCCCACACCGTGACCTGGACGACGGTCGGATCCGGCTGGAAGTTGAGGACGCCCTTCAACAGGGTGCCGTACCAGCTGTCCTGGGGGATCGTGGAACTGATGTCGAAGGCCACCGAGCCGAGGCCGGGCAGCCAGTCGGCCTCCTGCAGATCGTGCACGCCGTAGGCGAGCACGCCCGCCGCGACCACGACCAGCATGGCGCCGGTCCAGGTGAAGAACTTCGCCAGGTTGATCTTCAGCGCGCCGCGGTAGAAGAGCCAGCCGAGCACCACCGCGGTGGCCAGGCCCAGCGCCACACCGATCAGCGGCTGCGTCGACCCGTCCTCGGAACCGGCGGCCTGCACCGCGGCCCAGACGAACAGCGCGGTCTCCAGGCCCTCGCGGCCGACCGCCAGCAGCGCGGTCGCGACGATCGCGGTGGTCCCCATGGCGAGCGCGGCGTCCAGCTTGCCGTGCAGCTCGCGCTTGAGATGCCGCGCGGTGCGCCGCATCCAGAAGACCATCCAGGTGACCAGCCCGACGGAGAGGATCGACAGCGAACCGCCGAGCGCCTCCTGCGCCTTGAAGTCCAGCGACGAGGAGCCGAACTGCAGCAGCGCGCCGAAGGCGGCGCTGATGACGATGGCCACGGCGACGCCGGCCCACATCGGCAGCAGCGTGTCCCTGCGCCCGGACTTCACCAGGTACGCGATCAGGATGCAGACGACCAGGCTGGCTTCGAGCCCTTCGCGCAGCCCGATCAGATAGTTACCGATCACCGCCGGTCACTTCCCTTCGAAGAGGCCGCGGCCCCACCAGTCGGCGCTGTCGCGGACGCCGGGAGGGCAGGCGAAGTGCGCGGAACCGACGTGCTGGATGTACTCGTTGAGCGCGTCGGTCCTGGCCAGCCGGTTCTGCACCGGGATGAAGCCGGAGCGCACATCGCGCTGGTAGGCCAGGAAGAACAGCCCGGCGTCGAGCCGGCCGAGGCCGTCCGTGCCGTCGGTGAAGGAGTAGCCGCGGCGCAGGATCGTCACCCCGGAGTTGCTGTCCGGGTGCGCCAGGCGGACGTGCGCGGTCGGCAGCATCGCCTTGAGGTTCGGGGTGTCGTGCTCGCGCTGCTTGCCGGCCGGCGCACCCTCGCCCTTGTTCCGCCCGAAGATGTCCTCCTGCTCCTTGAGCGGAGTGCGGTCCCAGGTCTCTATGTGCATCCGGATGCGCCGGGCGACGAGGTAGGAGCCGCCGGCCATCCAGGCGGCGCCGTCCTTCGTGGCCGCCCACACGTGCTCGTCCTGCGTGGCCCGGTCGCTGCCCGCGACGTTGTGCGTACCGTCCTTGAACCCCATCAGGTTGCGCGGGGTCTGCTCGTCCGGCGTCGTCGAGGACGTCTTGCCGAAGCCCAGCTGCGACCAGCGCACGGCGACCTTGCCGAAGCCGATGCGCGCCAGGTTGCGGATCGCGTGCACGGCCACCTGCGGGTCGTCCGCGCACGCCTGGACGCAGATGTCGCCGCCGCTGCGGGTCGCGTCCAGGTTGTCGTGCGGGAACGCCGGCAGGTCGACGAGAGCGGTGGGACGCAGCGCCTTGAGGCCGAAGCGGTCCTTGCCGTCCTTCTCGAACAGCGTCGGGCCGAAGCCCACGGTGATGGTCAGCCGGGAGGACGGCAGGCCGAGCGCCTCGCCGGTGTCGTCCGGCGGGGCCTCGGGCAGACCGCCGACGGCGCCCGCGCCGACCGGCTTGCCGGCCGTCATCGCGGCGGCCGCCGCCGTCCACTCCTTCAGCAGCGCGACGAGTTCCGCGCGGTCGTCGGTCTTCACGTCGAAGGCAGCGAAGTGCAGCCGGTCCTGGACCGGGGTGGTGATCCCGGCCTGGTTCGTGCCGTGGAACGCGATGACATTGCCCGCGGAGGCGGCCGGCTGGACGTCGTTGCCGGTGCGCACCGCCGCCGCGGCACCACCCGCGGCGGCCGCGCCGAGCGCGATGCCGGCGCCGGTCCAGCCGATGACGGCCCGCCGGGAGACCGGGCCCCTGGCCCGTTCCGCCGTGCTGTCCCGGTCCGCCCCGTCCTGCTGGGGGGCGCCCGCTTCGGTGGTGTTCTCGTCAGCCATGGGGGACTCCGTTACTTCGCGACGGCCGCGGCGAGCTTGGAGAGCGGCTCGGCCAGCGCGTTGACGCCGTCCGAGAGCTCCTTGCGCTGGGCCGCGTTCACGGTGTCGTACGAGACGAAGGTGGCGCCGGTCCGGTACTTGTCGAGCAGCGTGTTGATCGCGGTGAACTGCTTGTCCAGTTCCTTGGCCAGCTCGGGGTTGTTCTGCGAGGCGACCGGCTTGAGCAGCTCATAGGCCTTCTGCGCGCCGCCGACGTTGGCCTTGAAGTCCGACAGGTCGGTGTGGCTGTAGCGGTCCTCCTCACCGGTGACCTTGCCGGTGGCGACCTCGTCCAGCAGCTCCTTGGCGCCGTTGGCCATGCTGGTCGGGGTGATCTCCGCCGTGCCGACGCGCTTCTGCCAGCCGGTGAGGTCGGTGAGGAGCTGCGCGGCGAGCGCCTTGTCGTCCGCGGAGATCGACTTGGTGACCCACAGGGACTTCTCGAGCTTGTGCCAGCCGGTCCACTTCTGGCCGGGCTCCAGGCCGTCCTCGCGGGTGTCCGTCTTCGGGTCGATGTCACCGAAGGACTCGGCTATCGGCTCGGTGGACTCCCAGCCGGTGCGGGACGGGGCGAAGGCCGCCTTCGCACCCTCGACGTCGCCCTTGATGACCGCGTCGGTGAAGACCTTGACCTTCGGGATCGTGGCGTCGGCCTCGCTCTGCGCCCACTTGCGGTACTCGGCGACGGCCGTGTCCAGCCGCGGGTCGTTCTTCTTCGGCGCGCCGGCGCCGGTGGCGCTGACCTTGGTGCGCAGGCCGTCGCCCTTCATCCCGGGCTTGCAGGTGACCTCGTAGTCGCCGGCCTTGAGCTCGGCGGAGATGTCGGCCTTGGTGCCGGGGCCGATGTTCTCCCGCTCGGTCACGATCTTGTCGCCCGGGGCGTAGACGTACAGCTCGTTGACCTTGGAGCCCTTGTTCTCGAACGCGAACTTCACGTGCCCGGCCGGGAAGCTGGTCTTCGAGACCTTGCAGGAGTCGTCGGTCGCGGTGACCTGGATCGCGTCGGACGCCTTGGCGTCCGTCTTCTCGGAGCAGCCGCTGACAGCGGCGAGCGCGGCGACGACCGCGACAGCGGTGACGACGGAGAGACGGGCTGCGGACATACGTGGCTCCAGGCTGCTCAAGGACGCTCAAGATGGGGATTGGCCGGTGAGGCTGGCCTAACTTATCTGAGCCTTGCCTTTGTAGTACCCGCGGGGTCGCATGAAGTCCAGTGATTCGGGTCTCACCGGTCGCATGCGGGGGCGCGCCGCGGCGCGCCCCCGCTCCCGTCAGGGCAGCGTGAGCACCTCTGCGCCGGTTTCGGTGACGACCAGGGTGTGCTCGAACTGGGCGGTGCGCTTGCGGTCCTTGGTGACCACCGTCCAGCCGTCCGCCCAGATCTCGTAGTCGTGGGTGCCCAGCGTGAGCATCGGCTCGATGGTGAACGTCATCCCCGGCTTGATCACGGTGGTGGCGTGCGGGGCGTCGTAGTGCGGCACGATCAGCCCGGAGTGGAACGACGTGTTGATGCCGTGCCCGGTGAAGTCCCGCACCACCCCGTAGCCGAAGCGCTTGGCGTACGACTCGATGACCCGCCCGATCACATTGATCGCCCGGCCGGGCTTGACCGCCTTGATCGCCCGGTTCAGCGACTCCTCGGTGCGCTCGACCAGCAGCCGGGACTCCTCGTCGACGTCACCGCACAGGTACGTGGCGTTCGTGTCGCCGTGCACCCCGTGGATGAACGCGGTCACGTCCAGGTTCACGATGTCGCCGTCGCGCAGTTCGGTCGAGTCCGGGATGCCGTGGCAGATGACCTCGTTGATCGACGCGCACAGCGACTTCGGGAAGCCCCGGTAGCCGAGATCCGACGGGTAGGCGCGGTGGTCGCACATGTACTCGTGCGCGACACGGTCCAGCTCGTCCGTCGTCACCCCCGGAGCGATGTGCTTGGCGGCCTCGACCATCGCCCGCGCGGCGATCTGCGACGCGATCCGCATCTTCTCGACGGTTTCGGCGTCCTGCACCTCCGGCCCGGTGTACGGAGTGGGCGCGGGCTTGCCCACGTACTCGGGCCGGGGGATCGAGGAGGGTACCGGGCGCGGCGGGGAGAGCTTGCCGGGAACGAGAAGCGACTGACCAGACATGCCGACGAGTGTATCGGCGGGCGATCGGGCAGGCTGGCGGCAGGTACTCGTACATCAGGAGGCAGTCATGGCGCTGTTCAGGGCGAAGAAGCCGGCCGGCAAGCCGGGCGAATGGTTCTACTGCCTGGAGCACAAGAAGGTCGAGGAAGGGCCCGACTGCCCGGCCAAGGACCGGTTCGGCCCCTACGCCACCCGTGCCGAGGCCGAGCACGCGATGCAGACGGCCGCCGACCGCAACCTCCAGTGGGAGACGGACCCCCGCTGGCACGACAAGGAGGCGGGCCCGGACGACGAGCCCGGCCCGTCCGGTCCCTGAGGTCCCGGCCACCCGGTGTCCCGGGGCCGGGATTCCGGGCCGCGGACTCCGGGCCCCGGGTCAGAGCGCCGAGGCCGCCGCGGACGCCGGCGACCCGGCGGGCGTGGCGGGCGTGGCGGCGGGTGCGGCCCGGGCCTTCCGCATCCGCACGGCGTGCTCGTTGGTGCGGGCGTCGTACGACAGCAGCTTCGGAAGGGCCAGGGCCAGCAGCCCCACCGCCGCCACACAGGCCACACCGCCGCTCCAGACCGAGGCACGGGCGCTGGTCAGCGCCGCCATGCCACCGGCCCTGACCTGGCCGAGCTGCGGCCCGACCGAGTACGACAGCAGCTCGATGCCGGCCAGCCGGCCGCGCAGCTCGTCCGGGATCGTCTGGTTCCACATCGTCATCCGGCCGAGGGCACTGACCATGTCGCAGCCGCCGGCGACCGCCAGCATCAGCAGGACCAGCCAGATGTTCCCCATCCATCCGGCGACCGCCATCGCCAGCCCCCAGCCGATCGCCGAGATCACCACCAGCCGGCCGTGCCGGTGGATCCGCGACGTCCAGCCGCTGGTCATGCTGACCACGAGCGAGCCGACCGACCCGGCCGCGTACATCAGGCCCAGCGCCCACGGCGCGTGCAGGTCGTCGGCGAGGAACGGGAAGATCGCGGTGGGGAAGGCGAAGAACATCGCCGCCATGTCGATCGCGTACGTGCCGAGCAGTTCCTTACGGCTCCAGGCGTAGCGCGCGCCCTCCGCTATACCGCGCAGCGACGGCTTGTCCGCGTCGCGCGCCGGGGGCGAGGGCCGCAGCCCCACGGTCAGGCCGACCGAGACGGCGAACGTCCCGATGTCGATCGCGTACGCCCACGACAGTCCGGCGAAGGCGATGAGCACCCCCGCGAGCGACGGTCCCGCGATGGCGCCGACCTGCCAGCGCAGCGCGTTCAGCGACGCCGCGGCCGACAGCTGGTCGTGCGCGACGATCCGCGGCACGATCGCGTCCAGCGCCGGACGCTGCAGCCCGGTCAGGGCGCTCGACATCGCCGCCACCACGTACAGCGGCCACACCATCGGATGCGGCAGCAGGGTGTTGGCCAGCAGCAGCGCCGACAGCAGGCCGAGCGCGGCCTCGCTGTACAGGATCAGCTTCCGGCGGTCCATGGCGTCGGCGAGCGCGCCCCCGTACAGCCCGAACACGATCAGCGGCACCAGCTCGACGGCGCCGATCGCACCGACGGCGACCGCCGACCCGGTCAGCTCCTTGATCTGCACCGGCAGCGCGACGAAGGTGAGGAAGGTGCCGAAGACCGTCACGACTCCGGCCATCCACATGAGGCGGAAGTCGCGGGAGGAGCGCCACGGGGCCAGGTCGGGGAGCAGCGCTCGCAGCCGGGACGGGGGCGGGCCGGGGTCGGGTTCGAGGTCGGGTTCGGGTTCGGGGTCGCGGCCGGGGCCGGGGCCGGAAAGGCTGTCGTTCACGGGTGTGCATGCTCCGCTTCCGGGCCGCGCGGGGCAAATGGTTTTGGGCCCGGTCCGGATCTTCGCGGGCGGTGCTCGAGGACCGCTGCCGTGCTCCGCTACCAGCGGGCCGGCGGCGGTGACGTCAGCTGATCTGCCAGCCGCGCCAGCCGGTCGCGGAACGAGCCGTGGCGGCGGGCGGCCGGCAGGCTGTTCTCCCCGGCCGCGGCGGCCACCAGGTGCTGCAGCAGGTCCATCCCCATCGGCGCGGTCTCCCTCGGTGGATCCGCTTCCGGGCGGGGCCCGGCGTCCGGTTCCGGCTCTGCTTCCGGAGCGCGGACCGCTGCCGCTTCCAGCGGTACGGTCAGCGCGTCGTGCGCCAGCTCGTGCAGTCCGGGGTCTCCGGCGTCCATCGCCAGCACCGTCGCGCCGGCCCGGCGGGCGTCCGCCACCCGCTCCAGGAGCGCGGCCCCCGGCGCCTCCGGGCTGACCACGAACACCGTCTCCCCGCGCCGCGCGGCCTCCAGCCGCCGCAGTCCCACGGCCAGATGCGCGGGCGCCCCCGCCGGAATCCGGAACCGCACCAGCGTCGGGGACAGCCCGGTCAGCCCGCTCCACGCCGCCTCGTCGTCCAGGTGCGCCGCCAGATGCCAGGGCTCGTAACCCCGGGTCCCCACCAGCAGCAGTCCGCCGGGCCGCCGGTGCACCGAGGCCCGCAGCGACCCCGCGAAGGACCGGGTGGTCTGGAGCCACTCGGTCCCCGCCAGTACTTCCCGCAACAGCGCCACCCGTACCGCGTCCATGCCGGGCATCCTGCCGGACCGGCGGCACAGCGCGGGTCAGCTCGCCGCACTTCCCCCGTAACGAGTGGCGGTTCGCGGGGCGTGGCAGGATCGCCCGCATGACTTCCCCTGACGATGTGAACAGCACCCCCGGGACCGCTCCCGCCGCCCCCGCGCCCGCCAAGGCACCGGCCAAGGACCCCTGGGACCTGCCGGACGTGTCCGGCCTGGTGGTCGGCGTCCTCGGCGGCACCGGCGACCAGGGCCGCGGGCTCGCGTACCGGCTGGCGAAGGCCGGGCAGAAGGTGATCATCGGATCGCGGAACGCGGAACGCGCGCAGACCGCCGCCGACGAGCTGGGGCTCGGCGTGGAGGGCCTGGACAACGCGGAGTGCGCCCGGCGCAGCGACATCGTGATCGTGGCGGTGCCGTGGGACGGGCATGCCAAGACCCTGGAGTCGCTCCGTGCGGACCTGGCGGGCAAGCTCGTCGTCGACTGCGTCAACCCGCTGGGCTTCGACAAGCAGGGCGCCTACGCGCTGAAGCCCGAGGAGGGCAGCGCCGCCCAGCAGGCCGCCGCGCTGCTCCCGGAGTCCCGGGTGACCGCGGCCTTCCACCACCTGTCGGCGGTCCTGCTCTCCGACCCGGAGATCGCGGAGATCGACACCGATGTGATGGTGCTGGGCGAGGTCCGCGCGGACACCGACCTGGTCCAGGCACTGGCCGCCCGCATCCCGGGGATGCGCGGCGTCTTCGCGGGCCGGCTGCGCAACGCGCACCAGGTCGAGTCGCTGGTCGCCAACCTGATCTCGGTGAACCGCCGCTACAAGGCCCACGCCGGGCTGCGCGTCACCGACGTCCAGGCCGTGTCGTCGAAGTAGCGCGACGGGCGGGTCGTGGGGCACGGCGGGGTGTGGGGGACAATCGTCAGGACCGTATGTCACCGGTTTCCGGACAGGAGCTCCTCCCCATGCCCCGCCTCGCCGTCTACGCCCTCGCCGTGTTCCTGCTCACGGTCGCCGCGGCCGTCGTCTCCTTCGCGAACGGCAGCTGGACCGGCATCGTCTGGATCCTGCTGGCGGGCCTGTCCAGCAACATGTGCTGGTACTACGTGCGCAAGGCGAAGGCCGACGCCAGGGCTCAGGACGACCAGAACCTGAAGAGCGTGTAGCCGTACCTGATCGCGCCCTCCGGGACGTCGAACCAGCCCATCACGGTGTAGACGAAGTCGAAGAACGCCACGTTCACCTCGGGGATCCACAGGCACCCGAAGACCGCCAGCAGACCGAACTGCGCGAACGGCTCCACCTGCCGGCGGAAGTCGTACGACAGCCACGGCTCGATGATCCCGTAGCCGTCGAGCCCCGGCACCGGCAGCAGGTTCAGCACCGCCGCCGTCACCTGGAGCATCGCCAGGAACGCGAACGCCGCCAGGAAGCCGACCGGCCACGAGTCCGTCGCGCCGAAGGCGAACGGCAGCATCAGGACGATCGCGAAGAGCACGTTCATCAGCGGCCCGGCCGCCGAGATCAGACTGTGCTTCCAGCGCCCCTGGATCCGGCCCCGCTCGATGAAGACCGCGCCGCCGGGCAGCCCGATGCCGCCCATGATCACGAAGAGCACCGGCAGCACGATGCTGAGCAGCGCGTGCGTGTACTTCAGCGGGTTGAGGGTCAGATAGCCCTTGGCGCCTATCGTGATGTCGCCGCTGTGCAGCGCCGTGCGGGCGTGGGCGTACTCGTGCAGGCACAGCGAGACGACCCACCCGGAGACCACGAAGAGGAAGACGGCGAAGCCGGGGCTCGACGAGAAGCCGCTCCACACCGCCCAGCCGGATACGGCCATGACCGCCGCGATCCCCAGAAAGATCGGGCTGATCCGGTGGTCACTGCGGGTGTCTGTGCTGCTCATACGGGGATCATGTCGCCGGGCGGCCGTAATTTACAAGCCTGTCCCGTGATTGAGGGCAAGATGGGGGCGTGCGTTACGCGATCCTCGGCACCACTCAGGCATTCCGCGACGACGGTACCCCCGTCCCGCTCGCGGGGCTGCGCCTGCGCGCGCTGCTGACCGCGCTGGCCCTGCGCCCCGGGCGGCTGATAACCGCAGAGGCCCTGATCGACGAATTGTGGGCGGACGATCCGCCGGCGAACGCGTCCGGAGCGCTCCAGGCGCTGGTCGCGCGGCTGCGCCGGGCCATCGGCCATGACGCCATCGGTTCCGCCGACGGCGGGTACCGGCTGTGCGCCGCTCCCGAGGCGGTCGACGCGCACCGCTTCGAGCGGCTGGTGGACGAGGGCGGCCGGGCGCTGGCCGACGGCGACCCGGTGAAGGCCTCCGACCTGCTGGAGGACGCCCTCGCACTGTGGCGGGGAGCGGCGTTCGCCGATCTGCCCGACCGGGACACGCTCGCGGTGCGCTGCGAGGAACTGCGGCTGGAGGCGGTCCGGCTGCGCCTCACCGCGGGGCTCGCGCTCGGCCGCGCGGCCCAGCAGCTGCCCGAACTCGCCGGCCTCGCCGCCGCCCATCCGCTCAACGAGTCGCTCCGCGCCCTGCACATCCGGGCGTTGCGCGACGCCGGCCGCACCGCCGACGCGCTCACCGCGTACGAGGACGTCCGCCGTGACCTCGCCGACGAGCTGGGCACCGACCCGAGCGCCGAACTGCGCGCGCTGCACACCGAACTGCTGAACCCGGCGCAGGACAGTGGCCGGGAACCGGCGCTCCCGGCGGGTGCCGAGCCCGCTCCCGGGCCGCCGCCCGTGCCCGCCGCCCGCCGCTCCGGCAACGCCCGCGCCCGCCTCACCAGCTTCGTCGGCCGGTCGGCCGAACTCGACGCGATCCGCGAGGACCTGGCCGCGGCCCGGCTGGTCACCCTCACCGGACCCGGCGGCACCGGCAAGACCCGGCTGTCGCAGGAGACCGGCGACCTGCTCCGCGACCGCTGGCCCGACGGCGTCTGGTACGCGGAACTCGCACCGGTCAGCGATCCGCGGACGGTCCCCGAGGCGGTGCTCACCTCGCTCGGCCTGCGCGAGACGCTGCTGCACCCCGCCAGCGTGACGGAGCAGGCGCTGGGTGCGGAGGGCAAGACCAAGGACCCGGCCAGGATGCTCGCGGAGTACTGCGCGAGCCGCAGCCTGCTGCTGGTGCTCGACAACTGCGAACACGTCATCGGCGCGGCCGCCGCCCTCGCGGAGCAGCTCCTCGCGCACTGCCCGGACGTCACGATCCTCGCCACCAGCCGCGAACCGCTGGGCGTCCCCGGTGAACGGCTCAGGCCGCTGGACCCGCTGCCGGACCCGTTCGCCCTGCGGCTGCTCGCCGACCGGGGCGCCGCCGCCCGGCCCGGGTTCACGGTGGAGGACGACCCGGTCGCGTGCGCCGAACTGTGCCGCCGGCTCGACGGGCTGCCGCTCGCCATCGAACTGGCCGCCGCCCGGCTGCGCAGCCTCACACCGCGCCAGCTCGCCAACCGGCTCGACGACCGGTTCCGGCTGCTCACCGGCGGGAGCAGGACCGTACTGCCGCGCCAGCAGACGCTGCGCGCGGTCGTCGACTGGAGCTGGGACCTGCTGGACCCGGCGGAACGGAGCCTGCTGCGCCGGCTCGCGGTCTTCGCGGGCGGCTGGACGCTGGAGGCCGTCGAGGAGGTGTGCTCCGGCGACGGGATCGACGCCGCCGACGCCGCGGCGCTGCTCGGGTCGCTCGTCGACAAGTCGCTGGTCCTCGCCGACCTCACCGACGACGGCGCCCGCTACCGGATGCTGGAGACCATCGCCGAGTACGCGGCCGAGCGGCTCGACGAGTCCGGTGAGCGCGCGGTCGTCGAGGGCCGCCATCTGCGCTGCTTCCGCGAGTACATCCGCATCGCCGACCCGAAGCTGCGCGGCTCCGAGCAACTGCTGTGGCTGGCACGGGTGGAGCGCGAGCACGAGAACCTGCGGGTCGCGCTGCGCCGCGCCGTCGAGCTGGGCGACGAGCAGGAGGCGCTGTACCTGCTGCTGGCCTGCGGCTGGTTCTGGGAGATGCGCAACTACTACACCGAGCAGCTGACCTGGCCGGCCGCCGTTGCGGCACTGGGACCCGACCCCTTCGACGAACCGCCCGTGCTGGAACCGGTGGAGCGCGGGCCGCTCGAGACGCCGCCGCCGATGGGCCGGGAGCAGCTGGACGAGGCGCGGCGCTGGGTGCGGATGATGCGGTTCGTCACCAACGAAGGCGGCATGGAGACCCGTTGGGGCGAGCCCGAGGTCGCCAGGATCGGCCGGGCGATCATCGAGGCCTATCCGCCGCACCTGCCGCAGACCGCCCGGCGGCCGGGACTGATGAGTCCCTTCGCGGCCTTCCTGTCCGGGGAGTTCGAGCGGCTGCCGGAGCTCGCGGACAACCTGGTGCTGAGCTGCCGCGAGTTCGGCGGGCCCTGGGAGCTGGCGTTCGCCCTGCAGATCCGGGCCAAGACGCTCAACGACGTGACGGAGAAGCTCGACCAGTCGATGGCCGACGTCCGGGAGAGCCGGGAGCTGTTCGCGCAGGTCGGCGACCGCTGGGGGATGACCGAGGCGCTCGCCGCCGAGGCCGAGGCGTGCTCGAACAGCGGTCAGTGGGAGCGCTCGGCCGAGTGCTGCCGCGAGGCGATCACGATGGCCCGGGAGCTGGGTTCGCACCAGCAGGTGCCGCTGCTCAAGGTGCGGCTCGCCGACATGATCGTCAACATCGGGGACGCCGAAGCGGGCGAGACGATGCTCCGGGCGGCGATCGAGGACGCCGACGAGATCGGTCCCGCCGCGGGCGGCTCCGCCTTCTACGGGCGCGTCCTGCTCTGCGCGATGCTGGCCCGCCGGGGGGACCTCGACGAGGGCCACGCCCTGGTCGACGAGATGCTGGCCGTCCCGCCGGTCGGCGTCCCGACGTTCATCCAGGGAATGCTGCGCGGGATCAAGGGCTGGCTGACCTGCCGGAGCGGCGACCCCGACGGGGGCCTGGCGCTGCTGCGCGAGGGGCTCGAGGAGTTGGGCAGCAGCACGCTGACCGAGGTCATCGCGCCGCGGATCGGCATGCTGCTGGTGCCGGTGGCGGAGGCGATCCTGGTCGCCAAGGCGTCCTCGGCGGCCACCCCGCAGGAGTCGGCGGCGTTCGCCGGCCGGGCCGCGACCATCCTCGGCGCGCACGACCGGCTGCGGCCCACCACCCCCTCCCCGCTGGAGCGGCTGGAACTGGCGGAGGCCGAGCAGGCCCTGCGGGCGCTGATCGGCGATGCCGCGTACGACGTCGCGTACGCCGAGGGCGATGGCCTCTCCGCCATGGAGACCATCGCCCTGATGCGTGCCGAGGACTGACACGGGTTCTGCCACGGGTGCCGGCCCGGACCGGGCCGGCGGGTGCCGGTCAGGTCTTGGTGCGGAACTTGCGGATGGCCAGCGGCGCCGTCACCAGCGTGATGCCGACCGACCAGGCCAGGGTGACCAGGACGGAGTGGGCGACGGGCCCGCCGTTCATCAGGTTCCGCGCGGAGTCCGCCAGGTTCGACAGCGGATTGACATCGGTGAAGTTCTGCAGCCAGCCCGGCATCGTCGTCGTCGGTGCGAAGATCGACGATCCGAACTGCAGCGGCATCAGGACGAGCATGGCCACCCCTGTACGGCCTGCGCGGTCTTCATCGTCAGCCCGAGCAGGATGAAGATCCACATGAGTGAAGCCCCGAAGACCATCGAGAGCGCGACCGCGGCCAGCAGGTGGAACACGGACGTGGAGATCGACAGGCCGAGGATGAATCCCATGATCAGCAGAATCGTGGTGGCGACCAGCATCCGGCCGATCTCCACGACGATCTTGGCGATCAGCACCGAGGAGCGGGCGATCGGCATGGTGCGGAAGCGGTCCATCACACCGGTGTTGAAGTCCTGGTTGACACCGCTGCCGACGGCCATCGAGATGTTCATGCCCATCATCGCCATCAGGCCGGGGACCACGTAGTTCACGTACTCCTGCTGATGGCCCTTGCCGGAGATCGCGCCGCCGAAGACGAAGACGAACAGCAGCGTGAAGATGATCGGCATCAGCACGGCGTCGAACATCGACTCCGGGTCTTCCTTGATCTGCAGCATGTTGCGGCGCGCGAGCGCCCCGATGTGCCGCAGATTGGCCCGGAACCCTATCCGGCCCTCGTGTGACTGCGCCTTGGCGGGCGCGGTGGTGGTGATGACTGCGGCGCTCATGCCGCTACCCCCTGTTCTGCGTCGGACTTCTCGGTGACGGACCCGGACTGCTCGCCGGGAACGGCCTGCCCGGCGCTGCCGGACGGCCCGTCCTGGTCCGGCTTCTGGCCGGTGATGGAGAGGAACACCTCGTCCAGGCTGGGGAGATGGGTCCCTATCCCGGCGATGCCGAAACCGCGGGTGCCCAGCAGCCCGACCACCGCGGTCAGTTGCTCGTCGCTGAGGATCGGCACATTGAGCACGCCCTCCGCGTGGTCGACGGTGGCGCCGGCCACCCCGTCGAGACCCGCGTCGGCGAGCGCCGCCGACATCGCGGGCAGCGTCAGCGTGTCGCTCGGCCGGATCTGCAGGGTCCGCCCGCCGACCTTGGCCTTGAGCTCGGCCACCCGGCCGTTGGCGATCACCCGGCCGCGGTCGATGACCGTCAGCTCGTCGGCGAGCTGCTCGGCCTCCTCCATGTACTGCGTGGTCAGCAGGACCGTCGCGCCCTCGGCGACCATCCGCTTGACCTCGGCCCACACCTCGTTGCGGGTGCGCGGGTCCAGGCCCGTCGTCGGCTCGTCCAGATAGAGCACCGACGGGTTGCCGATCATGGAGGCCGCGAGGTCGAGCCGGCGCCGCATGCCGCCGGAGTACCCGCTCGCCGGCCGCTTGGCGGCCTCGGTGAGCGAGAACCGCTCCAGCAGCCCGTCGGCGCGGGACCGCGCGTCCTTGCGGGACAGATCGAGCAGCCGCCCGATCATGTAGAGGTTCTCCCGGCCGGAGAGCTTCTCGTCCACCGAGGCGTACTGCCCGGTCAGACCGATCACCCGGCGCAGCTGCCGCGGCTGCCTGAGTACGTCGTATCCGGCGACCCGGGCACTGCCCGCGTCCGGCTGGATCAGGGTGGACAGCACCCGTACCAGCGTCGTCTTTCCGGCCCCGTTCGGCCCCAGCACACCGAGCACGGTGCCCTGCCGAACGTCGAGGTCGACACCGTCCAGGGCTTTCGTCTCGCCATAGTGCTTGACCAGCCCCCGTACCTCGACGGCGGCGCCCAACTTGTCACTCTGTCGCGTCGTCATGTGTCAACCATGGCGGGCCTCACTGACAGCGGACCGACATGCCACCGACACCGCCCCCACCGGGCTGACACCGCGATCACACGGCGATGACACGGTGATCGGCCGGCCGTCGGACCGGCGACCACACGGCCGTCAGGTGGTCGGAACGGTGACCAGGTGCTGCCCGGAGGAGGTGACGACGTCGAAGCCGGTGATGTCGGTGGGGGAGAGGGCCGCCGCACCCTGGACGGTGAGCGGCTCGGGCTGCGCGGTGGTGCCGTACCCGGCGGCCGGAACCGACCAGGTGGCGACGGTCTGCCGGCTGCCGTCCCGGCCCACGGCCACCAGACTGCAGGTCAGCGGGCCGTTGACGCCGGAGAGCTTGAGGTCCACCTGGGTGCCCCACTTCTTGCCGGTGACACCGACCGTGGCACTGGCCCCGGTCGCCGGGTCGCCCGCGGTGAACTGCGCGGCCGCCGCCGGCGCCCCGCCGTCCTGCTGGGTGACGAGGACCGCGACGGCCGAGCCGCCGAGGGCCAGCACTCCGCAGGCCGCCAGTGCGAGCACCAGCCGCCGGCCGCGGCCGGGCCGCCGCCTGGGACGGTGTGTCGCGATCTGCTGGGCCGGCTGTACGGTCCGCTGGGCGTAGGGCTGCGCGGCGGGCTCGGGGAACGGCTGCGGGAACGGCTGCGCAGGCGGCCGCGCGGACGTCGCGCCGGACGGCCACTCCCGCACGGGCTCCGGTACGCCGCCGCTCTGCCGCAGCTCACCGAGGAGCGGTACGAGTCCGCTCAGCTCGTCCAGCTGCCGTCCGCACTCCTCGCAGCCCGCGAGGTGCTGCTCGAAGCGCGTCATCGCGTCGTCGTCCAGCGCGCCGATGAGGTAGGCGCCGACGTCCAGGTGCGGGTCGGGGGGTGCCCCCGGTCCGGGTGCGTACTCCGTCATGAGGTGGTCACCCCTCTCTCCTCCAGTGCGTTCCTGAGCGCCCGCAGGGCGTAGAACACCCTGGAGCGCACCGTGCCGGGCGGTACGCCCAGCTCGTCCGCCGCCTCGGTCACCGTACGGCCCGCGAAATACGTCTCGATCAGCACCTGCCGGTGCGCCTCGGTCAGATCGCCGAGTGCGTCGGAGATCGTCATGAGCCGCAGCGACCGGTCGAGTTCGTCCTCGGCGGGCAGCTGGTCGAGTGCGGCCGGTGGTGCCTCCGGCGGACGGGACTGCCGGCTGCGATGGCCGTCGATCACGATACGTCGCGCGACGGTCACCAGCCAGGGCCGCAGCGAACGGGCCGCCGGATCCAGCCGTCCCGCGCTCTTCCAGGCCCGCAGCAGCGTCTCCTGGACGACGTCCTCCGCCAGATACCGGTCACCACCCACCAGGTTCAGCACAAAGCCGAGCAGCGCGCCCGCGTGTTCGCGGTACAGCGCGCGCATGAATTCCTCTTCCGGGAGCGGCCCGGTGGGATCCCCGTCCACGGCGGCATCCTGTCGTACCCGGCGCCGCGGCGCGAGTGTCGGCGATGAGTGGTTCTGCATCAGTACCCGTTCGACCCGGTATCGGACGGTGCGGGCGACTGCGCCGTACCGCCGGCCTTCGTGCCGTCGGGAGCCACCGCGAACCAGGTGCCGCCGACGCCCTGACCATGCGTGTCGCCGGCCTTGGCGTCACCGCTGTAGCGATACAGCGGCCAGCCGCCGAGAGTGGCCTGCTTGCTGCCGTCCGGGCGGGTGACCGTGCCGACGAGGTGCAGGTCGACGCCCTTGACGGTGCTGACCGCGGCGACAGCCGGCCAGATGGCCGCGCACTGTCCGGCGCAGTTGGACGTCGGCGGGGCGGCCTTGTCCTTGTCGAACCGGTAGAGCGTGAAGCCCTGGGCGTCCGTGACGATCGCGCCGAGCTTGGCGTCCTGCGCCGCCGCCAGCCCCGCGCCGGCCGTGGTCGACGAGGACGAGGCCGGCGGGGGCGGGGTGGTGTCGCCACCGCTGCCGGAATTCGAGGATCCGCATGCGCTGAGTGCCAGCAGCGCCGCGGCGGCGAAAGCTCCGGCCGCCGCCGTTCTGCTGGTGAGGGTGATAGGCATGATGACTTCCCGTACTGTGCGGGGTTCGCCGCCGCTGGCGGCGCTCACCCTGTAGTACGCATCCCGGGCCCGGACGACTCACCCGCCGGCGAACGAGTCGTCCGGATCCGGAACGGCCCTGCCTTACCCCGTCCTGCTGAGCCACGGCTTAGTGGAAGCTGTGCTCCTCGGCCGGGTACGCCCCGCCCGTCACGTCCTCGGCGAACGCCTTCGCCGCGTCACCGAGCGCCGAGCGCAGCTGCGCGTACTGCTTGACGAAGCGCGGCACGCGGTCGCCGGTCATGCCCGCCATGTCGGTCCACACCAGCACCTGGGCGTCGCACTCCGGGCCGGCGCCGATGCCGATGGTCGGGATGTGCAGCGACCGGGTGACCTCGGCGGCCAGTCCGGCCGGCACCAGCTCCAGGACGACCGCGAAGGCGCCCGCGTCCTGCGCCGCCTTGGCGTCGCGCAGCAGTTGGTGGGCGGCCTCGTCGCCGCGGCCCTGGACCCGGTAGCCCATGGCGTTGACGGACTGGGGGGTCAGGCCCAGGTGCGACATGACCGGGATGCCGGACTGCACGATCAGCTCGGTCTGGGCCAGCGAGCGCTCGCCGCCCTCCAGCTTGACCGCCTGCACCCCGGCCTCCTTGACCAGCCGGGTCGCGCTGCGCAGCGCCTGGACCGGGCCTTCCTGGTAGGAGCCGAACGTGAGGTCGCCGACGATCAGGGCACGGCTGGTGCCGCGCACGACGGCCGCGGACAGCATCGTCATCTGGTCCATGGTGACCGGGACGGTGGTGTCGTAGCCCAGGTGGCAGTTGCCCATCGAGTCGCCGACCAGCAGCACCGGGATCCCGGCCTCGTCGAAGACGGAGGCGGTCACCGCGTCGTAGGCGGTGAGCATCGGCCACTTCTCGCCGCGGTCCTTGGCGGCGGTGATGTCGCGGACGGTGATGCGGCGCGTGCCCGTGCCCCCGTACAGCGCGCGGACGCTGTCGGATTGCTTCTGGGCAGCCGGAATCTGCGTCATGGCAACGGCTCCTTCAGTCATCTCGAGGCACCCTGACGGCGTCCCCGGATCCCTTCCATGCTGGCACGTGCGGCCGCCTACGCAAAGAGCCCCCCTGTTTTTACCCCTGCTTTACGATACGAGACGGTCCCGTATCGGAAATGCGGGCTAGCGTGGAGCCATGTCCATATCCTCGAGTCAGTCCCGAGCCATCCCCGAGGCGATCCACCGCCGCAGGTGGGCGATTCTCACCGTCCTGCTGTTCAGCCTCCTGGTGGTGGTGCTGGACAACTCGATCCTCAATGTGGCGATGAAGACGATCGCCCAGCCCGCCCCCACCGGCCTCGGGGCGACCCAGAGCCAGCTCGAATGGGCGATCAACTCCTACACCCTGGTCTTCGCCGGGCTGCTGTTCACCGCGGGCCTGCTGGGGGACCGGCTGGGCCGCAAGAAGGTGCTGCTCTTCGGCATGCTGGTCTTCGGCATCGGCTCCGCGCTCTCCGCGGTGTCCGACTCGTCGGGGCAGCTCATCGCCTTCCGCGCGCTGATGGGCTTCGGCGGCGCGTTCATCATGCCCGCGACGCTCGCGATCATCATGAACGTCTTCGAGCGCGACGAGCAGCCCAAGGCCATCGGCATCTGGACCGGCGTGGTCGGCCTGGCCATCGCGATCGGCCCGATCACCGGCGGTGCGCTGCTGGAGCACTTCTGGTGGGGCTCGGTCTTCCTGATCAACGTGCCGATCGTGGCCGTCGCCCTGGTCGCGATGGTCATCCTGGTGCCCGACTCGAAGGACCCCAACCCGGGCCGTCTCGACCCCGTCGGCGTGCTGCTCTCCGTCGTCGGCCTGGTCGTGCTGATCTACGGGATCATCAAGGGCGGTCAGCTCGGCGACTTCACCCAGCCCAAGGTCTGGCTGACGATCCTGGCCGGTCTCGTGGTGATCGCCGGCTTCGTGCTGTACGAGAAGCGCAGCGACCACCCCGCCTTCGACGTCAACTACTTCCGCAACCGGCAGTTCTCCGCGTCGGTCGCCGCCATAGGACTGGTCTTCTTCGCGCTGATGGGCGTGACGTTCTTCGTCGTCTTCTACACGCAGAGCGTGCGCGGCTACAGCGCCCTGGAGTCCGGCGTGCTGCTGCTGCCGCTCGCCGCCGCCCAGATGATCTTCGCGCCGCGCGCCCGGCTGGTCGTCGACCGGTTCGGCCCGCGTGCGGTGTGCGCGACGGGCCTGGCGCTGACGGCCGTCGCGTTCCTCGGCTTCCTGCTGCTCGACCAGAACACCCCGATCTGGATCCTGGAAGTGATCTTCTTCCTGATGGGTACGGCGATGGCACACGTCATGCCGCCCGCCACCGTCATGATCATGTCGTCGCTGCCGCGCGAGAAGGCCGGCTCCGGATCCGCCGTCAACAACACCTTCCGGCAGGTCGGCGGCGCGCTCGGGGTGGCCATCCTCGGCTCGCTGCTCTCCACCACCTACCGGAACGGCATCGACGGCCACCTCGCCGGTCTCCCGGCGCCCGCCCGGCACGCGGCCGGTGAGTCCATCCAGGCGACGCTCGGCGTCGCGGAGAATCTGGGGCCCGCCGGCAAGGCCCTCGTCCAGCCCGCGAACAACGCCTTCATCCACGCCATGCACATCACCGCCATCGGGTCCGCGTCCGTCGCGGTGGTCGGCACCCTCGTGGTGCTGGCCTTCCTGCCGCGCAAGGACGCCGTGCCGGAGCAAGGCGGAGAGCGGGCCCCGGAGGCGGTCGGAGCGGAGCGATGAGCGACGCCGGGAGCGACGCCGCACCGCGCGGCCGCCCGCGCAGCGCCGCCGCCGACAGCGCGATCACCGAGACGGTGCTCCGGCTGCTGGAGGAGGGCGTCACGATCGGGGAGCTGTCCATCGAGGGCATCGCCCGTGACGCCGGGGTCGGCAAGGCCACCGTCTACCGGCGCTGGCCGGGCAAGAACGCTCTGTTGATGGACGTACTCAACTCGATCGACGAGCCGACGCCGGCACTGGCGGGGACATCGGTACGGGACGACCTGGTCACCATGATCGACGCCATCCGGCGGCGCGGTCTGGCCAAGCGCTCCTCGGCCGTGATGCGCAACATCCTCCTGCAGTTCCAGCAGGTCCCCGAGTTGTGGAAGCAGTACCACGACACCGTGGTCGTCACCCGGCGGGACGCCATGCTCGCGGTGCTGGAGCGCGGGGTGCGAACCGGCGAGATCCGGGCCGGACTCGACCTGGAACTGCTCGGCGACATCTTCGCCGGCCCGATGCTGAGCCGGGCCATGATGCGGCCGGGCGCGTCGCTGGAGGACGGGCTCTCGGAGCTGATCGTCGACACGGTTCTGGAGGGCGCGTGCCCGCGTTGACCGCGTTGACCGATATGTACGCGTCTTGTCACAGGGGACGGTGGCGGCGGGTTCCGGTGGAACCCGCCGCCCCTTCCGGCCCGTCGGTTCTTATGTCGATCCCTTAGGGTCGGCATTGCAATCGGCAAGGCAGTGAGGACCCCCCATATGACCCAGGCGCACATGACCGACGCGACCACGGACGGCCCCGAGCCGAACCGTTCGGCCTCAGGAGCGCGACGGCGCTTCGGCTGGCAGCGCGACGGCATGTGGCGCAGAGGCATCATCACCGCCGCGCTCGCGGTGATCCTGGCCCTGCTGTTGTCCTTCCACTCCGACGTACCGAACCGGATCGGCAACCTCGGCAGCCTGTTGGAGACGTTCCTGCCCTGGCTGGGCCTGGCCGTTCCGGTGCTGTTGGTGGTGGCACTGGTGCGCCGCTCGGCGACGGCGCTGATCGCCCTACTGCTGCCGGTCCTGGTGTGGTTCAACCTCTTCGGCGGACTGCTCACCGACAACGAGAAGTCCGGCGGCAACCTGACGGTGCTCACGCACAACGTGAACGCCGACAACCCCGACCCGACCGGCACCGCGAAGGACGTCATCGCCGCCGGCGCCGACCTCGTCGCGCTGGAGGAACTGGCGGCCGGTCAGGTCTCCACGTACCGGGCGGCGCTGGCCGGCGCCTACCCCTACCACTCGGTGCAGGGCACCGTCGGGCTGTGGAGCAAGTACCCGATCCAGGGTGTGCACGCGGTCGACATAAGGCTCGGCTGGACGCGCGCCATGCGGGCCGCCGTCTCCACCCCGCAGGGCCAGATCGCGGTCTACGTCGCGCACATGCCGTCGGTGCGGGTGAAGTTCAACGCGGGCTTCACCGCCGGGCAGCGCGACAGCGCGGCCGACGCGCTCGGGCAGTCCATCGCGCAGGAGTCGCTGACCAAGGTCGTGCTGCTCGGCGACCTCAACGGCACCATGAACGACCGCTCGCTGGCGTCCGTCACCTCACAGATGCGCTCCACGCAGGGCGCGGCGGGCAACGGCTTCGGCTTCAGCTGGCCGGCCGACTTCCCGATGGCCCGGATCGACCAGATCATGGTCAGGGGCATCGAGCCGATGTCGTCCTGGACGCTGAAGAAGACGGGCAGCGACCACCTGCCGGTCGCCGCCCGCCTGCAGATGTGAGCCGGGGGAAGGTCAGTTCTCCGCGCGGCCGGTCTCGCGCCACCGCGAAGTGATCGGCAGCCGCCGGTCCTTGCCGAAGCCCTTGGCCGAGATCTTGGTGCCCGGCGGGTACTGCCGGCGCTTGTACTCGGCCGTGTCGGTCAGCTTCAGGATCCGGGTCACCAGCTCCGGGTCGAAGCCCGCGCCGATGATCGCGTCCCGGCCCTGGTCCCGGTCGACGTAGAGCTCCAGCACCCGGTCGAGCACGTCGTAGTCGGGCAGTGAATCGGTGTCGACCTGGCCGGGGCGCAGTTCGGCGCTGGGCGGCTTGCTGATCGAGTTCTCCGGGATCGGCGGGGTCCCGCCCTTCGCCGCGGCCGACGCGTTCCGCCAGCGGGCCAGCCGGAAGACCGTCGTCTTGTAGACGTCCTTGATGGGCCCGTACGCGCCGACCGAGTCGCCGTACAGGGTCGAGTAGCCGACGGCCAGCTCGCTCTTGTTGCCCGGTGCGAGCACGATGTGGCCCTCCTGGTTGGAGATGGCCATCAACGTGGTGCCGCGCAGCCGGGACTGCAGGTTCTCCTCGGCGAGGCCGGTGAGCCCCAGCGCCGCCATGTACGCGTCGAACATCGGCGCGATGGGGACGGTCCTGAGGTTCAGCCCGGTGCGGCGGGCCAGTTCCTCGGCGTCACCGATCGAGTGCTCCGACGAGTACCGGGACGGCATGGCGACGCCGTAGACGTTGGCGGCTCCGAGCGCGTCGCAGGCGATGGCGGCCACCAGCGCGGAGTCGATGCCGCCGGACAGCCCGATCAGCACCGACCGGAAGCCGTTCTTCGTGACGTAGGCGCGCAGGCCCGTGACGAGGGCGGTGTAGACCTCCTCGTCGTCGGTCAGCCGCTCGGCGTAGCCGCCGGCCACCTCCGGCTCGTAGCGCGCGACCGGCTCGGTGGAGAGGATGACGTGCTCGATCTCCAGGCCGTCGTCCAGGACGCCGGACGGCACCGCGCCCGCGGCGGGCAGCTCCAGGTCGACCAGTACACAGCCCTCCTCGAACTGCGGGGCGCGGGTGATCACTTCGCCGGCCGCCGAGACCACGATCGAGTCCCCGTCGAAGACCAGCTCGTCCTGGCCGCCCATCATCGCCAGATAGGCGAGGGTGCAGCCGGCTTCCTGGGCGCGCTTGCGCACCAGCTCCAGACGCGTGTCGTCCTTGTCCCGCTCGTACGGCGAGGCGTTGACCGACAGCAGCAGCCCGGCGCCGGCGGCGCGGGCGGCGGGCACCCGGCCGCCGTCCTGCCACAGGTCCTCGCAGATCGCGAGCGCGACGTCCACCCCGTGCACCCGGATCACCGGGAGGGTGTCACCGGGGACGAAGTAGCGGAACTCGTCGAAGACGCCGTAGTTGGGAAGGTGGTGCTTGGCGAAGCGCAGCGCGATCCCGCCGCGGTACAGCACCGCCGCCGCGTTGCGCGGCGACCCGGCGGGCTGCCCGTAGCGCGGCTGGGCCTTCTCGCTGCGGTCCAGATAGCCGACGACGACGGGCAGTTCCCCGAAGCCCTCGGCGGCCAGCCGGCCGGCGAGCTCGGCCAGCGCGGACCGGCTGGCCTCGACGAAGGACGACCGCAGCGCGAGGTCCTCCACGGGGTAGCCGGTCAGCACCATTTCTGGGAACGCCACCAGGTGGGCTCCACGCTCGGCCGCATGCCGGGTCCAGTGCACGATCGACTCGGCGTTCCCGGCGATGTCACCGACGCAGGAGTCGATCTGATTCAAGGCGAGGCGAAGTTGAGGCACCCCTCCACTGTAATCGTCACACCGACGCGATGTCCTGGCCGAGAGGCGTGTCCGGCAGCACATCGCGTCGGCCCGACACGTCCCGCACCCGTGTCCCGCAGGGCTCGCCAGGTCCCGTCAGGCGTCGGATTCGTCCCTGGTCCGCAGCCAGACGGCGGTGTCCGACGGCAGCAGATCGCCGGTGAGCGGGCCGCTGGCCAGCAGGACGGCGGTGTCCACCGGTAGCGCGACGGCCTGGTCGGAGAGGTTGACGACACAGGTGAAAGCGTCCGTCCGGCGGAACGCCAGCACCCCCGCGGCACTCCCCAGCCAGCGGATCGGACCGTCCCCGAGACCGGGCTCGGTCGCCCGGAGCCGCAGCGCGAAGCGGTAGAGCTCCAGCATCGAGCCGGCGTCACCGGTCTGCGCCCCGGCCGTGCGGTCCGCCCAGTCGGCGGGCTGCGGCAGCCACGGCGGCCGCGCCGCACCGTCGGGACTGAAGCCGAACGGCGACTCCTTCCCCGACCACGGCATCGGGACCCGGCAGCCGTCCCGCCCCGGCACGGTGCCGCCGGAGCGCAGATACATCGGGTCCTGCAGCCGCTCGGCCGGTATGTCCTCGACCTCGGGCAGCCCCAGCTCCTCACCCTGGTAGATGTAGACCGAGCCGGGCAGCGCCAGCGTCAGCAGCGCGGCGGCGCGCGCCCTGCGGGTGCCGAGCACCAGGTCGGTCGGGGTGCCGTGCGCCTTGGTCGCGAAGTCGAAGCCGGTGTCGGAGCGGCCGTAACGGGTCACCGTGCGGGTGACGTCGTGGTTGGCCAGCACCCACGTGACGGGCGCGCCCACCGGCTCGTGCGCGGCGAGCGTCGTGTCGATGGACGCGCGGAGCAGACCCGCGTCCCAGGGGCACGACATGAAGTCGAAGTTGAAGGCGGTGTGCATCTCGTCGTGCCGCAGATACCGCGCGAACCGCTCCGCGTCGGGCATCCACACCTCACCGATCAGCGCGCGGCTGCCGGGATAGGAGTCGGCGATCCGGCGCCAGGAGCGGTAGATGTCGTGCAGCTCGTCGCGGTCGTCGTAGGGGTGCGGGCCGGCCCGGTCCTCGGTCAGGTCCGGCAGGGCCGGGTCCTTGACGGGCAGGCTCGCGGAGTCGATGCGCACCCCCGCCGCGCCCCGGTCGAACCAGAAGCGCAGCACGTCCTCGTGCTCGCGCCGCACGTCCGGGTGCTCCCAGTTCAGGTCCGGCTGCTGGCTGTCGAACAGGTGCAGATACCAGTCGCCGGGGGTGCCGTCCTCGTTCACGGTCCGCGTCCAGGGCACCCCGCCGAACTGGGACGGCCAGTTGTTGGGCGGCAGTTCGCCGTGCTCGCCGCGGCCGGGCCGGAACCAGAAGCGTTCCCTGGCCGGACTGCCGGGGCCGGCCGCCAGCGCCTCGACGAACCACGGGTGCGCCGACGAGACGTGGTTGGGGACGATGTCGATGATGCTGCGGATCCCCAGGTCCAGCGCCTCGGAGATGAGCTTCTCGGCCTCGGCCAGGGTGCCGAACACCGGATCGATGTCCCGGTAGTCCGCGACGTCGTAGCCGCCGTCGAACATGGGGGAGGGGTACCAGGGGTTGAACCAGAGGGCGTCCACGCCCAGCTCGCCGAGGTACGGCAGCTTGGCCCGGACACCGGCGAGGTCTCCGATCCCGTCGCCGTTGCCGTCGGCGAAACTACGCGGGTACACCTGGTAAATGACCGCGTTGCGCCACCAGTCGCCCGCAGCGGGGTGGTGGTCGGAGACGGGCGGGCGGGTGTCTGCCACGGAGACGTCCTTTCGGGCAGGAGGGACCCCGCCGCCGGCCATTCAGCGGGGATGGGGCATGGGACCGGCGGCGGAGTTCTGAGGGGTTCAGTCCTGGTGAAGCGCTGGTCAGCCCTTGAGGCTGCCCGCGGTCAGACCGGACATGATGTTGCGCTGGAAGAGCAGGAAGATGGCGATCGTCGGCAGGGCGGAGATGGCCAGCGCGGCGATGAGGACGTTCTGCGGCACGCCCTGCGACAGGGAGTTGATCCCGATGTTGATCGGCTGCTTGTCCGTGTCGGGCTGCACCAGCATCGGCCAGAGGAAGTCCTTCCACACGTTGACCACCGCGAAGATGGACACCACGCCGAGGATCGGTCTGGACATCGGCAGCACGATCGACCACAGGGTCCGCAGCGGGCTCGCCCCGTCGATCGCCGCCGCGGACATCAGGTCCTCGGGGATCGAGTCGAAGAACCGCTTCAGCAGGAAGATGTTGAACCCGTTGGCGACGGTGGGCAGCCAGATCGCCCAGGGCGTGCCGATCAGATTGATGTGCAGCAGCGGCAGGTCGAGCACGGTCAGGTACTGCGGCACGATCAGCACGGCGGCCGGGATCATCAGCGTGGCCAGCATCATGCCGAGGATCAGATTCCCCAGCACCGGCCGCAGCTTGGAGATCGCGTAGGCCGCGGCCACGTCGAAGACCAGCTGGAAGGCGAGTGCGCCGAAGGCGTAGTACATCGTGTTGAACAGCAGCCGGGCGATCTTCAGCTGGCTCCACGCGGTCTTGTAGGTGCCCGGCTTCGGGTCCTTGGGAAAGAGCGTCGGCGGATTCTGGAGCACTTCCTGCGCGGATTTGAAGCCGCCGGAGACCATCCAGTAGAGCGGCCCCAGGAAGACCAGGGTGAAGACCACGACGGTCAGCGAGAGAACGGTCCAGTAGATGAATTTCCCGCGGGGCCTGTTCAGCGCGGCCGCGGATATCAGGGTGCGCTGCTGCGGTTGGTTCGCTGCCATGTCCTTCTCCCCGTCCTAGTCGCTGTCGCGGCTGAGCCGCGCGTACAGGCCGGAGAATCCGCCGAGTACCACCAGCATGATGAGTCCGAGCGCCGAGGCGCTGCCGAAGCTGTCGTAGCGGAACGCGTACTGGTACACCATGTAGACCACGGTCCCGGTGGAGTTCTCGGGGCCGGCGCCGCCGGTGAGCAGATAGACGTTGGTGAACTCCTGCATCGTCGCCACGATCTGGAGCAGCAGCATCAGCGACAGGACCGGCCTGGTCTGCGGGATGGTGATGTGCCAGATCTTGCTCAGCAGCCCGGCACCGTCCAGGTCGGCGGCCTCGTACAGCTCACCGGGCACGTTCTGCAGGGCGGCCAGGTAGATGAGGGTGGCGCCGCCGGCGCTCATCCAGGTGGCCGCGATCACCACGGAGATCATCGCGGTGCTCGACGAGTCCAGCCAGGCCTGTTCCGGCAGGTGCAGGAAATGCAGGATGTGATTGAAGAGGCCGTATTCCGGGTTGTAGAAGTACTTGAAGAGCAGCACCCCGGCGACCGGTGGCAGCATCACCGGCAGATACACCAGGATGCGCAAGTACGCCTGGGCGTGCCGGAATTCGTTGAGGACGATGGCGATGACGAACGGCACCGCGAATCCGATCACCAGCGCGTACAGCGTGAACTGCATCGTGTTGCGCCAGGCCGGCCAGAAACCCGGGTCGTTCCAGACCGTTTCGAGGTTCTTCCAGCCCACCCAGGTGGTCTCGCCGCGCTTGGTCTTCTGGAAGCTCATGATGACTTCGCGGACCATCGGATACCAGGAGAAGAATCCGAAGCAGAGCACCGCGCCGATCATGAATGCATGCGCCTGCAGATCGCGGCGCAGTCTCCGGCCGAACCCCGCGCGGGCGTTCCCGTCCGGAAGTCCCGGACGGCGCCGGGAACCTCTCGGCGACGCATGCCCGGAACCGCGTTCTGCCTTGTTGTGGGAGACGGTGGTCGCCGTCATGAGAACTCCTCGACTGGGGCCGGGGGCATCCCCGGTGGGCGCAGCTGCTGATCGGCGGACGGTTGCCGCGGTGCGGGGGCCGGCGCTCCGGCCGGCCCCCGCGCTCGCTGCTACTGGCTGGCGGCCAGCAGCGTGTTGACCTGCGTCTCAGCGGTGGAGAGGAGCTTGCCGACGTCGGCGTTCTTGTTGGTCAGCGCACCCGACATCGCGTTGTCCAGGACCGTGTAGATCTTCTGGGCGTTCGGCGGCTCGGGCTTCACCGGGACCTGGGCGGCCACGTAGGTGGCGAAGTTCTCGACCGGTACGGTCGCGCTCGCGGTCTTGGTGGAGGTGTCCTTGTCCTTCGACGCGCCGGTGAAGAAGAACGGCTGCGGCAGTCCGACCGGGATGCCGTCCGTCTTGTTGCGGGCGTAGTTGAACTGGCCCTTCTCCAGGGTCAGGAACTTGAAGTTGACCCAGGCGATGCCGGCCTTGATCTGGTCGGGTGTGGACGACTTCTTGAACATGTAGTCGGCGCCGCCGAACAGCGAGGTCTTGCCGCCGGGGATCGGCGCCATGCCGAGGTCCTCGAACTTGGCCTGGTACTGCTGGACGACGAGCGGGATGTCGTCAGGAGCACCGACGTACATACCGACCTTGCTGGTGCCCATGGCCTTCTGGACGTCGCCCCACGCGAGTCCTGGGGTCGCGGGCAGGCTGTTGTCGGTGAAGCGCATGTCGTGCAGGGTCTGCAGGAGGGTCTTGCTCTCGTCGGTGTTGAAGGCGGCCTTCTTGCCGTCCTCGGAGGTCACCTGGCCCCCGAGCCCGTAGAGCTCCGAGGTGAAGTGCCAACCGCCCTGGTTGCCGCCGGCGTTCTCGATGAAGCCGTGGATGCCCTGGCTGCCCAGCTTGTCCTGGATGGTCTTGGCCGCGGCCCGCACGCCTTCCCAGGTGGTCGGGGGCTTGTTGGGGTCGAGCCCGGCCTGGGAGAAGATCTTGCGGTTGTAGATCAGGCCCATCTGGTAGTTCGAGGTGGGCAGGCCGTACAGCTTGCCGCCGTCCTTCAGCACGTTCATGACGTTGGGGTCGATGTCGTTGAGGTTCGGGACGGTCTCCGGCGTGACGTACGGAGTGATGTCAGCGGCCTGACCCGCGTCCAGAACCTGGTCCTTGTCGGTCATGTACGTGTAGAAGGTGTCTGTTTGCGTTCCGCCCTTCATCATGGCCGTGAACTTGGCCGGATCCTCGCAGGGGAATCCGTCCTTGCTGTTCACCGTGACGTTCGGGTACAGCACCTTGAACGCGGCTATGTCGTCGGTCCACTGCTTGCGCTCGGCCGCCTTCGTGGTGGGCGGCATGCAGTCGACGCTGATGGTGACCTTGGTGCTGGGATCCAGCTTGGCGCTCGCGCTCTTGTCGCCTGAGCCGGGGTCCTTGGCAGTGTCCTTGCTGTCGGAACACGCCGCGGCGGTCATACCGACGCCGGCGACGAGCACGATGGCCACCAGCGTCCGGTAGCGGTTTGTCTTCATTGATCAACCCTTCCCCTGAACCACTGCGCGACGATGCTCCGCGCTCTGAGATCTGCGAACCCTGCGCGGTTGCGTGGCGCGGGGTGTGCGCCGCCGTCTCGGGTGGGCTCAAGGTACTGAACCCGATAGATGTCCGCAAGATTTCGCGCGAAGCTCGCAAAGACACGACTTGATTACGAAGCCGTTTCCCAGTCAGTGGTGTCGGGGAGGGTTGCCAACGAGATTGCCAACGAGATTGCCAACGACTGCCGGAGCCGGACCGGCGCTACCTGCTGGTCGCTTCCACCCCCGGCTGCTGGGGCTGTGCGGCCCGCGGCGCGGGACCCGTGGAGCCGCGTACGACGAGCTCGGGCTCGAAGAGCAGCTCGTCGTGGTCGACCGGAGTGCCGCTGATCTGACCGCTCAGCAGGTCGACGGCGGCCCGGCCCATGGCTTCGATGGGCTGGCGCACGGTGGTGAGCGGCGGATCGATGCAATTCATGAACATCGAGTCGTCGTAACCGATGACGGAGAAGTCCTGGGGCACCGACAGCCCGCGGCGGCGGGCGGACCGGATGGCGCCCAGGGCGATCGGGTCGCTCGCGCAGATGACGGCGGTGACGCCGCGCTGGATCAGCCGGCTGGCCGCGGCCTGCCCGCCCTCCAGGGTGAACAGCGCGTGTTCGACGGCGGTGTCCGGGAGTTCGCCGCCGCGCTGTCCGATCCAGCGGCGGGCCGCGGCGAGCTTGCGGCGCGACGGAACGTGGTCGGGCGGGCCCAGGATCAGGCCGATCCGCTCATGGCCGAGCGATGCGAGATGGGTCATCCCCTGTTCCACGGCGACCGCGTCGTCGCAGGACACCCTCGGGAAGTCGAGATCGTCGATGGCGGCGTTCATCAGCACGGTGGGCAGATTGCGCTCGGCGAGCCGGGCGTAGTGCTCGTGCGACGACTCGGCCTGGGCGTACAGGCCGCCGAAGAAGATCGCCCCGGAGACGTGCTGCTGCAGCAGCAACTCCACGTAGTCGGCCTCCGACACCCCGCCGACGGTCTGGGTGCAGAGCACGGGTGTGAACCCCTGCTGTGCCAGGGCGCCCCCCACCACCTCGGCGAAGGCCGGGAAGATCGGATTGGAAAGCTCCGGGAGAACGAGCCCGACAAGCCGGGCACGCTCCCCGCGCAGCTGGGTCGGTCGTTCGTAACCGAGCACATCGAGTGCGGTCAGCACTGCGGCTCTGGTCGCATCGGAGACTCCGGGCTTCCCGTTCAGCACTCGGCTGACGGTCGCCTCGCTCACCCCGACCTTCTTTGCCACCGTGGCAAGTCGTCGTGTCATGACGTCAACTCTAGTACAGGTTTCGCAAGTTTCTTGCAGGAAATTTGCGCCAATCCTGCAAGGTTCCGCGTCCGGTCCGGTGTCCGGGGGAGCACCCCGGACACCGGGGATCCGCTACTGCCGGTAGCCGAGGACCGTCATCATGCCCGCCTCCGCGTGGTAGACGTTGTGGCAGTGGATCATCCACAGTCCTGGATTGTCCGCGTCGAGATCGACGCTGAGTGTCCGTCCGGGCAGCACGATAGCGGTGTCCTTGCGGGCGCCGCCGTCGGTCAGCGAAAAGGTGTGCCCGTGCAGATGCAGGGGATGCCACATCCGGGTGTTGTTCGCGATCGTCACCCGGACCCGTTCGCCCTGCCGCACGTCATGGCGGACCGCCGGATCGTAAGCCGCCCCGTCGAAGGCCCAGTTGTAGTTGGCCATGCTGCCGGTCAGCCGCAGCTCGACCGTGCGGTCCGGCGTCCGGCCGGGGTCCCGCAGCGCCACCGACGGGTCGGGCCGCAGATCGCCGGCCTGGAGGAGCTGCCCGGACAGCTCCTTCGGGCGGTCGGCGGCGGTCGGCGCCGTTCCGCCGCCGGTGCGCAGCACGTCCAGCGCCGCCGCGTCCTTCCCCTCGGCGAGGGCGACCAGCGGGAAGACCCCGTCACCCGCCGTGACCAGCACGTCGTACCGCTCGCCCATGCCGATCAGCAGCGCGTCGGTCGCGGCGTGCACCACGGGGTAACCGTCGGTGTGCGTGATGGTCATCCGGTGCCCGCCGAGCGCGACACGGAAGGCGGTGTCGCCGCCCGCGTTGACGAAACGGATCCGGATCCGGTCACCGGGCTTGGCGGTGAAGCCGCGCGGGGCTTGCGGGGTGCGCCCGTTGACGAGGTAGTACGGGTACTTCACATCGCCCGGGTCGCCGCCGAGCAGCTCACTGGTGGCGCCCGTCAGCATCCGGCTGGGCCCGGCCGGGTCCCCGCTCGCCGGGCCGTCCATCCCTTCCATGCCGTCCATGCCGCCCATGCCGGAGTGGTCCGTCCCGCTCTGGCCGCTGCCGTCGGCGGCCGTGGTGCTCGCGCCCTTGGTGAGCTCGGCGAGGACCGCGTCCGGGGTGCTGCCGTCGACCCCGTCCACCCAGTCGTCCAGGACGACGACCCACTCCAGGTCGTACTGCAGCGGCTCCTTCGGGTCCTCGACGATGAGCGGCGCGTAGAGCCCGCGGTCCAGCTGCACACCGGTGTGCGGATGGAACCAGTACGTGCCGGGCCGGGCGACCGCGAAGCGGTACGCGTAGTCGGCGCCGGCCTTGATGGCGGGCTGGGTCAGCCCCGGTACGCCGTCCATGTCGTTGCGCAGGGCGAGGCCGTGCCAGTGCGCGGACGTGGCCTGCGGCAGATGGTTGGCGAGCGTCGCGGACAGCGTGCCGCCCGCCGTCACCCGGATCTCCTTGCCGGGCAGTTCGCCGTCGTACGTCCAGGTCTTGACCGTGGGCCCGCCGAGGTCCACGACGCCTTCGACGGCGGTCAGCCGGACCTCGCTGACCGGACCGCTCCCGGCTCGCGCCTTCTCGGCGGCGACGACCTCGGGGCCGTCGGGCGCGAGGTATCCGTCGCCCGCGGACTGGGAGTTGCCGTGCCCGGGATGTCCTGACGTGGCGGCTCCGCCGGAACAGGCGGCGAGCAGGCCGCCTCCGGCGACGGCGATTCCCGCGCCGAGCACGGCGCGGCGGTGGTAGGTACGCATGCTGAATGCACCTCATGGGTGTCGATGAGTGGGCAGGACGGACCGCGTGACCGGTCCCGGGGCGCAAACCCCGGGGCGGCCGGGCGGCGTCCTATATGCGCAGCACCGGCAGACGGGAGAGGGGTATCCGTGGGGGCGGCGGCCACGGCCACCTGCCCCGGGGGAGAAGGGAGCGGGCCGCCGCGACGGAGCCGGGCAGCGGGCCGGCGAGCAGGCCGAGGGCGGCGAGCAGGACGGCGAGCAGGACGACGGCGGCGGTGCCGAGCACGGCCAGGCAGACCGTCAGCGGGCTCGTGTCGTGCGCGGGCCGGTGCGCGGGTGCCGGCTCGTGCCGGTCGGCACCCGTTTGCGCCATTCCCATGGCATGAGGAGAGGCGCCATGCTGGGAGGCCCGGTCCACCGCGGCGGACCGCGTCCCCTGATGGTCGCCGCCCGCCGGATGGCCCACCGTGTGCATGGCGAATATCCCGAGGAGGAGAGCGGCGAACAGCAGCATCCGGCGCGTCATCGCATACCCCTCTCCGGTATCGGAACCTGACAGGACCCTACACAAGCGCACCGACAACCGGGCGTTGGTCCCCACAGGTGTCCGACGGATCACCGGCGCCCGTTACGCAGGGCGCAAAACAGCAGGCAGTATGGGCACAGCAGTACGCCCCCACCGGCTCGTGCGTTCGGACGAGGTCCGAAACGTGCCAGAAACCGTGTGGTGGGATGCTCATGTGCCCCGAGGTGCCCCGCGGCGCGGGAGCAGGCAGCCTGATCAGCGAGGATGGGTGGAAATGGATAAGCAGCAGGAGTTCGTGCTCCGTACGCTCGAAGAGCGCGACATCCGCTTCGTACGGCTGTGGTTCACCGACGTGCTCGGCTATCTGAAGTCGGTCGCCGTCGCCCCCGCCGAACTCGAGCAGGCCTTCGACGAGGGCATCGGCTTCGACGGCTCGGCGATCGAGGGCTTCGCCCGGGTCTACGAGTCGGACATGATCGCCAAGCCCGACCCCAGCACGTTCCAGATCCTGCCGTGGCGCGCCGAGGGCCCCGGGACCGCGCGGATGTTCTGCGACATCCTCATGCCGGACGGCTCGCCCTCGTACGCCGACCCGCGCTACGTCCTCAAGCGCGCACTGGCCAAGACCTCCGACCTCGGGTTCACCTTCTACACCCACCCCGAGATCGAGTTCTTCCTGCTCAAGGACAAGCCGCTCGACGGCAGCATCCCCACCCCCGCCGACAACTCCGGCTACTTCGACCACACTCCGCAGAACGTCGGCATGGACTTCCGCCGCCAGGCGATCACCATGCTGGAGTCGATGGGCATCTCGGTGGAGTTCTCCCACCACGAGGGCGCGCCCGGCCAGCAGGAGATCGACCTCCGCTACGCCGACGCCCTGTCCACCGCCGACAACGTCATGACGTTCCGGCTGGTGATGAAGCAGGTCGCGCTGGAGCAGGGCGTGCACGCGACCTTCATGCCCAAGCCGTTCTCGGACTTCCCCGGCTCGGGCATGCACACCCACCTCTCCCTCTTCGAGGGCGACCGCAACGCGTTCTACGAGTCCGGCTCGGAGTTCCAGCTCTCCAAGGTCGGCCGCTCCTTCATCGCCGGCCTGCTCAAGCACGCCGGCGAGATCTCCGCGGTCACCAACCAGTGGGTGAACTCCTACAAGCGCATCTGGGGCGGCTCGCAGCGCACCGCGGGCGCCGGCGGCGAGGCCCCTTCGTACATCTGCTGGGGCCACAACAACCGGTCCGCGCTCATCCGCGTCCCGATGTACAAGCCCGGCAAGACCGGCTCCACCCGCGTCGAGGTCCGCTCCATCGACTCCGGCGCCAACCCCTACCTCGCCTACGCGGTCCTGCTGGCCGCCGGCCTGAAGGGCATCCAGGAGGGCTACGAACTCCCGCCCGGCGCCGACGACGACGTCTGGGCCCTCTCCGAGGCCGAACGCCGCGCCCTGGGCATCGAGCCCCTCCCGCAGAACCTGGGCGAGGCCATCACCCTGATGGAGCGCAGCGAACTGGTCGCGGAAACGCTCGGCGAGCACGTCTTCGACTTCTTCCTCCGCAACAAGAAGCAGGAGTGGGAGGAGTACCGGAGCGAGGTCACCGCCTTCGAGCTGCGGAAGAACCTCCCGAACCTGTAGGCGCAGGTCAGCAGGGGTTCCCCTCGCTGTAGTGACATCCGGGCCAGCAGCACCCTGCCGCTGGCCCGGAGTCGTCTCACAGCTCCTGGGCCGTCTCTGGGCCGTCCGGCACGGATCCGGTGGCTTCGTAGACGCTGTCGACGGCCTTCCGGGTCCGCCCCTCGCTGCTGGGCATCAGGTGCGTGTAGACCCGGAGCGTGAACCCCGGATCGCTGTGTCCGAGGTAGTGGCTGAGCGCCTTCACGTTCTCGCCAGCGTCCAGCAGGACCGAGGCGTAGAAGTGCCTGAGAGCGTGCATGCCGTGCTCGCGGGCCGCTTCGTGTGTCTCGCCCTTCTTCGGCACCGGGATCACCCCTGCCGAGACGAGGGCGGGTTTCCACATCCGGGTGTTGAAGTCGTTCCGCCTGACTGCGCCACCGTCCGTCCTGGAGAACATGAGCCGCTTGGTCAGGGGCGGGCCGTCCGGCGTGAGCCAGGGGAGCGTGACCGCGATGGGCGGGAAGCGCTCTGCGTGAGTCTTGAGCACCTGCCCCACGCGCTCGGGCAGCGGCACGTCACGTTCCTTGCCGCGCTTCGGCGGCGCGAACACCAGCTTTCCGTTGATCAGCTTCACCTGGTAGCCCACGTGCAGCCATCCCGTGAGGAACCCGACCTCGTCAATCGGAAGCCCGAAGATTTCCCCCTGCCGCAGCCCACACCCGCCCCCAGGTCCGTCATCGCCTGAAAGCGGTCCGGCAACCCGGCGCGAACAGCGAACAGCCGATCGGCAGCCCACGGGGTTACCCGCGGGGCGGTCGATTGCGGTGCCCGGACGGATTTCGCGCGGCATGGATTCTTCGGCAGGTGCCCGTCATCCACGGCCGCGGAGAGCACAGCCGAGACGCTGCTGAAGATGACACGGCGGTAGGACGCGACAGGGAGTGCGCTCTCCAGCCTGCTCAGCCACTCCCGGATATGCTCCGGCAGGAAGGATCCGAGCGGGCGTGACCCGATGTACGGGAAGGCGTGCAGACGGAGTTGGACCTCAACCACCGTGCGCGTAGCCATATCCGTGGCTTGCGACGCAATCCACTTCTCGCCGTATTGCTGGAAGGTGGTTCTGCCGGCGGCCGGGTCGATGTACTGACCGCGCGACATGTCCGCCTCGATCCGCGCAAGCCACTGTTCCGCCTGACGCTTTTGCTTGTCGGGGAAGGACTGGCTTTTCTCGGTGCCGTCCGGACCGACGTACCGGGCGCGGTAGCGGAGCCCGATGCCGTAACGGTCACTCTTGACGCGTCGGGGAACCCCGCCCGCGTCCTTCTCGGTCTTGTACCAACGGTCTTGGATGTGGCCAGCCACGTAGAGCTCCTTGGGGCGTGACGGGCCAGGGGCCCGACCGGTGTGGTCGTGCCCCTGGCGGTTGGGGTGGGGCTAGGCGGCGTCTCTGGCGCTCTGCTGGGCGACCCAGGCTTGGACAACAGCGGGGTCCCAGCGCAGGTGCCGACCGACACGGAATGCGGGCGGTCCGAGGGACTTCTTGCGCCAGGTGTAGAGCGTTTCGACGCTCGGGATGCCGAGCAATTCCACAAGGTCTTCGGGGGTGAGGTAGCGGTCCGGGAGACCGGAGCGCAGGGCGGTACGCGGGTCACTCGTGGCGGGCGTTGCCATGGTTCGGTGTCTCCTCGGGGTGTGGAGTGAGGCGGAAAGGTCCGGAAAGGTCGGAAAGCCCTCTGGCCTGCGGTTTTGGTGGGGCGGAAAGGGGTCCGCCAGGGGGTCCGCTAAGTTCGGCCGCTGGAATGCCCAGACTTTCCGGACCTCCTAGCGGACCCCTTTCCGGACGGGTGTTTTCGCAGGTCACTGGGCTTTGCGACCTTTCCGGACCTTTCCGGCTAACCCGTGTAGGCGAGAACGGTGGTGGAGCGTCCTGCGGTGGGGCGCTGGCGCCGGATGTACCCGGGCTGGTCCAGCAGCGCGGCGACCAGTCCGTCACGTTCGTTCTTGCGGTCTTTCTTGAACAGGCGCTGGATGTCGGCCCCGGTCAGCCCGTCGGGTCCTGCCTTGCGTACTGCGGTGGCGAGCTTGTCGACTTTGGGGTTGGCCGATGTGGTCCCGAGCAGGTGTGCGGCGGACGCGCGGGCGTACTGGATGAGGCGGTAGGCCGCGTGCATGTGCTGGAGGTGGATGGTGTCGCTGTGGTCGCACAGGGCGTAGACCATGGCGACGCGTTGGACGTAGGGGGCGGCGCGGGCGGTGAACTCCGCGAGTGCGCCTTCCGTTTCGTCGTCGGTCAGCGCGGGATAGATCTCATCCCGGTACAGCGCCCGTGCATCGTCATCGACTTGCACTTCATCGACGTTGGCGGCGTCGTTTAGGACGGTCCGCCAGTCCTGGGCGAGGCTGTCGATGAGCTGCGGCTCCGCTCCCCGGGATTCGGGGAGTACGAGGTTGCGGTGGCAGAAGATCGGGAGGAACCGGTTGTAGGTTCCGCCGGCCATTTCGGAGTCCTGCATCTTGGAGCGGAATTCCAGCGGGGTGATGTGCCCGAGGATCGCGATGTGCGGGTTGGTGGCTTTCATCGACTCCCGCACCATCGACCCGAGGTCTTCCCCGTCCCAGGCTTGTCGCAGGACCCCGGGAAGGCTGCTGCCTTCGCGGCGGCCCCGGCTCATGGTCACGGCGTATTCGGATTCCACCACCCACAGCCGCTTGTCCAAGCTGGCGGGTGAGGCGTCGTCGCGTGCGTCGTCCTTGACGTACTCGATGAGCCCTTCACCGGAGTTCAGGCCGCGCGGGGTGTGGTCGGGCCCGAAGAACTCCGGGAACGCCACAGCCAAAGGACGACGCGCGGTCGAGGTGGCAGAGCCTTTGCGGCCTGCGGAGGTAGCACCGATAGTCAGTGCCCACACCAACGCGGGATGGCGGTCGTTGCCGACCCACAGATGTGGGCGGCGGCCGATGATGGCGCCTGCGGCGGAGATCAGGTTGACCAGAATCGCGACCGGGTCAGCCTCGGTACTGGCGTCCAGCCGCTTGACGGTCTCGCCCAGCCATCCGCAGAACACGTCCGGATGCGGAGTAGGTCCGGGGCGGTGGGGGCGCCTGAGACCAGGCTGAGCGTCGTACAGCGGGTTGGGTGCGGCGGTGTTGGTCTCATCGTCTGGGGTGTCGTCGTCCAGTACCGCGGGGCGGTGGGTGGTGAGTTCGGTGACTTCCGCCAGAGCGGCGGCGCGCAGCGTTTCGGGGTCGGTGTCGGGCGCGGATGCCATTTGCGCGAGGCGTGTGCCGGCCTCGATCAGGCGTCGCCGCTCGGCTTTCTCTCGGACGATTTCCGCGTAGTACTCGGCGTTCGCGGCGGTGGGCACCGCGTTGACGAGGGTGTGCAGGTAGGCCGCCCCGCCCGCACGGTCGATGTCGCCGCACCTCGTGAGGCGGTCGGTCAGCGTGATGGGGTCGGCGGGCTGTCCGTCGTGGTGCAGGTCGCAGATCGCGCGGTGAATGATTTCGTGCGCGGGACGGTAGTAGTCCCCTGCGTCCAGCATGCCCACCACATCGGCGATGGCATCGACGGACAGCAGCATCGCCCCCAGCACCGACTGTTCGGCTTCAAGGTCCTGAGGTGGCACGCGATGCATCGACGCGTCGTCGACAGCGTGCAGTGCCCGGGTGGTCCCCCGGTCGGGGTCCTCCCGGTTGGTACGACGTTGGGTCATGCTGGGAGTGCTCCTGTTCTGTCGAACGGGCAGTGAGCCGGGGCGACCGCGCATCTTTGGCGAGAGCGGGCGGTCGCCCCGGGCGCATTCAGTTGTCGATGTCGTCGCAGAAGCCGATGGGTGAGAGCGCGTTGTGGGCCTGGTCGAGTGCGTTGGCGAGCATGCCGGCGTAGCGGGAGGCTTCGGCCAGCGCGGCCACTGCCTCGCCTACGTGATCGGCCACTCGCCCGTAGTCGGCGGTCAGGGTGCCATCGGCGTGCAGGCGGTTCAGTGCGCGACTGGTCTGGTCGAAGGACTGCGGCAGCCGCTGTGCCATGACCTTGAACGAAGCGACGCTGTGATACGCCTGCACGGGGTAGAGCAGGTTCCCCGGGAAGGTGGCGTGGTTGTACGCGCGGACCGCTTCGGCAGCGGTATGCGCGCTGTCCTGCGGGGTGCGGATTGCGGCCATGTCAGTGCTCCCATGTGGCGTTGGTGGCGGGCAGTTCCGGCAAGCCCGAGCGGGTGAGAGCGGCCGGGTCAAAGCCGGGCAGCGTGGCGCGGGCGGTCAAGGCTGCGGCGAGCGCGGTGGCGTAGGCGCCTCCGGCTTGTGCGCTTTCGACCTGGGCGCGGGCCCGGATGACTTCCACGGTCTCGACGTGCCGGTGGTCATCGTGCCGCTCCACGGTGCGCCGGTCGTAGGCGACGGTTTCGCGGCGGTCGGTGCGCCAGTACCGGGCTGCCAGCGCGTAGGCCAGCACCGTGGCGACAGCCCACAGCAGCAGCGGCAAGGGCAATCCGTCGGCGTAGGCGGCGACGCCGACGAATGCGAGCGTGCCGGATGCGGCGAATGCGGTTCCGGCGAGCGTGCTGTCTCCGTTGCGGCCGGACGCGGCGGACCCGCCCGCGATGGCCGCGCCGGTGGCGAGGGTGCCCATGAGCCACGCGTCACCGACGCTGTGTTCTGCCCCGTTGGCGTTCCAGATGCGGGCCAGGATCAGCACGGTTGACGTGGCGATGGCCGGGGCGGCTTTCGGTAAGGCAGCCATGATGCGGCGCCCTGTCGTGTTGTGCTGGTCCATCGGTTCTCCGTTCCGGGTCAGGGGTGCCACTGGGCGATGGTGTGGGCGGATCCGTCGATGGCGTGGTTGATGGGTCCGGATGCGCCGGTGGAGGCGAGGAGGAACCCGAACATCACGGCGACGAAGCAGACCCCGGCTTTGATGGAGCCGACCTTGAGTAGGAAGGCGAGCAGGGCGCCGAACAGCAGGACGAGGGAGACGGTTACGACCACGGGCGGGACTCCGTTCGGGTCGGGGTCCCCGGCTGGGCGGGGGTGTCGGTGGCGGCGTGGCGGGTGCGGGTGAAGGCGTTGAACAGGTGGCGGCCGGTGCGTATGCGGATGCCGTTGCCGTGGCAGCGGCGGCAGTGCTTGCCGCGCCGGGGCTTGCCGGTACGGGTGTGGGTGAGCTGGAAGCCGAGTCCGTTGCACTTGCGGCAGCGGCCGAACGGCTGGGCGGCGCACAGGGCGGCGTAACCGAGGGTGAACAGCAGGATCAGGGCGATAGCGAGCGCGGGCAGGGCCATGACGGGCCTCCTGGGCCGGTTTCGGGCAAACTCCAGGTCAGGGCGCTAACCACTAGCGTCCTGATCAGGGGCGTGAGGGGGGTCTAACAGGGGCCGCTAGCGCTAGCGGGGGTCACCGCTAGCGCCAGCGGCCCACGGGACTACCCGGCGTCCCGATTTCGGTCACGCTCCGCGACCGCACCGAGGATCGCGTCCCGCTCCACACCGCGCCGGTTGACGACCTTCCCGTCGATGCGGCGGCCGACCTGGACCGTGCGGATGCCGCGCGGCTTGAGGACCATCACCAACTGATCCGGCCCCCAACCGGTGTAGACCTCCGGGCGCAGCAGCGCCAAGGCGGCGGTCAGCGTCTCGGACCACACCTTGTTCTCACCCGCCGGCCAGATCGCCACCAGGTCATCGAGCAGGTTGTCCCCCTGCGCGGCCGGGTCGGCGGTGCTGGTGTTCTCTCCGGCGGCGTGGCCGGTGACGGTCCCGGCCGCCTTGCGCATCGCCAACGCCCGCTGGGCGATGGCGTCGGCGGCGGGGGTGTCGAGGTAGGCGGTGCGGACCACCGTCGGCACGTCCAGCGCTCCGGCCAGGTAGCCGATGCCTGCGTCGACCTTGGGGCGGAAGGTGGTGGCGCGGATGCCGTTCTTGTAGGCGCTGGTCCCGAGGATCATGTCGTTCTCGACCTGACCGGCGACCCGCAGGCAGAACCGGATGGACACGTTGCCCGAGATGCCGGTGGGCAGGGAGTCCTTGTCCGGGCGCTGCGTGGCCAGTACCAGCACGACCCCGAGGGCGCGGCCGACCTTGATGATGAACTCGGCGTCCTCCCCGGCCTGCTTGCCGTACTTGGGGTGCGCGAAGACGTTCTGGCACTCATCGAAGATCGCCAGCAGCACATGCAGGCCAACCTTCATGTCCGCGATCTGCCGCGTCACCCGCTTGTCCGGGCAGATGTCACGGGGCAGGCCCTTGAGGATCGGGCCGCGCCGCATGACCTCTTTCCGCAGCAGGGCCAGCGACTCGGCGGCGTAGGCGATCGCCTCGTCGTCAATGCCGGACACGAACCGGTGCGAGACCGGCTCATGGGTGTCCAGGTCACCGGTGCCCTTGTTCTCGTGCAGCCACAGTTCCACCGACGGATCCAGGGACGCACCGCAGACCAGGACCCGAACTGAGCTGGTCTTGCCCTGGCCGGGCTGGGAGCCGAACAGGTAGTTGTGTTGGACGATCGGCACCGCCACCGCCCGCCCGCGCGGGTCCACCCCGAACGGCAGGTCACGGAAGATGTCGTGACGGCCCTTGGTCGCCAGCGGCCAGGGGATCAGGCCTTGCTTGGCGATGTCCCGGTCACCGACCCACAACACCAACCGGCCCTCATGCAGGTCCGCGTCCCCTTCCGGCCACACGGTGCCCAGCGGGCGGCGCAGTCCGGAGGCGAGGCGCTTGCGGCGTTCCATGATGTCGCCGGCGGTGACCCCGCGCGGCAGGTCCACCGTGGCCCGCCACCCGGGCCCGTCCTGCCGGATCGGGTCCGGGAAGGTGATCTCCCCGCGCCCCATACCCCCGATGCCCAGGGACAGCAGGGCCTGTTCGACCTGGTCGGAGGTGAGGCGGGGCAGGATGTGCTTGGACACCGCCCGGGTGATCAGCGGCCGGTCCGCCGGCCGCCCGTACAACCCGAGCAACAGCATGGCGCCGAACCCCACCGCCGCAAGCTGCGCGGTCGACAGGATCACCCACAGCACCAGTGCCAAGACCAGCCCGAACACAGCGGCCAAGGCCAGCATGACCGAGCGGGCGCGGACCCGGTCATCGCGCTTGCGGGACAGCTTGAGGTACAGCTCAGCGTCCTCCCTCCGCACCGAGTAGGCGCGCATCGGGGCGCCTTCCGCGTCCGTGGCCCACCTTCCCGCGCTACCGACCAGCCGCACCATTCCCCGCGGGGAACGTCCGGCGATCCGGGCCACGTAGAGCGGACTGCGCACGGCGTGGAACCCGGCCGCGTACGCGGTGTTGTTCATCGCGCGGGCAACGGCGGCCTTGAATGTCGCCCGGTCCCTGGCCCAGCCGGGTACGACCGGCCGGCGCACGGTCGGTTGCGCGTCGTCGGGCACGGTGCCGGAGGTGGCGGTGTCCACCATCGCCGCCGGGCCCTCGTCGGTGTCGTCGTCCTCGTCGGCCAGCAGGGACGGGGCCCCCTTGGCCCCCTCGTCGCGGGCGGCGCGGGCCTTGTCCAGGTCCACCAGCTCACCGCCGGAATCGGCGGCCATATCGTGTTCCAGGCGGTTGAAGAGTTCGTTTTCGTCGTCGTGATTCACTTCAGTTTCCTTCCAGAAACGGGAGGGTCGGCGGGGTCCGGTCACTGCTTTGGTTGGGAGAGACCGGACCCCGTTCAAGCGACGCGCTGTTCGGGATAGGCGCAGCTCACACAGCACCCGAGTGACGTGGGGATGACGTATCCCGCGTCGGTGTGGCATTCGGGGCAGATACGGCGGGCGGTGTTCGCCAGTGCAAGCGCCGTCCACTTGGCCGGGGTCATGGGCCGGACCGGCTTGGCCAGGTCGATGCGGTAGAGGTAGGCGACTAGCGGGCCGCGCCGGTAGCGCGGCCGGAAGACTTCCGCCTGCACGCCCTGACCACCCGGACGCAGCCCCAAGGCCCGTAACTGGCGACGCGTCGCCAGACCGTCGGGTGCGCAGCGCCACACGTGGCGTGGCAGCGTGCTCGGCGGGCCCGGTATGCGCGCTGAGTTGAGGCACTTTCCGTAGACGAGGGACATCAGGACACCGCCTCAGCAGCGGGTCCGTCGGCGGTGCGCTCAGCCTTCAACGCGTCACGCACGAGCCGGGCCTTAGCCGGTGCGGTCCGTAGTTCCTTGCGGATCGCCTCGGCGGTCAGAGCATCGTCGGGCCATGCTGCGGTGGCCTCGCGCCCCTCGATCAGGAGCTGTTCGGGGGTGCGGGTCGGTCGGGGGTTGCGGGCCGACTGCGGCACTCGACCGGTCGCCCGACGGGGCGCCTGCACCGCCGCCGCGACCGGCTGAGCGATCGGGGCCGGGGTCGGCGGGTGGTCGGCCGACTCCAGCGCCGCACGAACCGGCGCTTCCGGCATGGCGGGCGGGGTCGACTCTTGCAGGTCAGACACCGACTGATTCGTCAGTATCACAGATGGTTCATCCTGGTTTGCGGGTCGGTGGTGCAGCACCTTCGCGACCAGGTCGGAGCCGAAGAAGATCGACCCGACCGGCAGCGAGGTGGCCAGCAGTACCAGCGCCCAATTCGCAGGCGCCCACTCAGCGAGCACCATCCGCGATCCGCCGGTGTGCAGCGCGGGCACCAGGCCGTGTACATAGTTCAGGACCAGCGACGCAGCGGTGTAACCCGCCAGCACCCACCGGGCGGTAGTGCGGTCCTGGCCGGTCAGTACGAGCGTGGCAACGAGCGCTAGCGCCATGAGGCCATCGACGACGAACGGGTACAGCAGGGAAGCCGTACCGTCCGCCCCGACCGTGGCCGCGACATCCCGTTGCGCGTTCCACGACACCCGAAACGCCATCCCCACCACACCAACAAGCGCCAGGACCAGCAGGGTCTTAGGGAGCCGCTTCATGCTCCGACTCCCGCCGGAGCCTGCCGGCCGAGGTTGGCCAGCCGCCGCCGCTCAGCGAGTACCTTGCGCTGCGCCCGCCGGATCCGGCGTGTATCCACCTCGGAGGTGGGCCGGTCGAGCGTCATGATCTGTGCGTCCAGCAACTCGACTTCCGCCAGGATCACGGGCATCTCAACCTCGATGCCCGCAAGCTCAGCGACCGTCGGCTCCCGGTCGAACTCTGCGGCGGTAACAACCGCCTGAACAGTGCCGATGAACCTCATGGGTCGTAGTTCCTTCCAGGTAGGACGGCCCTAACAGCGGCTCCGGTGTTCGCGCACCGGAGCCGCCCTGCGTCCACCCGTCGAATGACGAGTGGCCATGACCCCCGACGCGCCCCCGAAGGGGCTCGCCGAGGATCAAAAACACTCGTATCGATCAACGCTCTGTTGAGTTGTCAAAGGTCAGACGCTTCCTTCGACCCCGTTTCACGGGCGGCCTCCGGGCGTTACCGTCCTGCATGTGCGCCAGCATGAACGGCCTAGATGGGTAACCTAGGTTTCTTGCTTGAACGTCAAGCTACCTAGGTTGGTTTCCGTGTGTCAAGGTCTCTCGCCCAGAAGAGGCAAATGACCTAGGTCAGGTAAGCTTTAGGAATGGATGCGAAGCCTGAGAAGAAGCCCAACGCCAAGGAGATCGCTGCTACGTTCCGCAACGACATCGCTGACGGGGTGTACGGCCCTGGTGCGCGGTTGCCGGGCGCCAAGGGCTACGCCGGAAAGCTCGGCGTAGCGCTCATGACTGTGCAGAACGCGTACGGACGGCTCGCGGAAGAAGGCCTGGTTGAGGGCCGCCAAGGGAGCGGCACCTATGTCGTCGACCCGGCAGCGGGGGAGCCCACGGCGCAGCAAGCGGCTTCGAGCATCCGCGAGCTTCAGGCTGAACTGACGCATGTCACGTCCCAGCTCTCCGAACTGCGTAGCCGGGTGGAAGCCCTGGAAGGCGGCGGCTCCGTCAATCCGGCTGGACCCGCCGTCTGAGCCCGTCCGTTGAATCCCGGCTGTGTTCATATCGCCTCCTCTGCACTCAGCACGTGCGGTCTGTTGGTCTGCGTCGATAGGCTGGAAACTGCCTCTGCAACCTTTGTAACCGGGCTGCCTGACTGACCGACAGATGCTCAATGTGGCCACCCGTGGGCGGTCACATAGGCCTCATGGGGAGGACCGCGTGGGACAGCGTCCGAACGATCTGACACCGCACGCCAGCCCTCAGCACTACCTCGGCGCGGAGATGCGTTCGTGGCGAAGTCAGCGCGGTCTGTCCCTGGGGAAGCTGAGCAAGCTCATCCGGTTCAACACCAGCTACATGGCCCGTGTGGAGCGCGGCGGCCAGGCCGCGTCTGTCGAGCTGGTGAAGGCGTACGACCGGCAACTCCAGGCCGGCGACTCGCTGAACCGGATCCAGCGCTCGATCCTTGAGGGCGCCAGCCTGGACGTGCTGCTTCGTGGCCATGTGGCTAATCCGGGGACTCATGTGGCCAAAGAGCCTGTGGCCCTGGCCGCGCAAGCGGCCTTAGAGGCACCGTCGGCGGAGGGGATCTCCGTCCCCGTTCGTACCGACGACGGAAGGATCATCTTCGTGTCACTGTCTCGCCGCGCCATGATCGGGGCTCTTGGAGCAGGGGCCGCGCTCGCTGCCACGTCTGACCTTCCGGCGGCTGCAAGCGTTCCCCGGCAGCCCAACCTCCTGTTGTCAGGCGCGGACCCGATCCAGCACCTTCGCGAGACCCGGCGAGTGCTCATCGACAACGACAACCTGTTCGGCCCACACCGCGTGATTCCGCTGGTACAGCAGCAAATTGCTGCCATCAAGGCGCTGAGGGCCGATAGGCGCGGTACCGACCGTCGTCAGCTCATCCAATTGCAGACCCAATATTCGGAACTCTGCGGATGGCTCTACCAGGACGTCGGCGACTTCCGCGCCGCTCAGCACTGGATGCATGAGGCGCTGGAAGCGTCGCACATGTCCGGCGACCCGGAATTGACCGTCTATGTGCTTGCCCGGCGCGGTCAGCTCGCGGGCGACATGCGGGACCCCGTTGAAGCCGTAGACGTGGCCGAGGCTGCCGAGGACCTGGCCGCCCCTCGTAGCCGGCTCGCTGCCGTGGCCGCGACCTACGCTGCTCACGGGCATGCCTTGCGCAACGACCCGGCAGCCTGCCAACAGGCGTACGACCACGCACGCGATCTGTTGGGAACCATGGACAGTGACCCGGCTTCCCCTTGGGGAGTGTGGCTCGACGCTCCCTACATAGAGGTTCAGCGTGCCCACAGTCTCGCCATCCTCGGTGACCACCGCGCCGCCGCAGAGGGATTCCGCAGTGCGATCGTTAGGCTTCCCCCCGGATACCACCGTGACCGCGGGGTCTATCTGGCCCGAGAAGCCGTAGCTCATGCGGGAGCCGGAGAGGCGGAGCAAGCGGCGACGGTAGGCGCTCAGGCCCTGAGCATCGGGATCGAGACGGGATCCGCGCGAATCACCCAGGAGCTTGCACGGCTCGATGGCGATCTCGATAAGTGGCGGGCCGTACCCGCCGTTGCAGACTTCAAGACCGCGATGGACGACGCTCTGATCCACCAGGCATGATCTCGGCTTCCGAGCGCCCGCACTGAACATCTAGGAGACCCGCCATGCCCCGCCCGTACGTGCTTCTAAGTGCCGCTACCTCGGTTGACGGCTACCTAGACGACTCCAGCGCCGAGCGACTGCTCCTCAGCAACAGCGCCGACTTCGACCGGGTAGACCAGGTGCGCGCGGAGTCGGACGCCATCCTCATTGGCGCCGGCACGATGCGCGCCGACAATCCGAGGTTGTTGGTCAACAGCGCGGAACGGCGTGCCGCCCGAGTGTCCGCCGGCAAGCCTGAGTACCCGCTGAAGGTCACCGTCTCCGCGAGCGGGAACCTAGATGCCGATTTCAAGTTCTGGCACCACGGCGGCGAAAAGCTGGCCTACACGACCGATACAGGAGCGGAGGAGCTGCGCGAGCGGCTGGCAGGTCTGGCCGATGTCGTGTCTACCGGTGCTGACATCGACTTCGGCAGGCTTCTCGATGACCTCGGAGCGCGGGGAGTCGAGCGGCTGATGGTGGAAGGCGGCGGACAGATCCACACGGCGTTCCTCTCGCAGGGCCTCGCTGACGAGATTCACCTTGCCATTGCACCTCTTGTCGTTGGGGACCCTCAAGCTCCCCGGTTTCTCCAGGCTGCCAACTATCCTGGCGGGTCCACACGCCGGATGCACCTGGCGGAGGCTCGGACCATCGGTGACGTAGTGCTGCTCCGTTACCTTCCCAAGCAGGAGAGCAACGCGTGACAACGACCGACGATCGACACTGGATGACCGCAGCAATCGAACTGTCCCGCCTGTGTCCGCCGGCGGAAGGTGCCTACTCGGTGGGGGCCATCATCGTCGATGAACACGGCGAGGAGATGGCACGGGGGTACTCACGAGAGACCGATCCGCACGTGCACGCCGAGGAGTCAGCACTCGCGAAGCTCGCGCCCGATGATCCTCGACTGCCGGGTGCCACCTTGTACAGCACCTTGGAGCCTTGCAGCCAGCGAAAGTCGCGCCCTCTCACCTGCACGCAACTGGTCCTGACGTCCGGGGTCGGCAGGGTCGTCATCGCGTGGAGAGAACCGCCCCTATTCGTTGGCGATTGTGTCGGGGTTGAGACGCTGCGCGAAGCGGGTGTCATCGTGGTCGAACTACCTGACATGGCACCCCAAGCGCGTGCCGTTAACGCGCATCTATCCGGCTTGAGTGACGAGTAGCCTGGCGGAGGCTTCAGAACGAATTCCTGTTAAATAAAGTTACGTGCGGTATGTGAGATCACGGCGAACTTGGAGTACTCGAAGTGGGGCGGGGCGAAGTCGTGCCGTCTGGCTCCAAACCGTTTTTCAGAATCAACTGCAAAGACTCATTTGCTGTATTCTTCCCTGCCAGGGTCATCAACGGTCGAATGTCTCCCGCATCGACGGAAAGGCGGGCCCAATGCTCAGCTTTTGAATGGTCGCCATCTTTCAGGTCAAAGTCCATTAAATACGAAAGCGCCAAGGTCTCTCCGTCCTGAAAGAGTCTCATCGCGGTATTCCGTGCGATCTCAATATCACCTCGTTCTGCCCGATATTCTGCAAGCTTCAGAAGAGAATAGCCACTGAGGCGACTATCGCCCGGATTGGAAGCCATGGACTCTGCCTCGGCGTGTTCACCAATCCGTTCGAAGTAGAAGGCTATATCAACCGACGGTCGCAATCCTCCCATTTCCTTTAGCCGTTGGATAAGGCGACCCGCTTCGTGATCATCCCCGTTTCGAATGCATTGAATGGTCACAATTTCCAAACTCTCAAAAAACCCACGTTCTGCGGCTTCGTTCGCGATTCGTTCTGCTTCTTCAAGGTCGCCAGAGCTTGCGCGGCCCCAAGGTAAAAAGGTTGCCGTCCGCTCCTCCCCTGCTTCCACTAGCTGCCAATATACCGTTTCTGCATCCTCCTTCCTTCCATGCCTTTCATGCAATAGCATCAAATCCAGGAGAGTTCCGTGGTCGAGTGCAGGTGTAATGCCCAGGCGAATCTCATCGGCCTTGGAAGTTTTTCCATTCGCTTCATTAATCTGCGCCAGGGCATAGGCCGACTGCACATCCCCCAGTTGCATCCCTTTTTCGTATATCAATTCGGCCTCTTCGGTCTGCCCCATTTCTTGAAGCAGGGAAGCCAGGCCATAGAAAGAAAGGGTGTCCCCTCTTTCTATTAGGAGGCGATAAAGCCAAATGGCTATCTCTTGCCTGTCATTGATGGCTTCAGAGTCTGCCCATTGTCGCAGTTCGACAAGTTGTCCTAAATCTGCCGCCTTTCTGTACATCTCCCGCGATCCTTCGATGTCGCCGGCATCTTGCTTCTCTGTAGCAAGGGCTACCCAGGCCGCAGGCTCTCCCGATACGGCAATTCGGAGAAGCAGTTCCTGTGATTTTTCGGCATTTCCGAGCTCGTAGCTTTGATGGGCTAGCTCCCATAGGGCTTCGCTCTCGCCGAGCGCGGCAGCCGTATCAGCTAAGGCTGCTCCATGGCGAACTCGCAGGCGGTGGATTGCGGATATCGCCAGACGGTTAATATCGTGAGCGGAGGATATCAAGGAAGTCGCCGCTTCCCAGAATGAATTAGGTGGGCACTTCGCCCTACGTGTTTTGCGGCTGTAGTGGTGCAGATAATCTGCGAGATCAATCACTCCAGGTTCGGGACCAATTCCGCTGGACTTGGGAACTGGCGAGAAGGCGGAGGCTACGCTTTTAATTCGGCGTTGAGTGTAGATTATGGCATTCTCTTGCCAGTCGTCAGGGGCTTCTGCTCGCTGTGAGTCAGTCAAGTACCCTGGTGCGGCAGCAATTAGGAAGTCTAAAGGCAAAGGGGCGGTCGCACCGAGACGCCGAGCATCCATCGCGGCTGTTATGAGTGCTTTCCCATAACAGCCGTAGGGGCCGACTGGGTGCTCATAATGGTCAACAAGGTCAGGGCCAGCTGCCAGGATTTGAGTGACCCGGCCAGTTTCACCACTTGCGCGATGGGCGGCGGCCAACGAGGCGTCGCTATCGGTTTCGTCGTTCAAGACGGAAAGTTCTGCAGCGCTCAGTTGGTTGGGCACGACGTGAAGGGATGTTTGATCAAGTAGGGCTGTAACGTGAGCGGATCCTCCCGGATGGGAAGAAGCATCTGAAGCTAAGGATCTGTAATGCTCGGGCCACAAGGTTAGAATTGCAACAGTGGGTCCTGCCCCTTCCAATCGGCGGCGCAGAGCTGCTGCGGATGACTCGCTCCCCTCTCCAGACAGATAATGCTGTGCCTCATTCAGCCACAAGACAGTCTTTGCCCCAATGGCGCCAGCATCTAGAGCCGCGGTCAGACTGGCCGAATCCTTTGGGAATAGCAGTTGCCAATCAGGAAGACAAGAGAGAACGGCTTCATATGCACTGCGCGTCTTTCCCGTGCATGATTCGCCGCGAAGTACGATTATTTCAACTCGCTGGCTAGTTGCGATAGAACGCAGCAAATGTCTCAGTTTCTCATCGTGCGTCCGCGGGATATATTTCGGCAGAACGAATCCTCCCGCTTCATCCCCAAGTCCAGCAATGGCTGGGTGAACGCCGAGTTGGGCCGGCGTCCAGTCGTGCACAGGACGTGGGATGTCAGCTAAAGCGTCCGTGCGGGACTGCTGAACTTGTCGGAAGATCTCAGCTTCGGCGTTGGCGCGCTCAACTCGCCTGCCAGTGAAGATTGCTCGCTCTTGCAGCACAGCCCTGTGGCGATTACCCCAGATTTCCCCATCCAGCAAAGGGCTGGTCTCAGTGCTCAGTCTTCTGCGCTGCTCTGCCTCTGTCCGTAGAATCCGGACCACGGCCACGATTTGCTCCGGTTGCTGCGGAACCTGGGCACCTTCGAGCCACTTGCCTACCGTTGTCGGCGAAACGCCTACCGACCGGGCAAGGGTTCGGGCTGATGGCTGGCGTCCAAGGACATCTCTGTGCATGGCTCCCAACGCCCGAAGGGCTTGGATGAAGTCCCTCTCAGCAGAGCCGATGCCGTCCTCGGATTCCAAGTTGCTACCTCGACACTCGTGTCCGGTGTCCAGTTGTGTGACTGGACACTGAGAGCGTACGACGAACACAGCCGAGTGGAGTGCAGTTCAACAGGCAACGTCTGTCCAGTCAGCGACGAACGGGTGCGCTACAACTCGGTGGACGGACAAGGTCGATGGCATTCCGTGCAACAGCTTGACCATCGGGAGTGACAGTGTCCGCAGAACAGGTCCTCAGCGCCTTGCTCGCCCTTTCCGTGGCTCTCAACGTGGGCTTCATTTCAGGCTTCACTGCGACACGGACGGGTGCAGGCCTTGCACAGGCGGTGCTCGTTGGTGGTGGTGGTGCAGGAACTTGCCTGGCCCTCGCCATCGCAGCGGTCTCTGCGTACCGGTGAACGAACAGGGCCGGGTCCTTGGTCAGCCGACGCTGATAGATAGAGGAGCATGGCTTCCGGAGCCATGGCTGACATCAGCGGATGATCAACAACGCCGTATGGCTGGCTACAGTCCCGCCTGCCTGTTCAGGCACGGTACCCACCGACAGCGCCCAAGCAACGACATCGTTGGAGCGATCGGCGGTTGCGTGCGCCTGGGGGGGCAGGGCGTCTGCACACCAGGGCCGTCCTGGGGCCGTGCGAGGCCGACTTGGGGCCGCCGACAACGACCGATGACAACCGTTCGTCGTCAGCTCAGGGGCTGGTCAACGCAAGAGTGCGCACCTCGGCACTCCAAGGTGTCAGTTCCTGCGCAACAAGAAGCAGGAGTGGGAGGAGTACCGGAGCGAGGTCACCGCCTTCGAGCTCCGCAAGAACCTCCCCAACCTGTAAGAGGGAGTCACCTCCCTGACGGCATCCGGGCCGGCGGCGTCATGCCGTCGGCCCGTTGTCGTTCGCGTTGCCCCTGGTGGCTACGGGGCCGGCTCGATGTTCTGGTTGGCGTGGAAGAGGTTGTTCGGGTCGTAGGTGTGTTTGATCGACGCGAGCCGGTCGTAGTGGTCGCCGTAGGTGGCTCTGACGCGGTCCTGGCTTTCTCCGGCGCCGATGAAGTTGACGTAGCCGCCGCCCATGGAGTGCGGGTGCAGGTCCTCCCAGTAGTTGACGCACCAGTCCTTGACGGTCCCGGCGTTGGCCGGGTCGGGGTCGATGCCGCCGATGACGCCGGACCACATGGCGTCGCGGTACGCCCATGCCGTGTCGCCCGGGGCGACGCGGTGCGCGGCTCCGTCGACCGGGTAGAGGTGCATGGTCGACAGGTCGGTGGGGAGGTTCTCGGCGTACTTGGCGTGCACGCCGATGGCGTCGTCCGTGATCCGGTCGAAGAAGTCACCGCGCCAGTACCACTGCAGGCCCTTCGGGATCAGCTCGTCGAACATGGTCTGCAGCATGGGGTAGGGCATCGGCGTCGAGAAGTGGAAGGCCGGCGTGCCCGCGTCGTTCACGGGGGCCAGGGCCTGCTCGATGCCGTCCGGGTCCCCTGTCCAGCACCACACGACACCGCACATCTTGCGGCCGTGGATCTCCTCGGGGAACGGGGGGCCGGGCGGGACGGAGAGGACGGCGAAGAAGCCGTTCAGGTCCTCGGGCGCCTGCGGCAGGAAGTCGCGGTACCAGCGCAGCACCTCGTGGATGTGGTCGACCGGCCAGAGGCTGATCGCGAGACCGACGGTGTGCACCGGGTGCAGCCGGAAGCGGAACGAGGTGACGATGCCGAAGTTGCCGCCGCCGCCGCGCAGCGCCCAGAACAGGTCCGGGTTCTCGCTCTCGCTCGCGGTGACGAAGCTGCCGTCGGCGAGCACCACGTCGGCCGCCACCAGGCTGTCCATCGTCAGACCGTACTTGCGGGTGAGGTGGCCGTGGCCGCCGCCGAGGGTGAGCCCGCCGACGCCGGTCGTCGACATGATGCCGGCGGGTACGGCCAGTTCGAACGCGTGGGTGGCGTGGTCCAGATCGCCGAGCTGGGCCCCGCCGCCGACCCGGGCGGTCTTCGCGGCGGGGTCGACGCGCACCCAGCGCATCGGCGACAGATCGACGGTGACGCCGTCGTCGACCAGGCACAGTCCGGCGCCGCTGTGTCCGCCGCCCCGGACGGCGAGTTCCAGTCCCTGCTCGCGGATGAAGTCGACCGCGGCCATCACGTCCGCCGTGTCGGAGCACCGCACGATCGCGGCCGGGTGCTTGTCGACCATGGCGTTGTAGACCTTGCGGGCCTCCGGGTAATCGGGATCCTGCGGAGCGATGACCGGGCCGCGCAACGCGGTCCGCATCGCCTCAAGAGTGCTGCCGTCCATGGCGATCTCCTCGGCGAGACTCGGGCCGCCTCCTCCACCCGGCCGCTCCCCGGCCGGGCCGCCGGTGGGCGGTTGTGCGCCGACGCCCTGGGCACCCTCCATCAGCCGTGGGGCATGGCGGACCCCAGGCCGATACATCCAGCATCCCGCCGGTCGGGGAGGACCGCATGTTCACCCGGATGCCGGGTTTGGGCCGGAAGCGCACCATGAAGGTCCACTGCCTTCCGGACGACTGACCTGCGCGGGGGTGGTCCGCGTGTCAGCCGATGTAGGCCGGGGCGAGGGCCGCAGGGGTCAGGGTGCGAGGAGTGCCGGTGCCGTCGGCGGGGACCGTGTAGAGGTCCGCGCCGAAGTCGCCCGGCAGCGAGTAGGCGACGGTGCGGTCGTCGGTCCAGACGGCCTGGTCGTCGACGCTGCGGGTCTCGGCCAGCGGGGTCTCGCGCAGCGTGGCGAGGTCGAGGGCGTAGAGCCGCCAGGGGGCGTCGGGGGACAGGCCCGGGACGCGCTTCTTGAAGACCAGGCGGGTGCCGTCGGGCGAGAGCGACGGGCACTCCACGTTCGGGCGCAGCGTCGTCACGGTGCGGGCCGCGATGTCACCACGGATGAGATACGTGCTGCCGCCGGTGGCGAGCGTCGCGTAGAAGTGCCCGTCGTCGGCGAAGGTGACGCCCCAGAAGTTCACGTCGGCGGCGCGGTAGCGGTGGCCGTCCTTGAGGATCGTGAAGTCCTCCAGGCTGGCGTCGAGTGCGCCGGTCCTGACGTCGAGGAGCGAGGTGCGGGTGGAGAAGTCGGTGCCCGCGTACGAGTCGCCGCCGACGAAGACCGTCCAGGCGGCGAGGTGGCCGCTGGGCGAGACCCGGGCGCGGGTCGGGATCCCGTTCAGCGGGTAGTGCCGGGTCTCCTTGAGGTGGGAGTCGAGGACGACCGCGCGGTAGGTGTCCTGGACGGTGCCGTGCACGGACTGCAGACAGATACCGGTGCCGGCGGCGGCGTGGAAGCGCAGACAGCGGACGCCCGAGGCGGTACGGGTCGCCCCGGGCGAGGCGGCGGGCACGGTGGCCAGTTCATCGCGGTGCGGACCCCAGGCCATGTTGCGGAAGACCATGAGCCGGGGGCCGGCCGGGGCCAGCGACACCGCGCCCTGGACGACCGGCGGGCCGCCGGCCTGCTCGGTGTTCCTGCGGGCGGCCCGGTCGGAAGCGTGCCAGACCGCCGCGCCCGCCACACAGGCGAGCACGGCGGCCGCCGCGACGAGGATCAGCAGCCGGTTCCGGGTGCTCATGGGGCCGGCTCCGGTCACGGTCAGCTGGTCCAGATGCCGGTGATGTCGGACGCGGAGGCGGCGTTCCCGGCGTGCGAGGTGCCGAACATGTCCTCAAGGGTGCGCAGCAGGTTGTAGTGGTTGTACGTGGTCGGCGAGGTGCTGCCCGGGGTCACGCGCTGTCCGTAGAGGACGGTGGGGATGCGGTTGCCGGCCAGCCGGTTGTCCTCGTCGAAGGTGACGATGAGCAGGCTGTTGTGGGTCTTGGCCCACGTGGCGTAAGCGCCGAGATTGTTCTTGATCCAGGTGTCACCCGTGCCGACGGAGCAGTCGTGCATGTCGCTGCACAGGTTCGGCACGACGAAGGAGACCTGCGGCAGCGTCGAGTAGTCCGAAGGGAACTGCGCGAACGTCTTGGCGCTGGAGGTCGGCACGTTGCTGAAGCCGAACCAGGGGTTGTGCTTCTGCGCGTACTTGCCGCTGCTGCACGTGGTGGAGCCCTGGCTGGGGAGCGTCTCGTTGTAGCTGCCCCAGGTCTTGCCCGCGGCGATCAGCTCGGAGGCGAGGTTGGGCGCGGAGCTGAAGCCGGGGGTGACGCAGCTGTCGCCGGTGACGCCCTGGTTGCTGCCGGAGAACACCTGGTAGTAGTTCGGCTGGCTCGGGTGCGTGACGCCGTACGAGGCGGTGAGGTTCGCGCCGCCGGTCTTCAGCGAGTTGATGTAGGGGGCGCTGGAGCTGCCGATCACCTGGTTGTACGCGTGGTTCTCCATCATCACGACGATCACGTGGTCCGGAGTGGGGACGGCGGCCGCCGCGTGCGCGGTGGACGCGCCGCCGAGGCCGGCCCACAGGCCGACGGACGCGCCGGCCAGCCCGAGGGCGGCGGCGAGGGCGGTGAGGGGGCGACGCGGTACGGATATCGACAAGCCGGGCACGGCTTACCTCCGGTGTGGGGGTATGGGGGCGCAGAGCGCTGTCAGCGTAGGAGCGGCCGGCGGAAGTGAGAAGATCCGCCGACGTGAATGGCCGGGAAACGAACGGTGCGGGCCCACCGGGACGCGCGCGGCCTGCAGCCCGGACGGGTCCGCAGTCCACTCGGACGGGCTCCGCAATCCACTCGGACGAGTCCTGTCGTCCGCCCGGACCGGCTCCGCCGTCACCCGACGGCGCGGGAACCGTCCGGTGCACGCCGTTCCAGGTCGGCGGCCGGGCGGTTACGCTCAGCTGGGACCTTGATCGCAGGCATGACGTACCGGAGGCGAGATGTCACTGCCGCAGGGGCGCCGGAGCAGCACGTTCTCCCGGCTGCTGCGCCACGGGTTCACCGATCCGGCGGCGGCCGAGGTGCTGGTGGAGGCCGCGGGGCTGACCGCGGTGCGGACCGATCCGGTGCTCCTGGAAGCGCTCGGCGCGACGGCGGACCCCGATCAGGCGCTGCTGGGCCTGGTCCGGCTGGTGGAGGTGCTGGACGAGGGCGAGCGGCGGACCCTGCTCGACACCCTGACCAGCGCCAAGCCGCTGCGCGACCGGCTGCTCGGGGTGCTCGGCGCCTCCGAGGCGCTCGGCGACCACCTCGCCCGGCACCCGCGCGACTGGCACGCCCTGGTGACGTACGAGTCCGCCGACCTGCACCCCGGCGTCGCCGAGTTCGAACGCGGGCTGGCCTCGGCAACCGACCCCGACCTGCTGCGCGCCGCCTACCGCCGCTGCATGCTGGCGATCGCCGCCCGCGATGTGTGCGGCACCAGCGACCTGGCGCAGACGGCCGCGGAGCTGGCCGACCTGGCCACCGCGACGGTGCGCGCGGCCCTCTCCATCGCCGCCGCCGAGGCACCGGAGGATGCGGCGCTGTGCCGGCTCGCGGTGATCGGCATGGGCAAGTGCGGCGGCCACGAGCTGAACTACGTCTCGGACGTCGACGTGATCTTCGTGGCCGAGCCGGCCGACGGCGCCGAGGAGGCCGGGGCGATGCGGGCCGCGACACGGCTGGCCGCCCGGATGATGCGGGTCTGCTCCGACACCACCGCCGAGGGCACCATCTGGCCGGTCGACGCCAACCTGCGGCCGGAAGGCAAGAACGGCCCGCTGGTACGCACGCTTTCCAGCCATGTCGCGTACTACAAGCGGTGGGCCAAGACCTGGGAGTTCCAGGCGCTGCTCAAGGCCCGGCCGATGGCGGGCGACCGTGAACTGGGCCTGGCGTACGTCGAGGCGCTCTCGCCGATGGTGTGGCAGGCCGCCGACCGCGACCACTTCGTCACCGACGTCCAGCAGATGCGCCGCCGCGTCGTGGAGGGCATCCCCGCCGCGCACGTCGAGCGGGAGCTGAAGCTCGGCCCCGGTGGGCTGCGCGATGTCGAGTTCGCCGTGCAGCTGCTGCAGTTGGTACACGGCAGAACCGATTCCTCACTGCGCAGCGGCACCACCCTCACGGCGCTGGCCCAGCTCGTCGCCGGTGGCTACGTGGGCCGCGCCGACGCCGCCTCGCTCGACGCCGCCTACCGCTTCCTGCGGCTGATGGAGCACCGGATCCAGCTGTACCGGCTGCGCCGCACCCATCTGGTGCCGGACGACGAGGCCGGGCAGCGCCGCCTGGGCCGGTCACTGGGCTTTCGCGCCAACCCCGTCGCCGAGCTGAACCGGGAGTGGAAGCGGCACGCCGTCGAGGTGCGCCGGCTGCACGAGAAGCTCTTCTACCGGCCGCTGCTCGACGCGGTCGCCCAGCTCGAGCCGGTCGAGACCCGGCTCAGCGACAACGCCGCCATGCAGCGTCTGCAGGCGCTCGGGTACGCCGATCCGGCCGCCGCCTACCGTCATCTGGAGGCACTGGCCAGCGGCGTCAGCCGCAAGGCCGCCATCCAGCGCACCCTGCTGCCCGTCCTGCTCGGCTGGTTCGGCGACTCCGCCGACCCGGACGCCGGGCTCTTCGGCTTCCGCAAGGTCTCCGACGCGCTCGGCAAGACCCCCTGGTACCTGCGGCTGCTGCGGGACGAGGGCGCCGCCGCCGAACATCTCGCCCGGGTGCTCTCCTCCGGCCGGCTCGCCCCCGACCTGCTCATGCGGGCTCCCGAGGCGGTCGCCCTGCTCGGCGCCCCGGAGGGCCTGCGGCCGCGGTCCGCGGCGGCGCTCGAACAGGAGGTGCTGGCCGCGGTCGGCCGCGCCGACACCCCGGAACAGGCGGTCACCGCGGTCCGCGGCGTCCGGCGCCGTGAGCTGTTCCGGACGGCGGCGGCGGATGTCATCGGCGAGCTGGACGTGGACGCGGTGGGCACCGCCGTCACCGACATCAACGCGACCACCGTCGTGGGCGCCCTGCGGGCGGCCGTGAACGCCGTCGAGGCGGCGGACGGGCCGCTGGCGACCCGCTTCGCCGTCATCGGCATGGGCCGCTTCGGCGGGCGCGAACAGGGCTACGGCTCGGACGCCGACGTGATGTTCGTCCATGAACCGCTCGACGGCGCCGAGGAGGCCCGGGCCGCCGGCCAGGCCCTCAAGATCGCCAACGAACTGCGCCGGCTGCTGCAGATCCCCACCGCCGACCCGCCGCTGATCATGGACGCGGATCTGCGCCCGGAGGGCAAGAGCGGTCCGCTGGTGCGGTCGCTCGGCTCGTACGCCGCCTACTACCGGCGCTGGTCGCTGGGCTGGGAGAGCCAGGCGCTGCTGCGCGCCGACCCCATGGCCGGGGACCAGGGCCTCGGCGAGCGCTTCATCGAGCTGATCGACCCGCTGCGGTACCCTGCCGACGGGCTCGACGAGGACGCGGTGCGGGAGATCCGGCGGCTCAAGGCCCGGATGGAGTCCGAGCGGATGCCGCGCGGCGCCGACCCCACCACCCACGCCAAGCTCGGCCGCGGCGGGCTCTCCGACGTCGAGTGGACCGTCCAGCTGCTGCAGATGCAGCACGGCGGGCGGCGGAAGGAACTGCGCACCACCCGGACCCGCCGGGCGCTGGACGCCCTGCGCGCCGCCGGTCTGGTCGGCGCCGACGACGCGGCCGTCCTCGACGAGGCGTGGGTGCTGGCCACCCGGGTCCGCAACGCGGTGATGCTGGTCCGCGGCCGCCCGGGGGACACCTTCCCCGGCGACGGCCGGGAGCTCGCCGCCGTGGGGCGCTACCTCGGCTACTCGGCCGGCCACGTCGGCGACATGGTCGAGGAGTACCGCCGGACGACCCGGCGGGCCCGCGCGGTCGTCGAGCGGCTCTTCTACGAGTACGAGGCGTGACGGTGCGGGGCGTGAGGGTGCGGGGCGTGAGGGTGCGGGGCGTGCCGGCCGGCCGTGGAGACGGGCTCAGCGGCGGCGGGCGGTGGCCGGGTAGCGCGGCAGGTGGTAGACGAAGCGGCCGTAGACCGCGTAGACCAACGCGAAGCCGGCACCCAGGCACACGGCGCCCCCTATGGCGTCGAGCCAGAAGTGGTTGGCCGTCGAGATGATCACGACCAGGGTCGCCAGCGGGTAGAGGATGCCCAGCACCTTCGCCCACAGCGGCCGGGCGAGCATCGCGACGGTGATGCCGCACCACAGCGACCAGCCGATGTGCATGGACGGCATCGCGGCGTACTGGTTGGACACATGTGCCAGGTCGCCGGAGGCCATCGAGCCCCATGTGTGGTGCGCCTTGACCGTGTCGATGAAGTCGATGCCGTGCATCAGCCGGGGCGGGGCGAGCGGATAGAAGTAGAAGCCGACCAGCGCCATGCCGGTGGTGATGAAGAGGACCGTGCGGGCCGGGCCGTAGCGGCCCGGATGTCTGCGGTAGAGCCACACCAGGACGCCGATGGTGATGATGAAGTGCAGCGTCGCGTAGTAGTAGTTCATCCCTACGATGAGCCATGTCACCGAGTTCACGGCGTGGTTGACGCTGTGCTCGACGGCCAGGCCGAGGTGGTTCTCCACCTTCCAGATCCAGTTCGCGTGCCGCATCGCCGCCGACTGCTGCTCGGGGACGGCGTTCCGGACGAGCGAATACACCCAGTAACTGACCGCGATCAGTGAGATCTCGAACCACAGACGCGGTCTGCGGGGGGTGCGGAGCCTCGACACGAGGGTATGGCGGGGTGCCGTAGGGCCCTCGCTCGGCGCTCCATCGGAATCAGCGGAACCGATGGAGCGCGGCGGGGCGGCCGTACGGCCAGCCAGGATCTTCGCGGTCGGTTCCCCCATGGAGGAATAGTCTGCCAGACCCACGCGAGCTCGCAGATCAGACTCCGGTCGGATCCTGGGCATTCGATGTATGCCTTCCGGCCGACTGCTGGACCAGCTGCGGCGGTGTCTGGCCGCTGGGCACCGCGGCCGTCGAACCGCGTACGACCAGCTCCGGGAGGAAGACGAATTCGCTGTGCGGAGCGGGGGTGCCGCCGATCTCCTCCAGCAGCGCCCGCACCGCCGCCTGCCCCATGGCGGCCACCGGCTGCCGGATGGTGGTCAGCGGCGGATCGGTGAAGGCGATCAGCGGGGAATCGTCGAAACCCACGACGGAGACGTCTCCGGGCACCGACAGGCCCTGCTGCCGGGCGGCCCTGATGGCGCCCAGCGCCATCATGTCGGACGCGCAGACGATCGCGGTGCAGCCGGAGGCGATGAGCGCCGTCGCGGCCGCCTGGCCGCCCTCCAGCGTGTACAGCGAGTGTTGGATCAGTTGTTCGGACTGCTCGGCGGTCAGGCCCAGCACGTCCTCCATGCTGCTGATGAAGCCCTGGATCTTGCGGAGCACCGGTACGAAACGCTTCGGTCCGACCGCCAGTCCGATTTTCTCATGTCCGAGTGCCGCCAAATGGGTGACGGCCAGCCGCATCGCGCCCCGGTCGTCCGGAGACACGAACGGGGCCTTGATCTTGTCCGAGAAGCCGTTGATCAGCACGAACGGCACACCCTGGCCGTGCAGCCTGGCGTACCGCTCGGTGTCGGCGGTGGAGTCGGCGTGCAGGCCGGAGACGAAGATGATCCCGGCGACGCCGCGTTCCACGAGCATCTCGACCAGCTCGTCCTCGGTCGAGCCGCCCGGCGTCTGGGTGGCCAGCAGCGGGGTGTACCCGTCGCGGGTCAGCGCCTGGCCGATCACCTGCGCGAACGCGGGAAAGATCGGGTTCTCCAGCTCCGGGGTGATCAGACCGATCAGACCCGCGCTGCGCTGCCGCAGCCGGACCGGCCGTTCGTAGCCGAGCAGATCGAGTGCGGCCAGCACGGATTCACGGGTGGTGGCGGATACGCCGGGCTTGCCGTTGAGGACCCGGCTGACCGTTGCTTCGCTGACACCCGCCTGGGTTGCGATGTCAGCAAGCCTTGCGGTCACAGCACCGGATGCTAGGGGACGGATGGCAGCCACGTCAGATCGCCCACCAAATCGTGGTGTCAGCGGGGATGACGGCGTCGGCTCCGTCCACGGTGAAACCGGCGCCGGAGAGCAGCGCGCGGCCGGGGGCCGGGATCGTGACGGGGGTTCCGCCGACGTTCGCGGTGCAGACGAACGAGCCCTCGGCGCTGTCCCGGCGGAACGCCAGCACGCCCTCCGGCGCTGCCAGCCAGGTCACCTCGGAACCCGCGCCCAGGGCGGGGTGTTCGCGGCGGACGGCCAGCGCCTCGCGGTAGAACTCCAGTGTCGAGGCGGGGTCGCCCTGCTGGGCCTCGACGCTGAGGCCGGCCCAGGCGTCGGGCTGCGGCAGCCAGCTGGGGCCGCCCTCGACCGGACCGAAGCCGTACGGCGCCCGCGTGCCCGACCACGGCAGCGGTACGCGGCAGCCGTCACGGGTGCCGTCCTGGCCGGCGTTGCGGAAGAACGCCGGGTCCTGGCGCACCTCGTCCGGCAGGTCGGTGACCTCGGGCAGGCCCAGTTCCTCGCCCTGGTACAGGTAGGCGGAGCCGGGCAGCGCCAGCATCAGCAGGGTCGCGGCCCGCGCCCGGCGCAAACCGAGCGCCTGGTCGCCGTCGGCGAAGCGGGTGGAGTGCCGCACCACGTCGTGGTTGGACAGCACCCAGGTGGCGGGCGCGCCGACCGAACCCATGGCGGCCAGCGAGGTGTCGATGACCCGGCGCAGTACGGCGGCGTCCCAACTCGACGTCAGGTACTCGAAGTTGAACGCCTGGTGCAGCTCGTCGGGGCGCAGGTACAGGGCGCTGCGCTCGACGGTCGGCGTCCACGCCTCGGCGACGGCGATGCGGTCACTGGGGGCACCTCCCGGCCGGAGGTCGGGGGAGTACTCGTCCAAGATGCGGCGCCAGCTGCGGTAGATCTCGTGCACGCCGTCCTGGTCGAAGTACGGCATCGACGCGGTGCCCAGCAGCTTGAGCTGCTCGTGGGAGCCGATGTCGGGCAGGCCCGCGGCCTTGACCATGCCGTGGGCGACGTCGATCCGGAAGCCGTCGATGCCCAGGTCCAGCCAGAACCGCAGGATCGAGCGGAACTCGTCGTGCACGGCCGGGTGGTCCCAGTTGAAGTCCGGCTGTTCGGGGGCGAACAGGTGCAGGTACCAGTCGCCGGGGGCGCCGTCAGCGTTCACGGTCCGCGTCCAGGCCGGTCCGCCGAAGATGGACTCCCAGTCGTTGGGCGGGAGTTCACCGCTGTCGCCCTTGCCGGGGCGGAAGTGGAAGCGCTCGCGGATCGGCGATCCGGGGCCCTCGCGCAGCGCCTGCTTGAACCACTCGTGCTGGTCGGAGCAGTGGTTGGGGACCACGTCCACGATGACCCGCAGATCCAGCGCGTGGGCGGCCCGCACCAGGTCGTCGGCGTCCGTCAGGGTGCCGAACATCGGGTCGACGGCGCGGTAGTCCGCCACGTCGTAGCCGCCGTCGGCCTGCGGGGAGGCGTAGAACGGCGACAGCCACACGGCGTCCACCCCGAGCGCCCTGAGGTAGGGCAGCCGGGCGGTGATCCCGGGCAGGTCGCCCATCCCGTCGCCGTTGCCGTCGGCGAAGCTGCGCGGGTAGACCTGGTAGATCACCGCGTCACGCCACCAGTCTCTGCGCCCGGCGTCGGCGGCGTTGTCGGCGGCGGAGCGGGGCGCGTCGGTGAGGTGCTGGCTCATGACTTCCTTTTGATCGTGCGGGCCTTGATGTGTGCGGGGGAACGACAGGTGGCGTGGGTGTGCGCGGTGCCGCTGCGCTGGATCAGGACTTGGCGGCGCCGGCGGTGAGGCCGGAGACCAGGTGGCGCTGGACCAGGAAGAAGACGAGGGCGGCCGGGATGGCGATGATCACCGCGGCGGCGGTCAGCGAACCCCAGTCCGCGCGCTGGTCGGTGGCGAGGGTGCGGATGCCGGCCGCCAGCGTGAAGTTCTCGTTGGTGGTCATGAACTGGCTGGCGTAGGCGACCTCGCCCCAGGCCGTCAGGAAGCTGTAGAAGGCGGTGACGGCCAGCCCCGGCCGGGCCAGCGGCAGGATCAGCCGCCAGAACGTGCCGAACGGGGTGAGCCCGTCGATCCGGCCCGCCTCGTCGATCTCGTGCGGGATGGTGTCGAAGTACCCCTTGAGCATCCACGCGCAGAACGGCACCGAGATCGTGCAGTAGGTGACGATCAGACCGAGGTAACTGTCCAGGAGGCCGAGGGTGCCGAGCAGGTTGTACAGCGGCACGATCAGCACGGCCATCGGGAACATCTGCGTGGTCAGGAACATCCACATCAACTGCTTGTGGCCCGGGAACTTCATCCGCGAGATGGCGTAGCCGGCGCTCGCCGACAGCATGACGCCCAGCACGGTCGTCGCGGCCGCGACGATCACCGAGTTGAGGAACCACTTCGGGAAGTTGGTGTGCAGGATGTTCCGGTAGTTCTGCAGGCTCAGATGGCCGAGGATCTCACCCGGGTCCGTCCACGCGGTCTTCGGGCCGAACGAGATGAACGCGATCCACAGCGCCGGAAAGATGGCGACCGCGCTGGCGATCAGGAGCGTGGTGTGCAGGGCGAGCGAGGCAGCGCGGCTGCGTTCGCCGCGCTTGCGGCCCGGGCGGCGGGCGGCCACCGCGGCGGAGCGGGACGTGCCGGCGGTACCCGCCTGGCTGGTGGAAGCTGTCGCACTCATCGTCATGGCTCCTTACGCCTGCTCGGTCTTGGCCTGGTAGCGCCGGTAGAAGGTGGAGAAGACCAGCAGGATGGCGAGGATGACCATGCCGTACGCCGCGGCACCGGAGTAGTCGGACACCCCGGTGAACGCCAGGCGGTAGGCGTAGGTCACGAGGATGTCGGTGTCCCCGCTGGTGTTCTGGCCCAGCAGCAGGAAGATGATCGGGAACATGTTGAAGGTCCAGATCACCCCGAGCAGGATCACGGTGTTGCTGACCGGGCGCAGGCCCGGCAGCGTGATGTGCACGAACCGCTTCCAGGGGGAGGCGCCGTCCATCTCGGCGGCCTCGTAGAGCTCCTGGGGGACGGACTGCATGCCGCCGAGCAGGGCGACCATCATGAAGGGTACGCCCACCCAGACGTTGACCATGATGACGGCGACCTTCTGGGCGAAGGGCGTGCCGAGCCAGTCCTGGGCCGGCAGTCCGACGTGCGTGAGGATCGAGTTGAACACGCCGAACTGTGAGTTGAGCATCAGCCGCCAGGCGAAGACGCTGACGAAGGCCGGAATGGCCCAGGGCAGGATCAGCGAGAGACGGTAGAAGAGCCGGAACTTCACCGGGCGGTTGAGCAGCAGCGCCATGCCCATGCCGATGCCGTAGGTGAGGGTGACGCAGGACAGCGTCCAGATCACCGTCCAGGCGAGACGGGGATAGAAGTGGCCGTCCTGGCCGGAGACGATCTTCCAGTAGTTGTCGAAGCCCACGACGTCGTACGAGGCCGCGATGTGCACGGGGCCGATGTTCTTGGCGACGGTCAGTTCGGTGGCGTTGGTGAGCGACAGATAGACGCCGTAGCCCAGCGGGTACAGCACCAGGACGCCGATCACGATGACCACCGGGGCGACCATGGCCCAGGCGTACCAGTGCTTGTCCCACGACCGCTTGAAAGACGTCATGAGGCCGGCGCGCGGGGCCGTGCCGCGCGATTGCCTGTCAATGGTTGCGGTGGTCATCACTCATCGGCTCTTTCCACGATTACGGATGATGGTGCGAGTGGTGTCGCGGCCCCGGAGCGCCCCTCGGAACGGGGCGGGCGGGGTGGCTCGTTCCCCGGGGCCGCGCGTTCGGCCCGGCCCGGACGGCCGGGCGCGTGGGCCCCGGCCCTCCCAGGGGGAGGACGGGGGCCCCGGCCGACCGGACCGGAGTCTGGTGCCTGTGGAGCGGTGGCTACTTGGCGACCGTGAAGCCTGGCAGGAGCTTGCCGAATTCGGCCGCGGCGGCGTTCAGTCCGGCCTGGACCGAGACCTGGCCCTGCAGGATCTTCACGTACTGCTGCTGGAGCGGGGTGAAGAGGCTGGCGACCTGGGGGAGCGCCACCCGCGGGCGGGCGGTGTCCATGATGCTCTTGAAGCCGGCGATCTTCGGGTCGGCGGTCACCGCGGGGGTGTAGGCCGAGGTCCGGGTCGGCAGGGTGCCGGTCTTGGTCGCGATGGTGACCTGGCTGGCCGAGGAGGTCATGAACTCGGTGAACAGGTAGCTGGCGTCCAGGTTCTTGGAGCCCTGGTAGACCGCGAGGTCATGACCGCCGGTCGGCGCCTGCGGCTTGCCGGTGGAGCCGGCCGGGACCGGGGCGTAGCCGAGGTTCGACTCCTTGCCCTTGAAGGCCGAGCCGCTGATGTCGTCACCGACCGACCAGGGGCCCTGGATCAGCATGGCGACCTTGCCGTTCTTGAACGAGGTCTGCATGTTGTCGTAGGCGCTGGCGAAGTCGACCTTCTCCGACGAGGTGTCGTAGATCTCCTTGGCCTTGGTGACCGCCCTGACGGCCTCCGGCGAGTTGACCGTGATCTTCTTGGCGGCCGCGTCGGCGAGGTCGGTGCCCTCGCCGAAGAGCAGCGGCATCAGGAAGTACGTGTCCGGGTTGACGTAGGTGCCGGCGACGCCGGTCTTCGCCTTGATCGTCTTCGAGACGGAGATGAACTCGTCCCACGTGGTCGGCGGCTTGGTGATGCCGGCCTTGGCGAAGAGCTCCTTGTTGTACAGCAGGCCCAGGGTGTCGGTGACCGACGGGACCCCGTAGGTCTTGCCCTCGTACTTGGTGGTGCTCAGCGGGCCCTGCGTGAAGTCGCCGGTGTCCTTGAGGGCGGCGGTGCCGTCCAGCGGGGCGATGTAGTGGTTGGAGGCGTACTCCGGGATCAGGCCGACATCGGCCCGGACCACGTCGGGGGCGCCCTTGCCGCTCTGCGCCGCCGTCTTGAACTTGTTCTCCACGTCGGAGAACGGGACGTTGACGTACTTGACCTTGATCTTCGGGTACTTCGCCATGAAGTCCTTGATCAGGCTCTGGTAGACAGGCGCCTCGTTGGTGGCGTCCGAGGTGTCCCAGTACGTGATGTCCCCGGAGACTCCGGCCGGGTCCTTCGCCGCGTCCCCGGTGCTCTTGTTGTCGCTGCTGCCGCCACAGGCGGTGGCCCCGAGAACGATGGCCGCGGCCATCGCCACGGCGGATATGCCGCGTCGCATACCTGTCTCCTTGATGAGGGTAAAACCCGGTTCACCCTGGAGTGGGTGATGCGCGCCGCTTGTGCTGTACGGCTGCTCGGGCTGGGCAGGAACGTAACAGCGATGTAAGACCTTGCGAAAGAGCCTGCAAGAAAGTTTCCGCAGGGTCCGCCGAATGTGACGTCCCCGTTACCTGCGGATGTCCGGTGCAGGCCCAGGGCCTGAAGAAGTCCGTTGCAAGGTCTTGCTGCAAGGAGCGGGCAGCGATAGCGTCCGCAGCGCCCGGCGGTGCTGCCGGGCGGCCGCGGGACTCGGCGCGTAGTGCCCCGGCACGAGCTTTCCGTATCGAGGAGACCCGCCCGTGTCCGTACCCGCACGCATACGACGTGTGGCAGCGACGGTGGTGTCGGCGCTGCTGCTGGCCACCGTGCCGGCCGCCGTGCCCGCCCTGGCCGCCGCGCCACCCGCCCCGCCGTCCGACGCGGCGCTCGCCGCCCAGCCGGCCCGCCACGACCTCACGCGTGAGCAGTTCTACTTCGTCCTGCCGGACCGCTTCGCCAACGGCGACCCCCGCAACGACACCGGCGGGCTCACCGGCTCCCGGCTGGTCACCGGCTACGACCCCACCGACAAGGGCTTCTACCAGGGCGGCGACCTCAAGGGCCTGACCGGGAAGCTCGACTACATCAAGGGGCTCGGCACCACCGCCATCTGGATGGCGCCGATCTTCAAGAACCAGCCCGTGCAGGGCACCGGCAAGGACGCGTCGGCCGGCTACCACGGCTACTGGATCACCGACTTCACCCAGGTCGACCCGCACTTCGGGACCAACGACGACCTGAAGAAGCTCATCGCCGCCGCCCACGCCAAGGGCATGAAGATCTTCTTCGACGTCATCACCAATCACACCGCCGACGTCGTGGACTACAAGGAGAAGGCGTACTCCTACCTCTCCAAGGGCGCGTTCCCGTACCTGAGCAAGGACGGCACCCCCTTCGACGACACCCGGTACTCGACGGCCGCGGCGGGCAAGGACTTCCCGGCCGTCGACGCCGACTCCTTCCCGCGGACGCCCGTGGTGGCGCCGGAGAAGAAGAACGTCAAGGTGCCGGCCTGGCTCAACGACCCGGCGATGTACCACGACCGGGGCGACTCCACCTACGCCGGGGAGAGCACCGACCAGGGCGACTTCTCCGGCCTCGACGACCTGTGGACCGAGCGTCCCGAGGTCGTCCAGGGCATGGAGAAGATCTACGAGAAGTGGGTCAAGGACTTCGCGATCGACGGCTTCCGGATCGACACCGTCAAACACGTCGACCTGCCGTTCTGGACCCAGTGGGCCACCGCGCTGGATCAGTACGCCGCCCAGCACGGCCGGAAGAACTTCTTCATGTTCGGCGAGGTCTACTCCGCCGACACCGCGATCACCTCGCCCTACGTCACCCAGGGCCGGCTCGACGCGACCCTGGACTTCCCCTTCCAGGACGCCGCACGCTCCTACGCCTCCCAGGGCGGCTCCGCGGCCAAGCTGTCCGGCCTCTTCGCGCAGGACTACCGGTACACCACCGACAAGGCCAACGCCTACGAGGCGGTGACGTTCCTCGGCAACCACGACATGGGCCGGATCGGGACCTTCCTCCAGCAGGACAACCCCGGCGCCACCGACGCGGAGCTGGTGCGCCGGGACCGGCTCGCCAACGAGCTGATGTTCCTCAGCCGCGGCAACCCCGTCGTCTACTACGGCGACGAGCAGGGCTTCACCGGCGCGGGCGGCGACAAGGACGCCCGGCAGACCATGTTCGCCTCCCACGTCGCCGACTACCTCGACGACGACGAGCTGGGCACCGACCGCACCCACGCCAGTGACGCCTACGACACCGCGGCGCCGCTGTACCGGACGATCGCCGCGCTCTCGAAGCTGACCAAGGACAACCCGGCGCTGCGCGACGGCGTGCAGACCGAGCGGTACGCGGCCGACGGCGCGGGCGTGTACGCGTACTCCCGTACGGACCAGAAGACCAGGACCGAGTACCTGGTCGCGGTGAACAACGCGCCCGGGGCGAAGACCGTGGCGGTACCGACCGGCGCGGCCGGGGCGGACCTCCGCGCGCTCTACGGCGCCACCGGCACCGTGCACAGCGGCGGCGACGGCAAGGTCACCGTGACCGTCCCCGCGCTGTCCTCCGTCGTCTACAAGGCGGACAAGCCGCTCGGCGCTCCGGCCACCCGGCCGTCGATCGCGCTGCACGCCCCCGCCGCCGGTGCCACCGGCACCGTCGAGATCTCCGCCGGCGTGACCGGCGGGCAGCTCGACCGGGTGGTCTTCGCCGCCCAGGTCGGCAACGCCAGGTGGCAGGTGCTCGGCTCCGCCGACCACGCGCCCTACACCGTCACCCAGGCGCTCGACGCGGCCGTCCCCGCCGGGACCGCCCTGCGCTACAAGGCCGTGGTGACCGACTCCGCCGGCCACACCAGCAGCGCGACCGCCGCCACCACCAGCGGCGCACCCGTCGTGCCGACGCCGCCCAGCGCCGTCTCCCGCGACTACGCGGTCGTGCACTACCAGCGCACCGACGGCGACTACACCGACTGGGGCCTGTACACCTGGGGCGACATCGCCGACGGCGAAGGCACCACCTGGCCGGCCGGCAAGCCCTTCTCCGGGCGCGACGCCTACGGCGCCTTCGCCTACGTCAAGCTCAAGCCGGGCGCGTCCAGCGTCGGCTTCATCGCCGTCGACAAGAACGGCGTCAAGGACACCGACGCGGACCGGGCCGTCGACCTCACGAAGACCGGCGAGGTGTGGATCAAGCAGGGCAGCCCCGAGGTGCTCAACGCGCCGCCCACCGGCGCCTACCCGCCGCAGGACACCACCAAGGCCGTCCTGCACTACCAGCGCGCCGACGGCGACTACGCCCACTGGGGCCTGCACACCTGGACCGGCGCCGCCACGCCCACCGACTGGACCAAGCCGCTCCAGCCGACGCGGATCGACGCCTATGGTGCGGTGTACGAGGTGCCGCTCGCACCGGGCGCCACCTCGCTGAGCTACATCCTTCACAACGGCGACGCCAAGGACCTGCCGTCCGACCAGTCCCTGGACCTCGCCTCCAGCGGGCATGAGGTGTGGCTGTTGGCCGGCACGCAGAAGTACCTGCTCCCGCAGCCCAAGGGCACGGGCGGCGACCTCGACCTGAGCAAGGCGCAGGCGCAGTGGATCGACCGCGACACCGTCGCCTGGCACACCGACGCGAGCGCGTCCGCCAGCCAGCAGCTCGTCTACGCCCCCGACGGCGGCATCACCGTCAAGGACGGCGCCCTGTCCGACGAGGGCCACTGGCTGCGGCTGTCCCCGGTCGCCGGCGGCCTGACCGCCGCCCAGAAGGCGAAGTACCCGCAGCTGAAGGAGTACGCGGCCTTCACCGTCGACCCGCGCGACCGGGACCGGATCGGCGCCGCGCTGCCCGGCCAGCTCATCGCCACCCAGCGCGCCGCGAACGGGGCGCTGCTCGCCGCCACCGGTGTGCAGACGCAGGGAGTGCTCGACGACCTGTACGCCGCGAAGGCGCAGCGCGCGACGCTCGGCCCGGTCTTCGACCACGGCCGGCCCGCCCTGTCGGTCTGGGCGCCCACGGCGCACGGCGTCGCGGTGGAGATCGACGGCAGGACCGTCCCCATGCGGCGCGACGCCGGCAGCGGCGTCTGGTCGGTGACCGGCGGCCGCGACTGGACGGGCAAGCCGTACCGGTACGCGGTCACCGTCTGGGCGCCGAGCGTCCAGAAGCTGGTCACCAACCTGGTGACCGACCCGTACTCGGTCGCCCTGACCGCCGACTCCGCCCGCAGCCTCCTCGTCGACCTGGCCGACCCGAAGCTCGCCCCCAAGGGCTGGCAGCGGCAGGCCAAACCGGCGGCCGTGCCGCTGGCCCAGGCGCAGATCCAGGAACTGCACATCCGTGACTTCTCGGTCGCGGACACCACCGTCCCGGCCGCGCAGCGCGGCAAGTACACCGCCTTCACGGCTCCGGGTTCGGCGGGCATGACGCATCTGCGGGCGCTGGCCAAGGCGGGCACGGACTATGTGCACCTGCTGCCCGCGTTCGACTTCGCGACCGTCCCGGAGAAGACCGCCGACCAGGCGGTCCCGGACTGCGACCTCGCCTCCTTCCCCGCCGACTCCGAGAAGCAGCAGGAGTGCGTGGCCAAGGCCGCGGCCAAGGACGCCTACAACTGGGGCTACGACCCGTACCACTACACGGTCCCCGAGGGCTCCTACGCCACCGACCCGGACGGCGCGGGCCGCACCACCGAGTTCCGGCAGATGGTGCAGGGCCTGAACAACGCGGGGCTGCGGGTGGTGATGGACGTGGTCTACAACCACACCGCCGCCTCAGGGCAGGCCGACACCTCGGTCCTCGACAAGATCGTGCCCGGCTACTACCAGCGGCTGATGCCGGACGGCTCGGTCGCCAACTCCACGTGCTGCTCCAACACCGCGCCGGAGAACGCGATGATGGGGAAGCTGGTCGTCGACTCCCTCGTCACCTGGGCGAAGGAGTACAAGGTCGACGGCTTCCGCTTCGACCTGATGGGCCACCACCCGAAGGCGAACATCCTCGCCGTCCGCAAGGCGCTGGACGCGCTGACCCCCGCCAGGGACGGCGTCGACGGCAAGAAGATCATCATGTACGGCGAGGGCTGGAACTTCGGCGAGGTCGCCGACAACGCCCGCTTCGAGCAGGCCACCCAGGCCAACATGGCCGGCACCGGCATCGCCACCTTCAGCGACCGGGCCCGCGACGCCGTACGCGGCGGCAGCCCGTTCGACGCCGACCCCGGCGTGCAGGGCTTCGCCAGCGGCCTCTACACCGACCCCAACTCCTCGACCGCCAACGGCACTCCCGCCGAACAGAAGACCCGGCTGCTGCACTACCAGGACCTCATCAAGGTCGGGCTCACCGGCAACCTGAGCGCGTTCACCTTCACCGACTCCGCCGGCAAGCAGGTGCGCGGCTCCGAGGTCGACTACAACGGCCAGCCCGCCGGATACGCGGCGGCCCCGGGCGACGCGCTCGCCTACGTCGACGCGCACGACAACGAATCGCTGTACGACGCCCTGGCCTTCAAGCTCCCGGCCGCCACGACGGCCGCCGACCGGGCCCGCATGCAGGTGCTCGCCGAATCGACCGCCATGCTCTCCCAGGGCCCGGCGCTCTACCAGGCGGGCAGCGACCTGCTGCGCTCCAAGTCCCTGGACCGCAACTCCTTCGACTCCGGTGACTGGTTCAACGCCATCCACTGGGACTGCGCCACCGGCAACGGCTTCGGCCGCGGCCTCCCGCCGGCCGCCGACAACCGGCCCAAGTGGCCCTTCGCCAAGCCGCTGCTCACCTCCCCGGCCCTGCACCCCGGCTGCGCCGAGATCACCGGCGCCTCCGCCGCCTACCAGGACCTGCTCAGGATCCGCTCCACCGAACCGGCCTTCGCCCTGACCTCCACCACCCAGGTCCAGGACCGGCTCTCCTTCCCGCTCTCGGGCCAGGACGAGACCCCGGGCGTCATCACGATGCGCCTCGGCGACCTGGTCGTGGTCTTCAACGCCACGCCCACCGCCCGGACCCAGCGAGTCCCCGCCCTCTCCGGCACCCCCTACGCCCTCCACCCGACCCAGTCCGCCGGCTCCGACCCGATCGTCAAAACCGCCACCTACGACAAGACCACTGGAACCTTCACGATCCCGGCCCGCACGGTCGCGATCTACACGAAGCGATAGCCGCGGGGAACGACGGAAAGGGCCCGCCTCCCCGCCCGGGGAGGCGGGCCCTGTTTGTACCAATTCCTGTACCAATTTCTGTACAGATATCGGGACAGAAATTCGGTATGGTGGATGTATGAAGGTTCCCGAGGTTGTCACTGTCAGCGATGCCCGCGCTCACCTCTCGCAGATACTGACGGTGCTGTCGGAGGACGGAGCCGCCGCCGACCCCGTCCTCATCGGTGCCCACCGCAAACCGCAGGGCGTGCTGCTCTCCGTCGAAGCGTTCGAGGCGCTGACCGGACGGGCGCAGCGCCGCGACGCGGTTGAATCCGCCACAGGATCGATCGCGGCCGAAGGGCTTCAGGCCTCCGCGGAGGCCGATCGGGACGCCGAGTCCTACGTCCGCGGCGGACTCGACGCCGATGAGCTCGTAGCCCGTGCGATCGCCCGCCATCGCGGCACGTCGGATCGGCAGGCCGGGTGAGTGACCCCTATGTGATGCCGAACGGCGTTCTGCGCAATAACCTCGGCATCACGGATCAGACCCTCCTGGACCAGGCCGAGGCGGACATCACCCGTGCCCGGCTCATCGCCCTCGCGGCCGACCCACCGACCGGTGGATACGACCTGGAGCACCTCTGCCGATGACATCGGACGATCTTCGGCGACATCTACCCCTGGGCGGGGGAGCTGCGCACGGTGGACATCGCCGAGCACACCCCGTTCTGCCCGGTGATGCACCTGCGGTCGTATGCGGACGAGGTCTTCGGCCGCCTGCGTTCCGCCGACCAGGGGGGCCGCTCGAAGCGATGCTCGCGGAGCTGGTCAGCTGACGAGCCGCTTCTCCAGGAGGGTCACCGCGTACCTGCTGCCCTTGCCGCCGTCCTTCAGGGGTTGTTCGCCGGTCACGGTGTAGCCGGCCGACTCGTAGTACGTGCGCAGGCGGGGGTTGGTCGCGACGCAGTCCAGACGGCTCAGGGAGCGGCCGGTTCGGGTGATGCGGTGTTCCGCGTGGGTGAGCATCGCGCGGCCGAGGTGGGGCGGGGCGGTGGCGCGGTCGGTCATCAGGCGGTGGATGTAGCCCGCGACCGGGGGCTGCGGGCCCCAGGCGGGCTCGTCGTCCCACCACAGTTCCCAGCCGCCGACCGGGGCACTGCCGCCGGTGTCGGCGAGCCAGACCTCGCCCTCCTTCAGACGGAGCAGGAAGTGGTCCTCGCTCTTCTGGCCGGGCTTCCACTGGTCGATGCCCTGCCGCTGCATCCAGCGGGCGGCGCCGTCGTACAGGGCGACGAGGGCGGGTACGTCGTCCTCGGTGGCCTGCCGGAAGATCACACCGTCTCGTTGAAGATCGCTCATGACCGACCTTCTCACCCGGAGCCCCAGGACCGGAACCGGCCGCCCCCGAGGGGACGTCCAGGGGATCATGAACTCCCCATCCGTCACGATCCGTGACGCCGCCCCCGGTGACCTGGACGGCATCGCCGACGTGCACCGCGGGGCCCGCGCCACGTACTACGAGGGGCATCTCCCCGAGGAGGCGTACAACGGCCCCGACGAACTGCGCCGCTGCCGGGAGGGCACCGGGCGCGCGATCGGGTCGGCCGACCGCAGGGTGCTCTGCGTGCTGCGCGAGGACCGGGTCGTCGCCTTCGCGGTGCTCGGCTTCAGGACCGGCGAGGAGAAGCTCTTCCAGTTCCACGTCGACCCGGAGCTCTGGCGGGCGGGACTCGGCAGCGTCCTGCACCGGGCGTGCGTCACGGCCTGGCGGGACGCCGCCGTGACCGCCGCCCGGCTGGAGGTCTTCGGGCCGAACCGGCGGGCCCAGGCGTTCTACGCCCGCCAGGGCTGGGTCGAGGACGGTCATGCCGACGACCACGTCACGATGTCCCTGGCCGTCGACACCCTCTAGCCCAGCGCGTTCAGGGTCCTGCCGGTCGTCAGCCGGCCCGTCAGCTTGGCGTTCGCGCCGCGTTCCGCGCGGACGGCGAGCAGCTGGCCGTCCGCGCTGGCGCGGACGCCGCCGGTGGCCGAGACCTTGGTGACATCGCGGCTGCCGGCCGCGAGCAGGAACCAGTGGCCGGCCGGGGACTTCCACATGACGCCGGCCAGCACGTGCTGGCCGAACCGGCTGCACGCGTTGGTGTCCTGGGCCTGCGCGGCCACCGCCGCGAGAGCGGTCGGCGACGAGCCGGGGGGCTGGAACTGCACCATCGCCTGCCCGGCACCGCGCCAGGTGTCCGTCCGCGTGCACACCCAGGACGCGGCGGCGCCGCCCTCGGGCAGCCGCTGCTGGGCGAACTCCCAGTTCTCGACGGCCCGTACGCCCTGGCCGCGCAGCGCCCCGAGCCGGCACGCGCTGTGCGCCCAGTTCAGCAGGGCCTGCGACCCGGTGGCCTCGCGCGGCTGCCGGGCCGGGGCGGACGTGCCGCCCGGGGGAGGGGTGTAGGTGAGATGGACCGGGGTCAGATCGCCCAGATCGGTCAGCAGGAACGAGTGCTGCTCGACGATCTTCGCCGAGGAGCGGAACTGCAGCACCGGCCACGCCGTCCCGCACTGCCCCGCCGGGGCGCCCGCGCCCGGGGTGCGGACCGGGTCGGTGACCCCGTCGGCCGCGACGTGCAGCGGCTGTCCTGCCCGGTCGGGCTGGAGCAGGTCGCGGGTCTGCGCGTCGTCGACCCAGGGCGCGGTCAGGAAGCGGGTGTTGCCGTCGACACGGCCCACGACGACGGCCGCACCGGTGGTGACGTCCGCGTCGTCCACCCGCGCGAAGTCCAGCGCGGCGAAACCCTTGCCGTCCTGCGGCTCCGCGTACCGGACGATCCGCATCCCGTCGTAGAGCACGACCACCGCCGCCTCGCCCACATCGCCCGCGTACAGCAGCTGCGGGGGCTGGGCGGGCAGGCCGCGCGAGGTGCCGGGGGTCGCCGAGACCTGCACGCGCTCCCCGGGCCGGGACCACACGGCGAGCGCACGGCGCAGCAGTTCGGTGTCGTCCTTCCGGCCGCCCCGGGCGGGCCAGGCGGTGAAATCCATCCGTGACGTGTGCTCCCACAGGGCCGCGTCGGCCCGCACCAGTGCCGACGACTCCAGCGGGCTCGCGGATCCGGCGGGCGTCCCGGCCGCGTACGAACCGGGGTCGCCGTCGTCGGAGCCGGCCAGCGGCAGCAGCACCGCCGCGACCACCACGGCCGCGACCGCGAGGCCCGCGGCCCGCATGTGCTGCCGTCGGCGCAGCAGATCGGTCGGCCGCGCCTGCACCGTGCACGGGTCGAACTCGCCGCCGCCGAGCAGCGCACGGACCGGCTCGCCGCCCTCACCGGCGGCCGCGGCCGCCTCGGCGACAGCGGTGCGGGGATCGGCGACGCCCGCCGCGGCCAGCACCTGCCGCACCTCGCGTTCGGCCAGCCCCTCCAGGGCGCTCAGCGCGAACGCCGCACGGGCGGGGCTGCCGAGCTCGGACAGCGAACGGTCCAGGGCGAGTTCGTCCGTACCGCCCGCCTTGGGGTGCAGCCGCAACCCCCACACATGCGGCAACGGCAGCCAGCCGCGCGCCTCGTGGGCCCGCTTCCGCCACCCGTCCTCAGCGCCGTGCGCCACCGCGCCGCGCAGCACCTCCTGGCGCACCAGCGCGTACGCCGGATCGGGCGGGCCACCGCGCGGGCCGCCCGCGTCCGCGGCGACCGGGTCGGGCGCGTGCCGCCCGCGCGGCAGCGCCCGCTGCACGAGGGTGTGCGCGGCCAGCACCCTGCGGTGCCGGCCGAGGGCGGCCGGCAGCGTCAGATACGCCAGCCGCACCAGGTGCGGATAGTTCTCGACGATCGAGGCTTCGGCCTCCTCGACCTCCACGGGTCCGGCCGCTGTCGCTTCCGATGTGTCCACATGCCGTCAAACGAGTGAATGGTGCGATGGTCACTCAATGCGCCGCGCGCCGGGTCCCCCCACAGCGCCACGTCCGATTCCCGCCGGATTCCGGCCGCGTCCCGAGCGATCGTTGACCCATGACCATCACCCGCGAGACCACGGCCTTCCACACCTCCGCCATCGATCCGGCCCTGCTCACCCGCCTGCGGGACACCGACGACGCGGGCCTGGCGCCCGAGCTGAGCACCCACGAGGAGGGCGGCGCCCCACTGCGCTGCTGCCTGCGGCACGCGGCGCCCGGCGACCGGATCGCGCTGCTCTCGTACGCCCCGCTGCGCCACTGGGCGGCGGAGACCGGCGCGAACCCGGGCCCGTACCTGGAAATGGGGCCGGTGTTCGTGCACGCCGACGCCGACGCCTGCCCCGGCCCGCCGTCCGGCGACGGCTACCCGCTGCCGATGCACGGCACCGACCGGGTCTTCCGCGCCTACAGCGCCGACGGCCGCATCCTGGGCGGGCGCCTCGTCCGGCTCGGCCACGACGAGGCGGCGGCGGGCGCCGCGGACGCGGAGCTGGCCGCGATGTTCAGCGACCCGGAGGTCGCCCTGGTGCACGTCCGCGCAGTGGAATTCGGCTGCTTCCTGTTCGCGGTGCGCCGGGCGGGATGATCCGCCCCGATCCACGTCCTAGTGGCCCGCGGTGAGCTTGACGAGTACGACGGCCGCGCCGATCGCCGTGTCCAGCGTGCCGGCGACCAGCGCGGCCAGCAGGCCGCCGCCCATCCGGACACCGGCGAGGAAGCCCCAGGCGAAGAGCCCGACGACATCGACCGTCGCGGCGGCGACCAGGGCGGTGTGCAGGGCCATCGCCCCGGTCGCGGACACACCGATCAGGATCAGCGGTCCTGCGGCGCTGAGCAGCAACGGACTGCTGACGTACAGCAGTCGGCGGAACTCCGGCCAGGTGGTGGAGCGGTGGTGGACGGCCCGGTGCCCCTGGTCGTCCGCGACGAGGGTGGCCAGCCACAGGCCGAGCGACGTGGCGGCGACGGACACGGCCGCCTCGCCCGCCGCCAGGTCGTCGACCATGGTGAGGCCGACGACGACGGCGATCATGGTGATCGTCGCGTAGATCCGTTCCTTGAGCCGTTCCGCCATGGTCTCGGTGACGTCCTCGGCAGGGACTCCGGGGGGAGGTGTCTCGTGCATCCGGTCAGTCGAGCACGGCGGCGTGCCCACCGGGCGGCGCCGCGCAAAAGCAGATCAGGAACGGTCCAGGTAGGCCAGCACGGCCAGCACCCGGCGGTTGTCGTCGTCCGACAGCGTCAGGTCGAGCTTGGCGAAGATGTTGGACGTGTGCTTGGCGACGGCCCGTTCCGTCACCACCAGCCGCTCCGCGATCGCGACGTTGGACCGGCCCTCGGCCATCAGAGCCATCACTTCGCTCTCGCGGGGCGTCAGCTGTCCCAGCGGCTCGTTGCGCACATTGCGGGCCAGCAGCTGCGAGATGACCTGCGGATCCATCGCCGTACCGCCGCCGGCCACCCGCCGCACCGCGTCGATGAACTGGTCCGCGTCGAACACCCGGTCCTTCAGCAGATAGCCGACCCCGCCGCTGCCGTCGGCCAGCAACTCCCGGGCGTACAGCTGCTCCACGTGCTGGGAGAGCACGAGCACCGGAAGGCCGGGGATCTCGCGCCGGGCGTGGAGCGCCGCCTGCAGTCCCTCGTCGGTGAACGACGGCGGCAGCCGCACATCCACCACCGCCACGTCCGGCCGCAACTCCACCAGGGCGCGCTGCAGTTCCGGCCCGTTGTCGACCGCGGCGGCGATCTCGAAGTCGTACGCCTCCAGCAGCCGGACCAGTCCGTCGCGCAGCAGGAAGAGGTCTTCGGCGAGAACGACGCGCACGGCAACTCCAGGATGGCGGGGGGCGGGACGGTGCTGGGCCCCGCCGCGCTGTCGGCGGGGCCCTCCCGGCGCAGCCAGCGCTGATGGGATACGGCCCACCGTAGCGGCCACCTCTGACAACCGGTCCGCGAAGGCGGATCCCACCCTGCCCCTTCACACCCGTCACACCACCTCACAGCCGTCCCACAGGCGACAGTGAATCTTCATCCGCCTCTTAATCCCGGCTCACACGGCTGTCACACCGGTGCCCCACAGTGAGGGACATGTCCGTCCCGCCGCCGTCCGCCGCCGACCAGAGCCCGGTGTCCGCGGCCAACGAGGCGATCCGCCGCTTCGTCCGGGAGCGCTCCAACGTGGCCTGGACCCGGGCCGAGCTGGCCGAACTCGACCGGCTCCGCCGCGCCTGGCGCCGCGCCGGATGCGGAGACAGGACCCCGGACAGGACCGGAGACCGCGGCGGCCCCTGACCCGATACGGGGTCAGGGGCCACTCGTCACGTGAGTTCAACGGTCCGGCGCTACCGCACCTGGTTCGCCGCCGGGGCCGCCGGCGCGCACGGGAGTTCCATCGTCACCATCGTCGGGCCGCCCACCGGACTGTTCACGGCCAGGACACCGTCGAACGCGCCGAGCCGGCGTTCGATGCCCTGCAGACCGGTGCCGCGGGAGACGTCGGCGCCGCCGCTGCCGTCGTCGGTGACCGAGATCCGGAGCATGCCGTCCTCGTGCCGCAGGTCGATCCAGATGCGCTCGGCGCCCGAGTGCTTGGCGGCGTTGGTGAGGAGCTCGGAGACCGTGAAGTAGGCGGCCGACTCCACCGGCGCCTCGAAGCGGCCGGCCAGATCGACGTTGACGTCGGTCGGGATCGGGCCGCGCAGCGCCAGCGCCCTGACCGCGTCGCCGAGTCCGCGCTCCGCGAGGACCGGCGGGTGGATGCCGCGCACCAGGTCGCGCAGTTCGGTGAGGGCGTCGGCGGAGGACTGGCGGGCCTCGGAGAGGATCTTCCGGGCCTTCTCCGGGTTCTGCTCGAGCAGGTGCTCGACGATGCCGAGGTTCATGCCCATGGCGACGAGCCGGGCCTGGGCGCCGTCGTGCAGGTCCCGTTCGATGCGCCGGAGTTCGGCGGCGGAGCTGTCGACCGCGTCGGAGCGGGTCTCCGCCAGCCGGGCCACCCGCCGCTTGAGCGCCGCCTCCTGCGCCGCCGGGGTGGGGGCGAGGAAGGCCCGGGTGAGCAGGGCGTGGCGGTGCAGCAGCGTCGGGGAGAAGCGCAGGCCGAGCAGGATCCAGACGGTGCCGAGCAGGGCGGCCAGGACGGCCGTCGTCTGGTCGGAGACTGGGATGAACGCGTACCAGTAGGTGCCGCCCGCCGACACGATCGGCCGCCACACGGCGGCGGCGAGCACCCAGCCGAAGGCGCCCTCCAGGAACAGCCCGGCCGTGATGTACGCGAGGATCGCGCCCGCCGTCATGTCGACCAGCAGCCACTGCAGGTCACGCCAGGTGGCGGGGTCGGTCAGCACCCACTCCAGACGCCGCCAGCTGCCGGCGACCCCCGGCCGGAACTCCGGTGCGGGGCGGTACGGGCGGGCGATCTCGACACCCGACCAGCGCAGCGCCAGCTCCCGGCGGTGGTCGGCCCGGTCCCGCACCCTGGCGATCATCCACGGAGTGGTGAAGATGCCGATGCCGATGCTGATGAAGGAGATCGAGACCACGGCGAACACGAAGAGGACGATCGACTCGACGAGGCCCAGTACTGCCAGGGCGAGCCCCCTGATACCTGCGAGTCCCGCGTTGCGGATGTTCATGGCCGCCCTCCCCGTTCGGTCAACCGTCTGCGTCGCCATCTTGGCATCACCCAGTCTGCCGACGGCGTCCGCGCAGGTCACTGGCGGTGGCCCCCCAAGGGGGTGTACCTGGCGACACCATCGGGACCGGGGGTCTGGACGGCTGGGGCCCGCCGCCGCGAATTCCTACCTTCAGGGGGTCGGAGAAATCTACTGAATCCTTGGGGGAGCGACGAGATGAAGGACAATCTCGCGGCACGGCTCGGTGCGTGGAGCGCCGGTCACCGCAAGACGGCGATCATCGGCTGGCTGCTGTTCGTGGTGGTGGCCTCGGTCATCGGCGGCATGGTCGGTACGACGCAGATGAAGTCGTACGAGAACGGCGCCGGCGACTCGGCCGCCGCCGACCGGATCCTGGCCGAGCACGGCCTGGAGCACCCGGCCGGGGAGATGGTCCTGGTCCGCTCCGAGGGCCCGGGACAGTGGAAGACGGCGGCGAAGGCGGTCGCCGAAGGGGTCGGCGCCACCGGCGAGGTCGGGGCCGTACAGGCGGCGCTGCCGTCCCAGGACGGCCGTTCCGCGCTGATCCGCTTCGAGATGAAGGGCAAGCAGGAGGACGCGGGCGACCGGGTGCAGCCGGTGCTCGACGCGGTGCAGAAGGTCCGCGACGGCCACCAGGACGTCCTCATCGACGAGTTCGGGGACGCCAGCGCCGGCAAGTGGCTCGGCGATGTCATCACCAAGGACTTCGCGAAGGCCGAGTGGACGGCCGTACCGCTCGCGCTCGGCATCCTGCTGGTCGCCTTCGGCGCCCTGGTCGCCGCGCTGCTGCCGGTCGGGCTCGCGGTCACCGCGTTCATCGGGGCGAGCGGCCTGCTGGCGGTCGGCAGCCACAAGCTGCACATCTTCGAGTCCACCAGCTCCGTGATGCTCCTGATGGGGCTGGCCGTCGGCGTCGACTACTGCCTGTTCTACCTGCGCCGCGAGCGGGACGAGCGGGCGGCGGGACACGACGCCGAGACCGCGCTGCGGATCGCCGCGGCCACCAGCGGCCGGGCGGTACTGGTCTCCGGGCTGACGGTCATGGTCGCGATGGCGGGCATGTTCCTGTCCGGGCTGCTGCTCTTCAAGGGCTTCGCGATGGCGACGATCCTCGTCGTGTTCACCGCGATGCTCGGCTCCGTGACGGTGCTGCCCGCCCTGCTGTCACTGCTCGGCGACCGGGTCGAGCGGGGCCGGCTGCCGCGCTTCGGCCGCGCCTCCCGGGCCCGCCGTGCCCACAAGCCGCGCCGTCAGGCAGGCCGTGTCTCCGGTGCCGTCCTGCGGCCCGTCATCGCCCGGCCGAAGATCTTCGCGGTGCTGGGCGCCGGAGTGCTGCTGGCGCTGGCCGTCCCCGCGCTGGGGATGCACACCGAGTCGCTGGGCATGGACAAGCAGCTCCCGGCCGACGCCCCGCTGCGCACCGCGTTCGAGCAGATCACCACGGCCTTCCCGGGCGGTCCGGCACCGGCCAGGATCGTCGTGCAGGCCCGGGACATCGAGGCGCCCGGCGTCAGGGCCGCGATCGCCGGCTTCACGGCGAAGGCCGCCGCGTCGGACGAGTTCGGCAAGGGCGTCACCACCGCGGTCCACGCGGACCAGGACATCGCGGTGATCGAGGTGCCGCTCGCGGGGAACGGCAGCGACGCCGTCTCGAAGCACGCCCTGGCCACCCTGCGCGACGACCTGGTGCCGCACACCCTGGGCCCGGTCGCGGAGCACGCCTACGTCACCGGTGACCTGGCCGGTTCCGTCGACTTCAACGGCCAGCTGAAGAGCGGCATCGTCCCGGTCTTCGTCTTCATCATGGGCGTGACGTTCCTGCTGATGCTGTTCAGCTTCCGCTCGGTGACGGTGGCGGTCACGTCCATCCTCCTCAACCTGCTGTCGGTGGGCGCCGCGTTCGGTGTCATGACGGCGGTCTTCCAGCACGGCTGGGGCGCGTCCCTGGTCGGCACCGAGTCGGTGGGCGCGATCGAGGGCTGGATGCCGCTGTTCGTCCTGGTGGTCCTGTTCGGCCTGTCGATGGACTACCACGTGTTCGTCGTGTCCCGGATCCGTGAGGCCCGCGACCGGGGGATGAGCACCACCGAGGCGGTCCGCGACGGGGTGCGCTCCACGGCGGGCGCGGTCACCAGCGCCGCCGCGATCATGGTCGCGATCTTCGCGGTCTTCGCCACGCTGTCGATGCAGGACATGAAGCAGATGGGCGTCGGCCTGGCCGTGGCGGTGTTCCTGGACGCCACCGTGGTGCGGGTGCTGCTGCTCCCGTCGGTGATGGTCCTGCTCGGCGAGCGCAACTGGTACCTGCCGCGCCGGCTGGGCTGGCTGCCGAAGGTGTCGCACGGCGAGGAGGCCGTCCCGGCCCCGCCGGCCCGGGACGTCTACGCGGCGGGTGCGCCGACCGGCGTCCGCTGAGGTCCGCGGACGGCGGTACAACGGCTGAGGGGCCCGTCGACTCGACGGGCCCCTCAGCCGTTGTCATTCACCGGTGAAAGCTCAGACCTGGCCGGCCTTCTCCAGCGCGGTGCAGCAGGTCTCGACGATGAGGCGGGTCACGACGTACGGGTCGACGTTCGCGTTCGGACGCCGGTCCTCGATGTAGCCCTTCTGCTCGACCTCGACCTGCCACGGGATGCGCACCGAGGCGCCGCGGTCGGAGACGCCGTAGCTGTACTCGTTCCACGGGGCGGTCTCGTGCAGACCGGTCAGGCGCTCGTCGATGCCCGCGCCGTAGTTCTTGACGTGGTCGAGCGGCTTGCTGCCCTCGCCGAGGGACTCGCAGGCGGTGATGATCGCCTCGTAGCCCTCGCGCATGGCCTTGGTGGAGAAGTTGGTGTGCGCGCCCGCGCCGTTCCAGTCGCCCTTGACCGGCTTCGGGTCGAGGGTGGCGGAGACGTTGAAGTCCTCGGCGGTGCGGTACAGCAGCCAGCGCGCGATCCACAGCTGGTCGGAGACCTCCAGCGGCGAGACCGGGCCGACCTGGAACTCCCACTGGCCGGGCATGACCTCGGCGTTGATGCCGGAGATCGCCAGGCCCGCGGTGAGACAGTTCTCCAGGTGCTTCTCGACGATGTCGCGGCCGAAGATCTCGTCGGAGCCGACACCGCAGTAGTAGCCGCCCTGCGCGGCGGGGAAGCCGGCGACGGGGAAGCCGAGCGGCCGGGCGCCGTCGAAGAAGGTGTACTCCTGCTCGATGCCGAAGATCGGCTCCTGGCCGGCGAACTGCTCGGCGAGCGGGGTGAGCAGCGCACGGGTGTTGCTCTCGTGCGGCGTCATGTCGGTGTTGAGCACCTCGCACATGACCAGGACGTCAGCGCCGCCGCGGATCGGGTCCGGGCAGGAGAACACCGGCTTGAGCACGCGGTCCGATGCGTGACCCACGGCCTGGTTGGTGCTGGATCCGTCGAAGCCCCAGGTCGGGAGCTCGGCGCCGTCGGCCAGGATCCTCGTCTTGGAGCGAAGCTTGGCGGTCGGCGAGGTGCCGTCGATCCAGATGTACTCAGCCTTGTAGGTCACGGGGCGCCATCCTTAACAAGCCACTGTCTTCGCGGGTGCAGTAGTGCACTGAAACGAGGGGTGTCGGCCGAGCGCCGTTGATCGAGCCGGTGGCAGCATGGCAAGAACGTTTTTCCCGGCTGTGTCCCTTGTGTTAACCCCGTGTGAACGCACCCGTGCGACCTGCGCCCAGACCGAGCAGTAGCGCCGCCAGATGTCCGGCGTCGGTGAACGTCCGCCCCTCCCGCACCAGGGGTCGCACGACGAGACCCAGCACACCGGCCGCGGCCACCGCCCGTGCGGCGCGGTGCGGGAGCGAGACGGCGGCGGCCCCGAGCACCGCGTTCAGGCCGTAGCTGGCTCCGACGTCCACCGCCGACCGGGTCTCCTTCGAGGCGTCCGTCGCGCGGAGCCCGCCGTATACCAACAGGCTCGCCCCGAGGTGGCCGACCGCGAACACCGCGGCCGTCCGGCGCGACCCCCAGACGGCCTCGGCCCCGCCCAGAACGCCGAGCAGTATCGCCCCGTACGCCGGATCGAGCGGCCGTTCCACGAGAAAAGCACTGGTCAGGAGGGTGTGCCAGCGACCGGCCCGCAGATTGTCGACATTGGTGGAGTGCGCGCGCAGCACCGCCTCACGGTCCGCCTCCGGCAACGGCCGCAGGATGTACGCGCCGGACTGCACGGCGGCCACATAGGCCGAGGCCGCCCAGGGCGCCCTGCGGGCGGGCGACCGGGTGCCGGGGCGGCCTCCAGAGGTTCTGGGGCGGCGTCCGAGGAGATCAATGGCGGGCATCGGCCCATCATCGCTGAGTAGGCTGCCGACATGCCGCACATAGCCGTGGACTACTCCGCCACCCTCACCGACACCTTCGACCGCCAGGGCTTCGCACAGGCCCTGCACCCGCTGGTCGCCAAGATCGCGGACGCGCAGGTGTCCGGCTGCAAGACCCGCTTCCGCCCGCTGGACGAGATCGTCATCTCGGACGGCGGGACCGACGAGGCGATGATCCACATCCAGGTCGCGCTGCTGGACGGCCGCACCCCCGGGACCAAGCTGGAGCTGAGCACCGCGGTGCTCGCGCTCGTCCGCGAGCACACCGCCGCGACGCCCGGCCTGACCGTCCACAGCTCCGTCGAGATCCGTGACCTCGACCGCGCCAGCTACCAGCGGCACTCCTCATGACGTTCCGCGTCGGACTGCTGGGCACCGGCCCCTGGGCGGAGATCGCCCACGCGCCCGCCCTGAGCGCCCACCCCGGGGTCGAGTTCACCGGCGTATGGGGCCGCAGGCCCGAGGCCGCGGCCGACCTGGCGGCGCGCTTCGACACCCGCGCCTATGACGACGTGGACGCCCTGATCGCGGACGTGGACGCCGTCGCGATCGCGCTGCCCCCCGACGTCCAGGCCCCGCTGGCCGCCCGCGCCGCCGCGGCCGGCCGCCATCTGCTGCTCGACAAGCCGCTCGCGGCGACCGTCGGCGAGGCCCGCGCGGTCGTCGAGGCAGCCGAGGCGTCCGGCGTCGCGTCCGTCGTCTTCTTCACCGTCCGCTTCGACCGGACGACGGGGGAGTGGGTCGACGAGCAGGCCGCCGCGGGCGGCTGGTTCACCGGCCGCGCCGACTGGCTCGGCTCGGTCTTCGCCGGCGGCGACAGCCCGTTCGCGGCCTCCCCGTGGCGCCGCGAGAAGGGCGCGCTGTGGGACGTCGGACCGCATGCCCTGTCCGTCCTCCTGCCGGTGTTCGGCGATGTCACCGATGTCGCGGCCGTCAGCGGCAGCGGCGACACCGTCCATGTGGCGCTGCGCCACGCGGGCGGGTCGGCCAGCACGGCCACCCTCAGCCTGACAGCGCCGGAACCGGCCGCCGGAGTCACCGTCGAGCTGCGCGGTGAGCGCGGCGTGCGCACGCTCCCCGAACTCGGCGAGGGCCCGGTGGAGGCGCTGCGGAACGCCACCGACGCCCTGATCACCGCCGCCCGCACCGGACAACCCCACCCCTGCGACGCGCGCTTCGCGCTGCGCGTCACCGAGACACTCGCTTTGGTGGAGGAAGCGCTCGGCAAGCGCTGACGGAGCGGAGGCCGGGCGGGTTGCAACAGGCAACCCGCCCGGCCGACGACCCTCCGGGCCTAGGGTCTGTCGTCTGGATCTCCGCGACGCCGCGGAGATCCAGACGACAGGCCCTAGCCCTCCGCCGCCCGCGTGTCTATCGTCGAAGGCATGGCTGCGGACTGGTGGTCGATCGAGATCCTCAACGCCAGGACCTCCGCCGCACAGTGGCGCGACGCCCATGCGGAGTCGCTCATTGAATCGGCGGTCACCAACGGCGCGTTGAGCTGGGAGTGGCATGCCCACTCCTGGGGCGTCGTGCTCGAGGTCCGCTTCCGCGAGGAATGGCAGTGGGAGTCCTGGCGGCAGCTGCCCGGCACACTGGCCGCGCTCGACGCCGCACCCGACCCGGTCAACGGCCTCCTGGTGCACCGCGGACACGGCGGTGCGTCCGGCGACCGCTCCCCGCGCCGGCCCCGCATCACACCGAGCGCCGGAGCCGTCGTCCTGCCGGAACCCGAGGCCGCCGACTTCGCCCCGGAGCCGCTGTACAACACCGCGCAGCCCGCCGGCGGACTGTTCACGGCGGCGTCTTCCCGGTCCTAGGCTCTGCCGGGAACGGCCTAGTGCTTCTTCAGTCCGTCCCAGCCCCACTGCGGCACCGGACCCGGGTTGCCCGGTTCGACGCCCGGCTGCGAGACCGACCGCGCGATCCGCGTCCCCCACTCGATGTACTCGGCGAAGCGCTGCTGCAGCAGCTCGTCGTCGGGCAGTTCCTTCGCGGCCGTGGCGATCATCAACTCGGCCCAGCGGGCGCGCTGTTCCTCCGTGATGGACAGCCCCAGGTGGTTGCGGATCAGCCCGGGGTGGCCGCCCAGCTCGGCGGTGTAGCCGGCCGGGCCGCCGAAGACCTCGGACATCCACACCGCGACATGCTCGACATGCGTCGGGGTGAAGTGCGCGAAGACCGGCGCGAGCAGCCGATCGGCGCGGACCACCGCGTAGAAGGACTCGGTCAGCCGGCGCAGGCCGTCGATACCGCCCAGCGCCTCGTAGAAACCGCCGCGCTCCGCGCCCCCGTTCGTGCCGCCGGACGCGGCCGCCCCGGCGCTCATGCCCGGTCCCCGGAGACCACGGAGGTGCGCTCGTAGTGCTTCATCTCCTCGATGTCGCCGATGTACGGGCGGATCGCGGCCAGGAACGGCGGGAACTGCGGTCCACCGCGAAAGCCCTGCTCATGGGCCTCCACCGAGGTCCACTCGATCCGCAGGACGTAGCGGTCGGACTCCTCGACGCCGTGCGAGAGCTCGTAGCCCAGACACTGCGGCGCGAGGTCCAGCTGCTCGGCGGCGGTCGTGTACGCCTTCTCGAATGCGGGACGGCGTTCGGGGTCGGTGATGCGGTAGCGGATGTATTCGACGGTCATCGGGCATCCTTCTTCGCTCAGGGTCGGGGACCCCGCGACGGGATCTCGGCGGGATCTTCGGCCAGGATCACTCGCCGGGCCCCGGACACCACGGTCTTTCGCGGTCGGCGGATCAAGCGGATGGCGGGAATCCGCCCTATGGAGCCCTCGCGGAGGCCCTATGACGCCGGATCGCGGGAAGAAGCCGCGGGCTCCGGGCCTTGTAACCGGGTATGACGGCTATGAAGGCAATCGTTCACACAAGCAGCGGCGGACCGGACGTACTGTCCCTGACCGAGCGGCCGATTCCGGCGCCGGGACCCGGGGAGGTCCGGGTCAGGGTCCATGTCTCGGGCGTCAATCCCACGGACTGGAAGTCGCGCCAGGGCGCGACGGGCGGCCCGGCCGGCGGTACCGAGCAGGTGCCGAACCAGGACGGCGCCGGGGTGATCGACGCGGTGGGCGAGGGCGTCGCGGCCGAGCGCGTCGGACAGCGGGTGTGGATCTGGGAGGCGGCCTGGCAGCGCAGCGAGGGCACCGCGCAGGAGTACGTGGTGCTCCCGGACCGGCAGGCCGTGTTCCTGCCCGACGAGGCGTCCTTCGACCTCGGCGCGAGCCTCGGCATCCCGGCGCTGACCGCACACCGCACCCTCACGCTCGCGGACGGCGGCCCCGACCGCCTCGCCCCCGGCTCCCTCGACGGCCGCACCGTGCTGGTCGCGGGCGGCGCGGGCGCGGTCGGCAACGCGGCGATCCAGCTGGCACGCTGGGCCGGAGCCACGGTGGTGACGACGGTCAGCAGCACCCGGAAGGCCGAACTCGCCCGTGCCGCCGGCGCCCACCACGTCATCGACTACCGCACCCAGGACGCCGCCGCGACGATCCGGCTGCTGGTGCCCGACGGCGTCGACATCATCGTCGAGGTCGCCCCCGCCGTGAACGCCGTCATCGACCACGCCGTCGCCGCGCCGAACGCGGTCATCGCGTTCTACGCCAACAACGGCGGCGACGAGATCACCGTCCCGGTCCGGCAGGCGATGGTGCCCAACCTGCGCTGGCAGGGCGTCCTCGTCTACACCGTCCCCGAGCGTGCGAAGGCCGACGCCGTCGCCGACGTGTCGGCCGCCGTCGCGGACGGCGCGCTGCGCGTGGGCGAGGACGCCGGGCTGCCGCTGCACCGCTTCCCGCTGGAGAAGACGGGCGACGCGCATGCGGCCGTCGAGAACAACGCGGTCGGCAAGGTCCTCATCGATGTGGCCGCCGGATGAGCGGCACCGCTCGGGCACGGCTCGGGCACGGCTCGGAGCGGCATGACGCAGGAGCCGACGCATGAGTCAACGCATGAGTCGACGCATGAGCCGACCAAGGAGCCGACTCAGTACCCGACTCAGTAGCCGACCGTGATGCGCCGGGCGGGTCCGTCGACCCGGATCCGCCCGCCGTACGGGATGACGACCTGCGGGTCGGTGTGCCCGAGGTCCACGTCGAAGACCGCCATCGCCTCCGGCGCGTACTCCGCCAGCGCCCGCAGGACCGCGGCCCGTTGATCGGCGCGGAAGCGCTCCCGGCCCGCCGTGTCGAGCTGGTCGGGCCGGCCGATGCTCCAGGCCTTGGCGCGTCCCATCAGCAGCGCGGGGAACTGCCGCAGCAGCCCGCGCTCGCCCATGTTCCGCAGGATCCGGTAGACCTCCACCGCCGGCGGCATCTCCTCCGACGTCTCCAGGAAGAGCACCTGGCCCCGGTGGCTCCCGGCCGGCGCCGTCTCCCGTCCCGCCATCAGCAGCCACGACAGGATCTCCACGTTCCCGCCCCAGCTCGTGCCGTCCACGACGCGATCCGGCCGGTGCCAGGTCCAGCCCTCGCAGGGCGTCATCCGCGGCGTCTTGTCGAAGGTCGCCGGATCGGCCCAGTCCCCGTTGACCTCGTTGAACTCACCGACCGGCGCCAGCTCGTACTCGCCCGAGGTGAACAGGGCGGCCCGCAGCGAGTCCGCCGTCACCGGGTGCATGGCCCCGGGCCGCCCGAACTCCACCATCACCGAGCCGCCGTGGTAGCCGACGATGCCGAGCCCGTACAGGTGGTGCAGCAGGCAGGTGTTGTCGCTCCAGCCGAAGAACGGCTTGGGGTTCGTGCGGATCAACTCGTCGTCCAGGTACGGCAGTACGGTGATCTGGTCGTCGCCGCCGATGCTCGCGATCACGGCCTTGATGTCCGGATCGGCGAACGCGGCATGCAGATCGGCGGCCCGCTCCCGCGCGGTGGAGCCCATCCTCCGGGTCGCCGGATACTCCACGACCCGCAGGCCGAACTCCTTCTCCAGCCGGTTCAGGCCGAGTTCGAACGGCAGCGGCAGCAGGCCCGGCAGGCCGGACGACGGGGAGAGCACCGCGACGCGGTCGCCGGGACGTGGTTTGGCGGGGTACCGGGGGCTGGTCATCGGCCGAGCGTAGTAGCGGTTGCCCGGGCCGGTCGAGGCGTTTCCGGGGCGGCGCGGACCACCGTGGCGCCGGTCCCGTTCCCCGCGCGCCGCCGTCCGACGGCGACGCCCAGCAGCACGACGAGCGCCCCCACCGGCTGGTTCCACGTCATGCCCTCGCCCAGCAGCACCGCCCCTGCCACCACCGCGACCAGCGGCATCAGATACGTGACGGTGGACGCGGCCACGGCTCCCGCGCGGCGGATGATGCGGTAGTTGAGCAGATACGCCACCCCGGTGCCGAGCACGCCGAGCAGCAGCAGGGCGACGACGGCGGACGGCGTCCAGCCGTCGGGGCCGGCGGCCGGCAGCCCGCCGGAGACGAGCGGCGCCAGGGCGGCGGCCTCCACCGTCGCCACCACGACCTGGGCGGCGGAGAGCGAGACGGTGGACTCGGGGCGCCCGGCCAGGAACCGCTGCGCGTACGGGAAGCCCACCGCGTAGCAGCCGGCCGCCGCGAGGCAGGCCAGCTGGCCCGCCAGGTCCGAGCCGTCGGCGCCGCGCCACACCCCGAGGACCACCAGGACGCCCGCGAAGCCGATCGGCATCCCGAGCAGCCGGCGCGCTCCCGGCCGCTCCCCGGGCAGGACCACGGTCACCACCAGCATCGTCAGCAGCGGTGTCGCGGCGTTGAAGATCCCGGCGACGACCGAGGAGACCCGCTGCTCGCCCCAGGCGAAGAGGGTGAACGGCGCGACGTTCACCAGCGCCCCGGTCACCGCCAGATGCCCCCACACCCCGGCGCCGCGCGGCAGCCGGCCGCCGGTGGCCCGCAGCCACACCAGCAGCGTCACCGCGCCGACGACCAGCCGCACCAGCGTCACGTAGGCGGGCGGCAGGACGCCCACACCCACCTTCATCAGCAGGAAGCTGCTGCCCCAGATCACCGAGAGCAGCACGAGCGCGTCCCACCAGCGCTCCCGGGCCTTTTCGCCGCGCGTTTTCATGAAGTCCATGCCGGAAAAGTAGGGGCGGGACGTTTCGGCGGGTGCCGAAGTGTCGCGGGGCGATGATGGGCGGCATGACCGGTCCGCGCACACCCACCACCCTGGCCGCCCTGGCGGCGCTGCTCGCCGACGAGACCCGCGCCTCCGTCTGTCTGGCCCTGCTCGACCGCCGCGCCTGGACGTCCGGCGAGCTGGCCCGGCACTGCGGTGTGGCGCCGTCGACCATCAGCGAGCACCTCACCCGGCTCGTCGACGGCGGCCTGCTGGTCCAGGAGCGGCAGGGCCGACACCGTTACGCCCGGCTCGCCGACCCCGACACCGCCCGCATGATCGAGGACCTGGCGGCCCACGTCACCCCGCGGAAGGCGCCGGCCGGCGGCGGGCTGCGCGCCCATTCGGCGGGCCAGGCCCTGGCCAGGGGCCGCACCTGCTACGACCATCTGGCCGGCCGGCTCGGGGTCGCGATCACCGACGCGATGACCGGGCGCGGCCTGCTGAGCCAGGACGCCGGCTTCTCCCTCACCGGGCCGGGACTGGTCTGGCTCACCGGCCTCGGCGCCGACCTGTCCGCGTACGACAGCCCCGCCCCGCCCTCCCGCCGGCCGCTGGCCCGGCCCTGCCTGGACTGGACGGAACGCCGCCCCCACCTGGCCGGCACGGCCGGCGCCGAGCTGTGCCGCCTGGTCCTCGACCGGGGCTGGGCCACCCGGATCGGCACCCGCCGGGCCGTCCGCGTCACCCCGCTGGGCCTGGACGAACTGCACCGGACGCTGGGTATCGAGCCGGACCTGCTGGAGGTCGCGTGACCACCGGCACACCTCCGCGCCGGGCCCGCGGCACGAGGCTGTCGGACAATGGAGCTGGATCATCGCGATCGGTGCCCCGATTCATGTTCCGATCCGCGCTCCGATCCGCCACCGCCCCCGACCGCCGCAGGGAGAGACTTGTCCGCCGTCCGCACCGCGCTCGCCCTGCTGGGGACGGGCGCCGCCGTGCTGATGACCGGGTGCTCCGCGACGAATGACGCCGAGAGCGCCGGGCCGACGCCGGTCGCGTCCGCCCCCGCCAAGCTGTGGCCGAACCGGCCGCCGGCCACGGAGCCGCCCGGGGACTCGGGAAACGAACGGCCCGTTCCGGTGCCCGGCATACCCAAGGTGACCTCAGGGGACATCAGGAGCGTGGACCCGGTCGCCGTGATCCAGGCCGAGATGGCCGCCGCTCCTGACGCACTCTCCGGCGCGGACGCGCTCGACGAGGAGACCGCGGCGAAGGCCGCCGCCTGCGAGGCGGGCGCCGCCGGGCGCACCGGATGCCCGATCCGCAGCCCCGAGTACTACGACCTGACGGGCGACGGCAAGGCCGACGCCGTCCTCGGTGTCGACATGGTCGACGGCTTCCTCGCACTGCGCTGCTACACGCTCCACAACGGTGTGCTCACCCGCATCCTCGCCACCGTGACGAAGCCGATGTCCGTCCAGGTGGCCGGTGGGGACCTCATCGTGCAGGAGCCCACCCCCTCCGAGGGGTACGAGCAGCGCACGGTCTACGCCTGGGACCCGCAGACGCGCGCCATGGCCATCCAGAGCGACGACTACCGGCGGGCCACTCCGCCCGGCCACGGCCGCCGTGACCACGCGCCGGACAGCGGCGACACCGACTCCTCGTGGAAGCGGTCCCGATGACGCTGCGCGGACGCCTGACGAGGCCGCGCGAAGGCCCCATGAGGCCGCGCGGACGCCGGACGCGGCTGCGCGGGCGGCTGCCGGCCTGGACGGCGACCCTCTACTGGAAGGCAGCCGTCTTCATCACCGCGATGTGCTGCGTCGTCGCGGTGGTCCTCGGCACGCTCGTGCACGTCATGGTCACCCGGCAGACCGTCCACCAGGCCCGCACCGCCGCCCTGAGCAGGCTCGACACCGCCACCCAGGCGTACATTGCGGGCGACCCGCTGCGCCGCGGCACGGCGCTGAACCCGCCGGACCTTCCCGACCGGCTCCGGGACCTCGCGCTGCGCGGCGAGCGCGGCACCATGTTCGGCGACGTCGACGGCCGCCGCACGATGTGGGCGGCGGGTCCGGCCGGCGGGAAGGCGCTGGCGGTACCGCTGGACTACACGCGCAGCGCGGAGAGCATCCGCGGTCTTGACCGGGCGATCATCCTGTCGTCCGCCCTCGCCATCGGCGGCACCCTGCTGATCGGGATCTTCGCCGTCTCGCGGGTGACCCGCCGGCTGCACCGGACCGCGGCCGTCGCCCGACGGATCAGCGCGGGCGACCTCGACGCCCGGGTGGCCGACCCCCGCACCGCCGGTCCCACCAACGCCCAGGACGAGGTCGCCGCCGTCTCCGCGGCCCTGGACGCGATGGCCGCCTCGCTCCAGCTCAGGCTGCAGAGCGAGCAGCGCTTCACCGCCGACGTGGCCCATGAACTGCGCACCCCGCTCGCCGGTCTGCACGCCTCGGCCGAACTGCTGCCGCCCGGCCGCCCCACCGAGCTGGTCCAGGACCGGGTCCAGGCGCTGCGCCGGCTCACCGAGGACCTGCTGGAGATCTCCCGGCTCGACTCCCGTACCGAGAAGGTCGAACCGGACGCCCACTACCTGGGGCTGCTCGCCGAACGCGCCGTCGCCGCCTCGGGGCCGGCCGCCGAGGTCCGCGTCGTCCGCGACATCTGCCTCATCACCGACCAGCGCCGGCTGGAACGGGTCCTCGGCAACCTGATCGGCAACGCCCACCGGCACGGCCGTCCTCCGGTGGTGATCACCGTCGATGGTCCCGTCATCACCGTCCGGGACCACGGCGACGGCTATCCCGGCTATCTGATCGACCACGGCCCGCAGCGCTTCCGTACCGAGCCCACCAGTAACGGCAACAAGGGCCACGGTCTGGGTCTGACGATCGCCGTCGGGCAGGCCCGCACCATCGGGGCCGAGCTGCGCTTCGCCAACGCGCCCGACGGCGGCGCCGTCTCCACCCTCACCCTCCCCACCCCGGAGGAGATCGCGGACCCCGGGGACGATGCGGGGGCGGGCACGGGCGCGGGCCCGCTGTCCTGACGCCACCAAGTGCGGAGGTCCCGCCCGGTCGGATCCTCATCCCGCCCGGTCGTGTCCGCATCCCGTCCCGGCGGCCTCATCCCATCGGGGCGGCCTCATCCCACATCGTGGCGGTCTCAGCCCGTCCCGGCGGCCTCCGCCGGGCTCAGCCGGGCGCCGCGGGACTCCCGGGCCAGGTAGCCGGCCATGCCGAGCGACGCGATACCGGCGAGCGAGATGGCGGCCCCCACGGACACCACTTCGGCGGCCGCCCCGAAGACCGCGGGCCCCACCCCCTGCACGGTCATCATGCCGGAGCTGAGCAGCCCGAACGCCTGCCCGCGGCTGGCCTCCGGGAGCGCGTCGAGGAACGAGCGCTGGAGCCCCAGGCTGTACGCGAACCCGGTACCGGTGACCAGCAGCAGGACCGCGCAGACCGGCCACGGCGGGCCGAAGGCGAAGCCGGCCAGCGGCAGACCGATGACCGCGACCAGCACGGCGACCAGACGTTCCCGGGTCGCGGGCAGCACGAAGCGGCCGACGACCAGATTGCCGACGAGCATGCCGACCGGCAGGCACGCCAGCAGGAACCCGGCGGTTCCGTCCGGGAATCCGCGCCGCCCCGCGAACGGGACGACGAGGCTCTCGGCGCTGGCCGCGAAGGCGGACGGCAGCCACTGCGCGAGCAGCAGCTTCCGCACCCGGCGGTTCGCGAACAGCGCCCGGTTGCCCGACCAGCTGTGCCGCACCAGGGAGCCGGCCCCGGACCCCTTGTCGGGGGCCGGCAGGTCGGGCAGCCGCAGCCGTACGGCCACCGACGCGACGAGGTACGCGGCCGCGCTCAGCAGCAGCGCGTGCCGCGAGCCCAGGAACGTCACGGCGATCCCGCCGCCCGCGAGCCCGAGCAACTGGGCGCCGGACGACGACATGCTGGACAGCGACCGCCCCAGAACGTACGCGTCGCCGGTCAGCGTGTCGGCGACGAGGCGGTTGGACGCGCCCTGGAAGACCGGCGTCAGGAAGGCCACGACGGCGACGAGCAGCAGGATGAACACCACCGGCAGATGGGCGAGCGCCATCGCGACGGCGGCGGCGAACTCCAGCAGATAGCCCGCGGCGATCAGCCGCCGCGGCCGGACCCGGTCGGCGAGCGAGCCGAGCAGCATCGAGCCGGCGAGCTGCGGGAGGAAACCGATGCCGAACGTCAGGGCGCCCATGAGCGGTGAGCCGGTGGTCGCGAAGATCAGCACCGAGAGGGTCAGGATCCGCAGGGAGTCGGCGGTGATCGTCACCGTCCTGGTGACGAAGAGCAGCCGGAAGCGCTGGTCCGCGAGCACTTCCCGATAGGTGGTGCGCCGGGGCTGGGCAGGGGTGAACGTCATACGGGCAGCCTGTTCCCGGCGCCCCCGCCGGGGCGATTCTTACGTCACAGGACGTAAGCCCGCCCGCCGGCGGACGTAGGCTCGTGGCATGCGGCGATTCGAGTTCGGTACCGACGACCTGCTGCGCAGCAGGTTCGCGCTGTCGCCGGCCTTCGAGCTGTGCAACCTCCTGCGGTATCTGGAGGGCCGGTCGCGGCAGCGGCTGCCGGCCGCCTGGTCGGCCCGGCTGATGCCGGCCTTCCAGCGGCTGCGCCGCGACACCGACATCGACGCGGTGCTCGCGCTCCACACCCGTACCTTCGGCGCCAACTTCGTCGCCCTGCCGCCCCGCGGCCTCGCCCAGACCTGGGACGACGACCTCGCCGCGATCCGCGCCACGAGCCTGTCCCAGGCCCACGAGGAGGCCGAACTCTGCCTCGCCGCGCGTCCGTCCCGCGATCCGCGCGTGCTGGCGACGCTGCGCGGCGACGCGGTCGTCGAGCGGGTCGCCGACGCCCTGGACCAGGCCTGGCACGGTCTGCTGGCCCGTGACTGGCCGCAGCTGCGGGCCATCTGCGAGCGCGACGTCGTCCACCGGGTCGGCCGGCTCGGCCGGTCGGGCTGGGCGGCCGCCCTCGACGGCCTCCACCCCGACGTGCGCTGGCGCGACGGCGGCATCGACATCCTGCGGACGTCGTCGTCATCGGCCAGCGTCACCACGCTCGCGGGGGAGGGGCTGCTGCTCATCCCGTCGGTCTTCGTCTGGCCCCACTTGGCCACCTACGTCGACGACCCCTGGCCGAAGGCGATCATCTACCCCGCCCGGGGCACGGCCGCGCTGTGGGAGACGCCCGACTCCGTCGAGCCGGACGCCCTCGCCGGACTCCTCGGCCGTTCACGTTCCCGGTTGCTGTCCGCCCTGGACCAGCCCGCGAGCACCACGCAGCTCGCCCAGAGCCTGCGCCTCGCCCCCGGCGCGGTCGGCGACCATCTGACCGTCCTCCGCAAGGCCGGCCTCCTGCACCGCGCCCGCGCCGGCCGCTCCGTCCTCTACTACCGCACCCCGCTGGGCGACGCCCTCGCCGCGGGCACCGACCAGGGCCTGTTGTCGGACGGGGCCTGACGCCCGGGGAAACGGTGGGGGGCGCCTCGCGACTGATCTGAACCGGTCGGTAACAGAGCGAGAAAGGTGCTGCAGCTACCTAGCGGTAACCACGTGGGGCGTGTCACATTCCTCGCGCCACCGGCCGGCGGCCCACCGTCACCCAGAGCCTCCTGACCCCACGGTGCGGGAGGCCGTCCGCAGGAGTTCCGCCGTGCCTGAACGCTGTCACAGAACCAGCAGAACAAAGCGACTGCTCGCCGCGGTCCTCGCCCTACCCCTTGTCGCCGCCGGCCTGCTGGCCGTCGCGGCCCCCGCTCAGGCCGTCACCGGCCCGGTCGTGAGGGTGTCGATGGGCGACAGCTACATCTCCGGAGAGGCCGGTCGCTGGAAGGGCAACAGCGACACCACCGGCGGCAGCCGCGACGGCACGGACCGCGCCTGGACCGGCAGCGGCTACGACCCTGCCACGGTCTACGGCAGCACCTACGCGAGCGGGTGCGACCGCTCGGACTCCGCCGAGATCAACAGCCTGGCCGGAGCGGTCGACCTCGCCTGCTCCGGCGCCACCACCGCCAACGTCTTCCGGGCGGGCAACGGCGGCCAGTCCCTCAAGGGCGAGGCGCCACAGGCCGACCAGCTGGCCTCGGTCGCCGCGAACAACACCGTCAAGCTGATCACCCTCTCGATCGGCGGCAACGACCTCGGCTTCTCGGACGTCATCTCGACCTGCGTCAAGGACTACCTGATCTGGTACTCCTACTGCCACACCAGCCAGCAGAGCGTCATCGACTCCAGGATGAGCGCGGCCATGGCGGGCGTCGGCAAGTCGATCGACGAGATCCGCGCCGTGATGACCGCCGACGGCTACGCGCCGGGCGACTACCGGATCGTGCTGCAGTCCTACCCGTCCCCGATCCCGCGCAGCACCGAGATGCGCTACCCGGAGAGCGGCTGGAGCCGGGCGAGCACCGGCGGCTGCCCGTTCTGGAACGGCGACGCCGACTGGGCCCGCGACTCGATGGTCCCGCAGATCTCCAACGCGCTCGCCGGCGTCGCGGCCACCAAGGGCGTGCAGTTCATGGACCTGCGCGACATGCTGCAGGGCCGCGAGGTCTGCGCCAAGACGTCCAGCCTCGCCACCCCGGGCACGGCACCGTCCGCCACCACCAGCGAGTGGGCGCGCTTCGTCGACGCCGGCCTGAGCAGCTCCCAGGGCACCGTCCAGGAGTCGATGCACCCGAACTACTACGGCGAACTCGCCCTCGGCAGCTGCCTGACCCTGCTGAACACCCACCCCACCGGCAACTACTCCTGCCGCAACACGGCAGGCCGGGACTCCGGAGGGATGTACCTGACCACCAAGTGACCCACCGCCACCAGCGGAGGGCGCCACGCACCGAGCCCTGGTGCTCTCCTTGAGGAGAGCACCAGGGCTCAGTGATGCGCACTATTCCCACGGTTACTCTTCGTGTATCATGTGTCACGCTATATAGTTGAGATGTGCGCATAATGCGCTTTTCTTTTCTCGCCCGGCTGGCGTGAACGCAGGCGTATCAACAGCGCATTCACTGCTCAGAGTTCGCCGGCGAGCCTGCGTCGCGACACATGTTCACCTGCCGCGGCGGCATCTCGCGCCCGGCACCCCCAGCATCATCTCGCGGCATCCGAGCGGGCGACGGCGCGGTGCGCCGTCCGTACGCCGCGTTGGTGATTCCCCGTCAAACCGAAGGAAGAGGTGGCGTTATGGAGTCTGTGCTCAAGCCGTGCGAACTGGAGTTGGAGATCGAATTCCTGGAGCAGCTCGACGCTCCTGCCGACGACGGCCCAGGCCCGTTCCGAATGGGCGTCAACAACCTGTTCATGTCTGTGGAGAACGCGTTCGGAGCGGCAGAGAAATCCACGATGAACCCGCAGTTCGGCGCCGCCCAGTCCGCTGTCGCCTCAGGTCGATTCCTGGTCAACGCCGGCGCTGACTTCTTCAACTCCGCGCAGGCCAACTTCTTCCCGCCCGCGCCCATGGGCATGCAGCCGGGCATGATGCCGCCCGGGATGATGCCGCCGGGCATGATGGGCGGCGGGATGATGCGTCCGGGTATGGGCATGCCCATGGGCTAGACGCAGCCGATGACGACCGGAGAGCGGTGGGCAGGCGGTCGCATGCCGAACGGTGCCCGGCTGCCCGGCCGCCGAGCGGGACACCCCAGCGGCAAGTGCGCCAGGCTCCGCGCGCGGCAGGCTCCGCGCCCGTCAAGCGGGCCGTTCACGATGAGGTCACAGCATGTTCACGCGCAAACCCGGGCCGCCCGAGGCCTGCCGCCCTCCGGTTCCCGGCCCGCCCGCACCGCCCCCCGGCCGTCCGCGCCTGCGCGACGGAGTGGAGATCACCCAACGGCCGGACGGCGCTGGGGCGGTGGTGAGTCTGCCTGGCGGCACCTATCTGAGGATGGGCGGGGACGCCGTCCGCCTGCTGCGCACGCTGGACGGCACGCGGACCCCGGACACGGTCCTGGCCGACTGGTCACCGATGCTCGGCCGGCCGCGCGCAGCCGAGACACTGACCCGGTTCGCCGCCGCCGGTCTGCTCGACACAGGCGGCGCGCTCTCATCGGCGGCGCCGCGGCGGCTGGTCTTCCGGAAACCAGCGATGCTCCAGCTCACCCTCTACCAGCCCGACCGCCTCAACGGCGTCCTGCGATCGGCCGGCGCTGTGCTGGCCCGCCGCCCCGTGATCGTGGCCTACGCCGCCTTGCTCTGCGCGGGTCTCGTCACCACGGTGGCCAACGCCGGCCAGCTGCACGACGCCATCATCCACCGCTCCCCCGGCACATGGCTGCAGGTCTACGCCACGATGATCGCGGTGAACGTGCTCCACGAGTTCGGCCACGCCACGGCCCTGTCGTACTTCGGCGGACGGCCCCGGCGGATGGGCATCATGCTCCTGTACTTCTCACCCGCGTTCTTCTGTGACGTCACCTCCAGCTGGCGGCTGCCCCGACGGCGCCAGCGCGCCGCCGTCGCGCTGGCCGGCGTCGCGGTCAACGCCGCGGTCGCCGCGGTCGCAGCCCTGGCCGGCGCCGCGGATCTCGGTGGCCGGCGGCAGTACTGGTGGCTGGTGGTCCTGGCCAACGCCATGACGATCACCTTCAACCTCCTGCCCTTCATCAAGCTCGACGGCTACCTCCTGCTGCTGGCCGCGGTCGACAAGCCGTTCGTCCGCCACCTCGCCATGGCCGACGCACGGTCCTGGCTGAGCCACCGCGTCTACCGACGCCCCGCACAGCCGCGGCAACTGGACCGCCCTTGGAGCGTCCCCTACGGCTTCGGCGCCTTGGTCCTCCCTCCGCTGCTGATCACCTCGGCCCTGCTCAGCGTCCAGCGTTTCCTGTGGATGGGCGGACCGGTGGGCGCGGGCATCTGGTACGCCGCGGTACTCCTGGCCTTGGCGCGACTGCTGTACGGCGCCTACACCGTCGCGTTCCCCAAGATCCCCGCGGCGGCGCGGCCGGGAGAGCCGGATGCCGGCACGGACGCCGCCGAGCGAGCCCTCCCTGCTTGACGACCTCCCGAACGGGCCGCGAGACCTCGGGTGGCGGCAGCGGGGATGCATGACCCGTGCACGACAGGGCATCCGCTGGTCAGGAGGTTGATAACCATGGGTCCACTGCTTTTGGTTCTACTGCTCGCGCTGATTCTGTTCGGTGCCGGCTTCGCGCTCAAGATCCTCTGGTGGGTCGCGGTCGTGGTGCTGGTCGTCTGGCTGCTCGGCTTCGTCATGCGCGGCACCCACTCGTCCGGCAGCCGCCACCGCTGGTACCGCTGGTAACCACGACAGGCGCGACAGGCGCGTGAACACGGGAAGAGGCCCGGCGGACCATCCGCCGGGCCTCCGCCATGCCAGGGGTCAGCGCGCAGCGGCATGGGTAGGGGCCCGGAATTCGCGTGCGTGAGGTCGTCTTCAGCTGCTGGGCCGTGAGCCTGACGTGGAGGAACGGGCCACATACCCATTTTGTGAGCTTAGGGCGTGATGCCCGCGCCACGGAGGAGGACGCCATGGAGTTGGCGCTCCACCCGGTGATCCACACCAAGTATGGGCGCGAGGCAGAGACACTCGACCTCGTCATGCAGCACATGCCGCACGCCCCGCTGCCGCAGCTCGACCTCACCATCGGCACCACCGCGAAGTGGCACCACGTGGAGATGACCTTCGAGGAAGCCGACCGGCTGCGGGCCTGCCTCAATGAGTTCATCGCGCAGGGGCGCGAGTACGCACGCCCGGACTCCGTCGCATCCCTGCGGGAACTGGTCGACTACTGCGGTGCGCGGATCGTCGAGCACGGAAGCGACGTCAAGGGCTTCTTCGGCCACGCCGTGGGCGATACGCGGCAAGGCGGCCCGGTCTGGGTGACCGTCCCCCACGGGACCGCCGGCCCGCGTCTGGAAGACCGAGTGAAGCATCTGCTCGCGGAGATCCATGAGACACAACGAGAACTGACCGCTCAGGACGGTTCCACGGTTCGAGAGGCGGGCGCCCCGCCCGAGCTGCCCTCATGGCCGGCAGGCCAGGCAGCGGCGTGAACCCTTGAGGCCAGGGCGTCGTACGTCATGAACACCGACACGGCGCCCTGGTCCTGGCGCCCTCCGTGAGGAGAGCACCAGGGCTCAGTCAATATATCTGACTCTTCGTCAGTAATCGCTCTCCACTCCACTCAGGAGTTCGGGGCAAGGGGATGGTAGACCCGCTGTCGTTCTACGGGAGCGGAGCCGAAATCGCCTGACCCGTTGATGACTTCTCCGACACCGAGCCGGATGCCTTGGGCCCGGCCGAACCCTTTGAGGACGGCTCCACGTCGGTCGGGGTTGGGATGAGCGTGCGTTGCGCCATCGGCCAGGGATACCGACCGGGCCGAGATGGGCCCGAGGATCTGGCAGCCCGTGCCGATCCGACTGTGTCCGAGAACCTCGGCGCCGTTGACGATCCGGACACCGTCACCGATCGAGACCTCGGAGTCTGCGGTCGTTGACTTGATCTGGGCACCGCCTTCTCCGATCACGGACCTGTCTCCGATCGTGATGCTTCCGCCCGCGCTCGCAGCGATGCGCGTCCCGCCATGGAATACGGTGTCGCCACCGATGACGCAATGGCTTTCGTCGTCGCATTCGATGACCACACCGGGATAGAAGAGATTGCCCGGGCCGATGGTGACCTGCTTGGACAGGATCACCGAAAACGGGTCGAGTACGACAGTGCCGCTATCGGCGAGTTCCAGCAGTTCAGCAGGTGTCAAGAAGCCCGACGCGCTTCTCATCCGGTCGAATTTGTCCCATAGCGATGCCGATCCCATGATCATCCGACCAATGATTGGTCCCTCTCGACGCCGTGTCCAGTCATCCGGGCCGGGCTGGGGCGCACCGAACACAGCGAGGCCGCCGCACTCTTCGACGGTGGCTCTTCGTCAGGCGTTCCGTCCTTCGGTGCACCGCTGGTGCACCTGGGGGTGGAAAGTATCGTGATCGGGATCGGAGCAAAGCTCCAGATTGGGTGATCGGATAGATCACTTGCTGAGTGGCCGCCTGTGGCAGGTCTTCGCGTTGTCGACGGCTCAGCGCGGCATGTACCCCTGCTGTGCAGTCAGCGGCGCCAACTCCGGGAAGAGCGCCTCCACGTCCACAGGCTCGTGCGGTGTCGCGCGGGGCATTGTGGTCTTCGGCATCTCAGCTCGTACGGCTGCGGATGACCGCAGGGCCTGCCGCTGACGACCAGGGTGCCCTGCGACCTGGAAATGGCCGAGCCTGCGACCTCGCGGCACGCCTATGCTGCCCAACATGCCCCAGCACCGCACATACCGTCACGTCGACGGCGAGCAGATACCCGGAATCACCCGGCCCGCGTTCATCCGCAACGGCAGCTACTACCTGACCGACTTGATCATCTATGCCGACGGCTTGATCGATTGCTGGGGCCTGGTCGACTTGGCTGAGTTCGAGGAGAAGCTCCGCTCTGGATGGGTCGCCACAACACTCGAAGAAGGAGCCCGGGCCTCGGTCCATCACCTTGCTGTCTGGAAGTTCGCCGAACCGCAGTCCAGGGTCACCCCCGAGACGCTTCTCGGTGAGGTCCGCGACGAGATCGACAAGCTGAACGATCGCCCCGATTCGAGGGGCCGCTGCCGGGCCGCCGTCAATGGCTACTTGGCCGACCGCACTGAAGATCGTCGGCAGCGGTTGCTGGACGCCTACCTGGCGGTTCCCGAACATCTGCGCCGCTACCTGGGCGACATGGACAGCAAGGACTGGCCCGTCCAGGTCCTGGCAGTGGGCATCGGAGGTCGGATGCCGCGCAACCAGGAGGTCGTCACCGAGAAGATGCACGCCTCGGCGCTCGACTACTTCGCCCAGAACAACACCGCCAGAGCTGACTACGCAGTCAGGCACGAGGCCTTCGGCCCCGTCCAGCCGCAGGCCGCAGCGATCACGCTCACCCAAACGGTCGGAACGAAGGACTGGCCGGAGAATCCCGGGCTCCTCGCTCTGCGAAACGAGTACCCGTGTCCGGTCAACGTATGCGGGGTCGAGTACCCGAACGTCGACCGTGCCTACCTGGCGCTGTCCACCGACGACAAGGCCCAGCGCCAAGCCGTACTCAGCGCCGAGAACGACCGGGCCGCCCAGCGAATCGCTGAATCCACTCCTCGACGGCCAGGCTGGGCCGAGGCTCGACCCGCCGTGATGGCAGAGCTGATGCGTGCCAAGTACGCCCAGCACCCGGCGCTCGCGCAGCTTCTGCTCGGCACAAGTGATGCCAAGATCCTCTACTCCAGTTTCGACTCGCTCTACTGGGGTGAAGCCGGCGAACGCGGCCGGAACTGGGTCGGACGCCTGCTGGAGCTGATCCGCAGCGAACTTGCCGCCGAGGCTGCCGGCCTCGGACCTGCCGGGCTCGATTGATCCCGCAGCCTTGAGACGGATGCACCCGTCCGGATCCTGACGCTGCCAGGCAGGTGAACGCGCAGACAGCACTTCGCGCACAGCACTGAGCCCTGGCGCCTTCCCTACGGAGGGCACCAGGGCTCAGCCAATGTGATCGCGCCAGGTGGGCGGACCGGACCGGTTAGAGGTCGAAGTACAGCTGGGAAAGCTTCCTGAGCTGCACAGATAGGGATCCTTCGACGCTCCGGTGCACGCAGGGTGCACGCAGGGTGCACGCGGGGAGCAACCGGGGCACCCGTTCTGGTGTCGGAATGGCTGGGGCGACGCGAGGCGGACTCAGCCCATGGCGCATCGCCAACTGGCTGAGCACGCCAGCGCCGATACTTCACTTGAAGGGTGCCGTAGAGAGCTGGAAGAGCCACCGGCGCCGTCTCCACCCGCAGCCTTGGAATGGCTAACAGCCCGCAACACCCTCGCCGCCGGCGTACGAGCAGCCCCCGCGCCGGCCGACACGCACCGGCCGCGCCGCCGATAGAACTGAAGGACGCGCGAGCAGGCGGGTCGACTCAGCCGGCTTCGGGTGTCTGCGAGTCCTGCTCGTACGGTTGCCAGTCGCGGTGCTTCTTCCAGGCCAGGGCGCGCTGGATTTCCAGAAGGCTCAGGCCCGTGGCCGCCGACAGGGCATCCCGGGTGAGTGCCTGGGGGTGGTGCTCCAGCGCGCGGTCGATCTGCCCGGCCCACAGTTCCTCGGGCACGTACGGGCGGGTGCGGTACTCCTGCTGGAGGACGGCCAAGCGCTCGGGGAGCACGCGACGACCAGCCGCCGGCCGTCGCGCGCCGGGCTGCGGGCGTGGATCGCGGAGGAGTCCGGGACGACGCCCAGCTGGCACCCCTTGGTGAGCCGTCGGGCGCACAGGTCGCAGATGTCCGTCTCCGGAACCGGTGAGCGGTCACTTCGCATGCCCGTTCTCCTGCCCCTTCCGTGCCCTGACGCATTTTCTGATCGTGCCGGTAGGGCGCAGTATGCCTGCTCCCCGCTGGGCCGAAAATCTATCCTGACTGCGGTAGACATTCGCGTCGGGGTGTGGGTAGTGTTCCTGTCGTAGCCAAGAAGACAGCAGGGCGCGGCAGACACGAACTGGCGCGCAGAGTGTGTGGCACGGTGATGGAATCCGGCGGCCGTTCAGTGCACGTGGCCGCAGGGTTGGTTGCCGGGCCAGGTGACCCGCACAGGGGTCGCCGTGCAGGACCGCAGTAGGCATAAACGCAGTACAGCAAGTGCAGTTCTGACAGCAGTACCAGCACTACCAGCAGTGGATGAGTGGTCTCTTGGTGAAGGCGTCGGCTGCGGGCGCGCGCACCAGGAGGTTCGGCAGTGGGGTTCTAAGCCAGAGCAGTTGCAGGACAGGCGACGGGGCTGGCTGCCGGACGGTGGTGCGGTGAAGGCCACCAGCAGGTCGCAGTATCAGCAGTTCGGTTGTTCACGTAGGTACGGCACGGCAGTGGAATCCGGCGGCCGCTTCATGCGGGAGGGTCGCAGGGGTTGATTGCCGGGCTGGGCGGCCCAGAAGGGGCCGCCACGCAGGTAGCAGTTGGTGAAACACAGCGTGTGAAGTGCAGTTCAGTTGTGACCGCAGGACCGCAGTATCTGAAGTACCAGCAGGTCAGTAGTTTTTCGTCGTTCAGGTACGAGCAGGAAAGGTTCGGAGCGACACCATCAGGATCGCCCGCACGGCAGGTGTGTGCGGGCACTCGCAAGGCCCCGGATTGGAAGGTGGTCCCCGGTCAAGCATTCAAGATCCCCGCACCCCGCGTTCCCCCTACGCGGCACTGCGGATACGGCAGGACCGGCACGCACACGCCGGTAGTAGAAGTAGATGGTGTTTGAATCCGCCCCATGGGGCCCCGGAAGCCAGTACGGCTCCCGGGGCCCCTCCACGCGTTTCCCCAGGAGGCCGCATGACCATCAGACACGAAGAGGCGTAATGACCGACCAGCCCCCTACGAATCCCGCCGGCCCGAGCCCGGCCGACCGGTTCGACGACGAGGACTACCCCGCCTACACCATGGGCCGCGCCGCCGAAATGATCGGCACCAACGCAGCGTTCCTCCGCGCGATCGGCGAAGCCCGCCTGATCACCCCCCTGCGGTCCGAGGGCGGCCACCGCCGCTACTCCCGCTACCAACTGCGCATCGCCGCCCGCGCCCGCGAACTCGTCGACCAGGGCACCGCCATCGAAACCGCCTGCCGCATCGTCGCCCTCGAAGACCAACTCGAAGAAGCCCTCCAACTCAACGAGAAGCTCCGCAACAACGCAGCCAACTGACCAGGGTGCCAGCCGAGACCGCCCCGGTCCCCCGCCTCCCCTTCCACGGCTCTGGGATCGCCGGCATACCGCCAGCGCACCTGCCGGGATCGCGGTCGATGCCGCTGCCATGACGGTTACCAGTGTCCAGATTTTGGGATGCATGACCCGTGCACGACAGGGCATCCGCTGGTCAGGAGGTTGATAACCATGGGTCCACTGCTTTTGGTTCTACTGCTCGCGCTGATCCTTTTCGGTGCCGGCTTCGCGCTCAAGATCCTCTGGTGGGTCGCGGTCGTGGTGCTGGTCGTCTGGCTGCTCGGCTTCGTCATGCGCGGCACCCACTCGTCCGGCAGCCGCCACCGCTGGTACCGCTGGTAACCACAACAAGCGCGACAGGCGCGTGAACACGGGAAGAGGCCCGGCGGACCATCCGCCGGGCCTCCGCCATGCCCACCCTCGGACCGCCGGCCCCGGCGGGCGCAGAGCCGCCGAGGGGTCAGCTCGGAACGGCATGGGTAGGGGATCGGTGTCCGGGGGCGGCGCGGGACGCGTGACCCATGCACGCGAACCTCCAGTTCACCCACCCCGCCTCCGGACACCGCCCGGCTGATCTACGCCTCGTCGATCGCGTTCCATTCCGCTTATCGCGCGGGAGGGCGCAGCCCGCTTGGCGGTGTCGTCAGGCGGCGATGCCGAGGTCCTTGCGGGTGCGGTGGAGGAACTCTCGTACGGCTGGTTCGCGTCGCCAGGGGGTGAGGGCGGTGTTGAACTCGCGTACGTAGTCCAGTGCTCGGGCGGACTGGACACGGGCGAGGATGTCGACGGATCGGTTGCCGAGTTCCAGGCCGTGGTCGAGGTCCCGGGCCTGGAGGTGGGCGGTGCCGACGATGGCCAGGCGCATGCCGACCGAGCGGGTGAAGACGCCGGTGGGCATGGCGGTTGCCTGTCGGTTCCAGGCCAGGGCCGCCTTGGGGTTCTTCAGGTCGCGGTACACCTCGGCGGCGTCCGCGGACAGCCGCGCGTGGTTGTAGAAGTCGATCCAGGCGGGCTCCGGGCCGCCGGTGCGCGCCTGGCCGAGGAGGTTTTCGGAGGCGGCCAGGGCGGCGGAGGCGGCTCGTGCGTCGTTGGTGCGGGCGTGGGCGCGGGCCTCGATGAGTTTGGTGAAGGCCAGCACCCGTGGGGCAGCTTCGCTCTTGGCGCGTTCGAAGGCGCCTTGGGCCATGTCGACGGCTTCGTCGGCGAAGCCGCGCAGCAGGGATTGCATGGCCATGGTGGTCAGGACGTAGCAGCCGAGTTGTACGTCGCCGCCAGCCCGGGCGAGGCGGAGGGCTTGGATGAAGTGGCGTTGGGCGGCTTCGTGCTGGCCGACGTCGAAGGCTGTCCAGCCTGCCAGGCGGGAGAGCTCAGCGGTGACGGAGAACAGGTCGCGGCCGACGCCGTCGGTGAAGGAGCCCTGCAGCAATGGGGTGGCGCGGTGTTCGAGGCAGGCGGTGACGGAGTTGGCCTTCCAGTTACCGCCGCCGTATTTGGAGTCCCAGCGCCGGGCGTCGTCGGCTGCCTCGCGCAGTTCGTCGAGGTCACCCTGGCCGACGCGGACGCCGCCGCGGTGGGCGGCGGCTCCGTCGGCAGGGTTGACCAGCCAGCGCGTGACGGGGGTGGTGAAGGCGGAGACGGCGAAGCTGCTGCCGGTGAGGAAGTCGCGGCGGTTCACGGAACTCCAGAACGAAGTGGCGACGCGGACGGCGTCGGCGGGATCCCTGGGGAAATCCAACCCCACATCCGGGTCCGCTGTCTCCGCCTCGCCCATGGCGATCTCGGCCAGCCGCACCGGTCGTCCGAGGCGTTCGCCGATGGCCTGGGCGAGGAGTTGGGGCACCGGCCACTTCGGGGTCATGCCGCGCCGGCACCAGTTCGCCACCGAGGTATGGGAGTAGTCGGTGGTCAGCCCGGCCTGGTGAGCGAGCTGGTTGATGCGGTGGGCGAGGGCTTTGCGGCTGACGCCGCTCGCTTCGATGAGCCGGGCCAGGTCCGCGTTGGGCGGCAGGCTCCGGCGGGCGGTCGACGTCATGGCGTCCCCCTCTTCCACTCCGGAGAGTTCTGCACGCGACCCCGTACTCCTTTGCAGCAAGAAGTCGTACGCCAACCACGTGTGGTGGGTCACCGAGGGTATTGCCTGGCCACCGGTACGTGACCCCCGCCCGCGAGTTGCAAGCCCCCTTGCGAGCCCTCCCGGCCGCTGGTCGGACCCGGTTGTCTGAGGGCAGGTCGCCGTCGGGAAGGGCAGCACTCTCCCGGCGGCGGCCGTCACCGATGGGTTCCACCAATCACGCTCGGGGGTGAACCAGATGTGCGGAATCGCAGGACTGGCAGGACCGGACGCCATCCGGCACGAAGCAACTGCCGGTGCCATGGGCCGGTCCCAGCGCCACCGCGGACCGGACGGCACTCTCCACGCCGCTTCGACCGATGGGAAGGCGGTGCTGGCCATGAACACCCTGCTGGTCGTCGACCCGGACACCCAGCCCGGCCCCTATCTCGACCGGCACAGCGGCGTCCTGCTGACGTTCAACGGCGAGATCTACAACTACCGCGCCATGGCCGCCGCCTGGGGGATCGAGCTGTCCGCCGGGCAGAGCGACGCACACCTGGTCCTGCGGGCCTGGGCCAAGATCGGACCGTCCTGCCTGGAGGGGTTGGACGGCATGTTCGCCCTGGCTGTGTACGACCCCCGCCTTGGGCGGCTGTTCTCCGGTCGCGTCGTCCAGCTGCTGGACGAGCGCCTCTATGTGGGAGGTCATGACGCGGAGCGGTCGCGACGCCAGAACGTGGGGAGCCACCAGCAGAGCACCGACCGATCGTCGGGCCACGGGGTGCGTTCGGCAGCGTCCCAGTCCTCGAAGGAGTCACGCGTCAGATCGATGGGGCGCCAGGCGGGGTCGAGCGGCTCGTCCTCGGCCGGAGGGCGTGCGTACTGCCGGCCGTGCTGGTCGCAGGCACCGAATTCCTGGTAGTTGAGCTGAGCCTCGATCAAGGAGACCTTGTTCGCTCCGCCCATGGTCGGCCAGCGGAACTGGACCCCGTCGTCCTCCCAGAAGCAGACAGGGCAGATCTCGTAGGAGCCGGGCATGTCGTCGAGCACGCGGTGCCCGCAGCAGGGACAGGGGTAGGAGTCGCTCACCTGTGCATTCTCGTCGCAGGTCCCGCCGGTGTGCCATGGAATTCTCTGGCCTGGCACACCCGGCCAGTCCGCAAGGAGTCCGCAGGACACCCGATTGCGGCCGTCGCATGCCGTCGTAGGCCAACCATGAATTGCCTGCTCAAGAGCGTATGGGGCGTTCCGTCGCGGGTCGGGATCGGCAGGCAGACATTCTGCTTCAACGTGTACCGGGCGTAATGCCACCACGTCGCTCTCTCCGGAGTCGGGCCCCTGGCTTTTTCCCGTGCCGGGATGGTGGCGAGATAGCTGACCCCTCGTCACCCCTGCTCACCTCTACCGTGCTGGGATCGTGCTGGGATGCCGCTGCACCCCCTGTGAGGGGACACCGGTACTTCCTCTTCCGTGGACAGCTCGATCCAGCTCCACGGACAACGTGTCGACAGGTCCGTTCAGGATGGCCACGCTGCCGCCGGCTCCTTGTGCCTGCTTCCCGCGAAGGACTTTCGGCGTCTCACCGGACAGTCCATCCGGGGAGCGTCGGAAGAACCTTCTCGGCGATGCCGAGGAGAGCGCGGTCGTCGGGGAGAGCGCCGGACTTGCTCCACACGGTGACTTCGCAGTAGCCGCCTCGGTCCGTCCGGTCGAGGGCCACGGCCAGATTCCTGGACGGGGGCCTTGTGTGACGGGTCCGCTGGATTTGCCACTGCCGAAACTGAGCTCGAACTGCATGGTGTGGTCCGAGTACAAGACCGCGGGCCGGCCAAGAACCGTGAGCGTCTTGATGTCCTGCTCGCCGCCGAACTTCATCAGCTGCACGTACTGGGCGGTCGACAGCTCGTTGTAGGCGGCCGAGACGTTCACGGTGTACGTGCCGAACCTGACCTCGGCCTCCGGCTGGGCGACCTTCCTGTTGGGAGAGACGTTGTTGCTACCGGAAGCCGTGGTCACGACCTCTCCAGGTGTACCGAGCAGCTGGGCCAGGTCGGGCCGATTGAGCGCCTCGCACAGCTCGTCACCTGTCATCGGCCGGGGCGTGGCCCGGTATGCCGTCGGCAGCTCCTCTTTCTCTCCGTCCGCACACGAGGCGGCCCGGGACCGCGTGCCGTCATCGGAGGGCAGTACGCGTGGGCCAACCCACAGCGCGGCGCCGAGTGCCCCGACCACGGCCACGGCCGCGATGGCCTGGCCCCACGCGTTGGGCCCCTTCTGCGGAGCGTTCGGGCCGGGACGCGGCCCAGCTCCAGCCTGGGCGTGGGCGGTACCTTCGACCGCCACCCCCTGTACGGGAGCCGCCGGACTCAGATGCCGGCGTAGGCGCAAGGCACGGATCACCACAGAGACGCGTATCGCGGTGAACACGAGGAACACCACGCCGAGACCAGCCGCAACGCGGTCGTGATCGGTGACGGCGAGATACATGATGCGTACGCCGAGAACGGACCCGATCGCGATGAGTAGCGGTTCGCGGACCCAGAACGGCAGGAGACGAATGAGGAAACCGAGCATCCGGTGATCTCACCATGACAAGATCATGTCCGCCGTGGTGGAAGTCACAGTTGCAGGAACGTACGGGGCTTTGCCATGGAGGTCGTTCCAGCGCCGCCGCTCGTCGGAGGTGAAGTTGAGATCATCGCGGAGGTGTGCCAAGGCCCGGCCGATATGGCGCCTCGTCGGGGAGAGCACTTCGCGCACAGCACTGAGCCCTGGCGCCCTCCTCGCGGAGAGCACCAGGGCTCAGTCAATGCTTCTGACTCTTCGTCAGGCGTTCCACCCTTCAGTGCACCAGGGGTGCACCTGGGGGTGGGAAGAGGTCGTGATCAGTGGAAACTGATGGGGACTGTTTCCGCAGGTCAGGGGGCCTCTGGGGGGATCGCGCCTGGTTGGCCGACCGCAGGTCTTAGAGGTCGAAGTACATCTCGAACTCGTGCGGGTGCGGGCGGAGGGCGATGGGGGCGATTTCCTGGGTGCGCTTGTAGTCGATCCAGGTCTCGATCAGGTCGTTGGTGAAGACACCGCCGGCCATCAGGTACTCGTGGTCGTTCTCGAGGGCTTCGAGGACGGCCGGGAGCGAGGTCGGGACCTGGGGGACGCTCGCGTGCTCTTCGGGGGCGAGCTCGTAGAGGTCCTTGTCGACCGGCTCGGCCGGCTCGATCTTGTTCTTGATGCCGTCGAGGCCGGCCATCAAGAGCGCCGAGAAGGCCAGGTACGGGTTGGACGACGGGTCCGGCGCGCGGAACTCGATGCGCTTGGCCTTCGGGTTGGCGCCCGTGATCGGGATGCGGATCGCGGCGGACCGGTTGCGCTGGGAGTAGACCAGGTTGACCGGGGCCTCGAAGCCGGGCACCAGACGGTGGTACGAGTTCACCGTCGGGTTGGTGAAGGCGAGCAGCGACGGGGCGTGCTTGAGGATGCCGCCGATGTAGTAGCGGGCGGTGTCCGAGAGGCCCGCGTAGCCCTGCTCGTCGTAGAACAGCGGCACGCCGTCCGTCCACAGCGACTGGTGCACGTGCATGCCCGAGCCGTTGTCGCCGAAGATCGGCTTCGGCATGAAGGTCGCGGTCTTGTTGTTGCGCCAGGCGACGTTCTTCACGATGTACTTGAAGAGCATGAGGTCGTCGGCCGCTGCGAGCAGCGTGTTGAACTTGTAGTTGATCTCGGCCTGGCCGGCCGTGCCCACCTCGTGGTGCTGGCGCTCGACCTGCAGGCCGGACGCTTCCAGCTCCAGGGAGATCTCGGCACGGAGGTCGGCGAAGTGGTCCACCGGCGGGATCGGGAAGTACCCGCCCTTGTAGCGGACCTTGTAGCCGCGGTTGTTGTCCTCGGAGCCCGTGTTCCACGCGCCGGCCTCGGAGTCGATGTGGTAGTACGACTCGTTGGCGTTGGTCGCGAAGCGCACGCTGTCGAACACGTAGAACTCGGCCTCGGGGCCGAAGTACGCGGTGTCGGCGATGCCGGACGACGCGAGGTAGGCCTCGGCCTTCTTCGCCACGTTCCGCGGGTCACGGCTGTACTGCTCGCCGGTGATCGGGTCGTGGATGAAGAAGTTGATGTTGAGCGTCTTGTCCTTGCGGAACGCGTCCAGGCGCGACGTGGTGAGGTCGGGGACGAGCGCCATGTCGGACTCGTGGATGGCCTGGAAGCCGCGGATCGACGACCCGTCGAACATCAGCGTCTCGGTCGGGTCGAAGGTACTGACCGGGACCGTGAAGTGCTGCATGACTCCGGGCAGGTCACAGAAGCGGACGTCTACGAACTTGACGTCCTCGTCCGCGATGAACTTCTTGACGTCGTCGGCGTTCTGGAACATCCAACTCCTCCTAGACCCGGCTCGAAGAGTCCGGGATGGCAACACGAGGCGCGGCCAGTGCGATGGCGCACGCTGGCCCCGACCATAGGGATCGGGGATTTCCCAAGCATGACCCATTTGTTTCGACGAGGTTAACCGCTAGGTCGTAGGCGGCGCGCGCGGGCGGCGAAGGCACCGTACGGGTGACCCGGGGCGGCACAGTACGGTGGACGGGTGGACAACAGGGATGCACTCGGGTCGTGGCTCTCGGGACCGCGCGCGGCCGCCGAGCAGATGGGCACGGATTTCGGCTACCGGGGTGAACGGCTGGGGCTGCCGAAGGACGGGCCGGGCTCGCTGGCCACCGTCGGCCGGCGGTTCGCGGCGGTGTTCATCGACTGGATCCTGTGTCTGGTGATCGCATACGGCTTGATCGCGCATCGTGACGTCCAGGGGTCCAATCCCTGGACGCTGGCCCTCTTCGGAGCCCTGAGCGTCGTGACCCTCGGCAGCGTCGGAAGCACGCCCGGTAAGCGGCTGCTCGGCCTGCGGGTGGTCCGGGTCGACGGCGGGCGGCTCCGCATCGGCCCGGTGGTGCTCCGTACGGTCCTGCTGCTGCTGGTGATCCCGGCGCTGGTGTGGGACCGCGACGGCCGCGGGCTGCACGACAAGGCGGCGCAGGCCGTCCAGGTCCGGATCTAGCCGGTAGAAGGCCCTGCCCGACCGAAGGCCCTGCCCGACGGAAGGCCCGGGCTGGCAGAAGGCCCGGGCTGACTGAAGGCCCTGGCCGACGTAAGGCCGAAGGCCGGGCCCCACAACCGTCGGCGACGACCCCCCGACAACGTGAACGCCCTCGTGGGCCTGGCCGAGCCGCATTCGGCTCGCCCGGCCCACGAGGGCGTTGTGGTCGGTGTTCGGGGTTCAGCGGCCCTTCGGCATCCGCATGCCCTTCGGCATCGGACCCTTCGGGATCGGCATGTTGCTCATGAGGGTGCCGAGCGACCGCAGACGGTCGTTGACCTCGGTGACCTTCGGGCCCGCCAGCACGCGCGGCAGCTTGAGCAGCGTCGTACGGACCTTCTTGAGCGGGATCTGGCCCTCTTCGTTGCCGACGATGAGGTCGGTGATCGGCACGTCGAACACGACGCGCGCCACCTTCTTCTTCTCGGCGGCCAGCAGGGCCTTCACCCGGTTCGGGTTGCCCTCGCCGACCAGCACCACGCCGGCCTTGCCGACCGCACGGTGCACCACGTCCTGGCTCTTGTTCATCGCGACCGCCGGGGTCACGGTCCAGCCGCGGCCCACGTTGTCCAGCACCGCCGCGGCGGCACCCGGCTGGCCTTCGAGCTGCCCGAAGGCGGCCTTCTCGGCCCGGCGGCCGAAGACGATCGCCATCGCGAGGAACGCGAACAGCAAGCCCAGGATGCCCGCGTAGATGGGGTGGTCGATCAAGAAGCCGAGGGCGAGGACGACACCGAAGGTGACGATTCCCACAGCCGCAACGACGAGCCCGACCTTGGAGTCGGCCCGCCTGGTCATCTTGTAGGTCTGAGCGATCTGCTGAAGCCGCCCAGGGTTCTCGGATGTTTCCTTCCTCGCCATGCGGCACAGGATACGTGGCCCGCGCGCCGGTGGGCGCATCGGTGGCCCCCAAGGCGCCGGTACCCCCGTCAGGGGGAAGCCGGTGCTGTGCTCGGAGGGAGCGGAGCCCAGCGCTCAGCCTGCGCTCGGAAGGAGCGGAGCCCAGCGCTCAGCCTGTGCTCGGAAGGAGTCGGGACCAGTGCTCAGAAGGAATCCGGCCCCGTGTTACGGCCGGCGGTGGGCGCGTTCAGCGCCTCGATCACGTGCTGCACCTCACGCCGGTCCTTGGCCCGGCGGCGGTCCTCGACCACGGCCGACCAGGCGTTGCGACGGGCGGTCTGCTGGCCCCCGCCCAGCAGCAGTGCCTCCATGGCGCGCAGGGCTCCGGTGACGGTGACTGTGGGGTGGAGGGTGCTCTGGCGGAGTTGTGCGGACTCGACCTGCATGGGGGTCCCCCTCAGGACGCCTCGGAATCGCAATCGCATGGGTGTGCGTGAACCAGGCTCGCCACATTGTGTTACCAGCCGGTGACCGCACGGTCAATCTCGCATGAAACCTTGCCGCGACCCTGATTCCGCTTCGCCGCGCCGCATGCCTGGCGGGAGGTGGTGACGCGGTGCGTGGCCGCACCGCGTCACCGTGAGGGGTCTCACACGGACTGTGCCGCCACCGGCTGCTCGCCCGACTGCTCGCCCGTCTCCCGGCGGCGGTCCATCGCCTGCTGGAAGAGCCGGCCGGCACGATACGACGAACGGACCAGCGGCCCGGACATGACGCCGGCGTAGCCGATCTGGTCGGCCTCGTCCTTGAGCTCCACGAACTCGTGCGGCTTCACCCAGCGCTCGACGGGGTGGTGCCGCGGCGAGGGCCGCAGGTACTGCGTGATGGTGATCAGCTCGCAGCCGGCGTTGTGCAGGTCCCGCAGCGCCTGGCTGACCTCTTCGCGCTCCTCGCCCATGCCCAGGATCAGGTTGGACTTGGTGACCAGCCCGGCCTCGCGAGCCTTGGTGATCACTTCCAGGGAGCGCTCGTAACGGAAGCCGGGGCGGATCCGCTTGAAGATGCGCGGCACGGTCTCGACGTTGTGCGCGAGCACCTCGGGCCGGGACGAGAAGACCTCGGCGAGCTGCTCGGGGACCGCGTTGAAGTCCGGGATCAGCAGCTCGACCTTGGTGAAGCCCTCGGCCCGCTCGGCGGTCTGCGCGTGGATCTGGCGGACGGTCTCCGCGTAGAGCCAGGCGCCGCCGTCCTCCAGGTCGTCGCGGGCGACGCCGGTGATCGTGGCGTAGTTCAGGTTCATGGTCACGACGGACTCGCCGACACGGCGCGGCTCGTCGAGGTCCAGCGCGGCCGGCTTGCCGGTGTCGATCTGGCAGAAGTCACAGCGCCGGGTGCACTGGTCGCCGCCGATGAGGAAGGTGGCCTCGCGGTCCTCCCAGCATTCGTAGATGTTGGGGCAGCCGGCCTCCTGGCACACGGTGTGCAGGCCTTCGCTCTTCACGAGCGCCTGCATCTTCGTGTACTCGGGGCCCATCTTCGCCCGGGTCTTGATCCACTCGGGTTTGCGCTCGATGGGGGTCTGAGCGTTCCGGACTTCCAGGCGCAGCATCTTGCGTCCGTCGGGTGCGACAGCGGACATCGTCCGGTACTCCCCTTCCACCAGCGTGTCTTCGAATCTTCGGCGAACCCCAGGGTACGCCCGTTGTTTGTACCTATACGAACAGAGCCAACCAACAGGCTCATGGGGGCATTCCCCCAAGGGGGTGAGGGTCAGGGTGAAGGCCAGGAGTGGTCCCGCACGGCCCCCGAGAGGACCGTCGTGCCCGGCACCGACCCGCGAGCCCGCGAACGGCCCGTCGTGCCCTGCCCCCGCCCTACACGGCGCGCGGGAGCGGCTCCGCGGTCTCCAGCACCGCCCGCAGGTGCTTCTCGATCACCGGCACGACGTCGGTGACGGAGATGTCGCGGCCCAGCTCGTTGGAGAGCGAGGTGACCCCGGCGTCCCGGATGCCGCACGGCACGATCCGGTCGAACCAGGTGTTGTCCGGATCGCAGTTGATCGCGAAGCCGTGCATCGTCACGCCCTTGGCGACCCGGATGCCGATGGCCGCGAGCTTGCGGTCCTCACGGCGCTGGCCGGCGTTGGACGGCGCGTACTCAGGCCCGTTCAGCCGCGGGTCGAACTCGTCGTCGGCGAGCCGGGGGTCGAAGTCGAGGGTCAGGCCGCCCGCCGGGCGCTGCTCGACGGGGTCGCCCAGCACCCAGACGCCGCTGCGGCCCTCGATGCGGGTGGTCTCCAGGCCGAACTCGGCGCAGGTCAGGATCAGCGCGTCCTCGAGCCGCCGGACGTGCGCGACGACGTCGACCGGACGCGGCAGCTTGAGGATCGGGTAGCCGACGAGCTGGCCGGGGCCGTGCCAGGTGATCTTGCCACCGCGGTCGACGTCGACGACCGGGGTGCCGTCCAGCGGGCGCTCATTGTCGGCGGTGCGGCGGCCCGCGGTGTAGACCGGCGGGTGTTCGAGCAGGAGGCAGGTGTCGGGGATCTCGTCCTCGAAGCGCGCGGCGTGCACCCTGCGCTGCTCCTGCCATGCCTCCTGGTATTCGACGGCGTCCGCCCCGAAGCCCAGGTGGACGAAGTGCAGGTCAGTCACGTCAGCTCCTCGTAGTCGCCTCGTTGGCGCCCCTGCAACTGTACGACCGGGCCGGAAGCTGCCTGCATGGGGCCGGGGGAGGGCTGGGGCGGGTGCGGGCCAGGAGCGGGCGGAAGTGAGCCGGGAGTGGGCTGGGAGCGGGCGCGGGGCCGTTCGGGGTGGGCGTCGTTACCACGGTCGGTGACCGGAAGATAGGGCTTTGCAAGTCAATGGGGTGGGCTGTCACCCATTCGGGGGAATCTGAGGCTCTGGTGGTGAGCGCGGTACTACAGGCCGTTACATTCACGCCGTTCCGGAGTCCTTCGAAGGAAGTGGACCGCACAGCCGATGACGGACCGATCCCCGCAGCGTTCGCCCAACCGCCAGCTCGCCACCCTGATCACCGAGGCCGGCTTCTCCAACGCGGGGCTCGCCCGCCGGGTCGACCAGCTCGGGATCGAGCACGGCCTGGACCTGCGCTACGACAAGACCTCCGTGACGCGCTGGCTGCGCGGCCAGCAGCCGCGCGGTACCACTCCCGCGCTCATCGCCGAGGTCTTCACGCGACGGCTGGGGCGGCGGCTGTCCGCGCAGGATCTCGGGCTCGACGCGTGCGCGCCGGTCTACGCGGGCCTGGAGTTCGCCGCGGGACCGGAGGAAGCGATCGACATCATCAGCGGACTGTGGCGGAAAGACACCGGTAGCCAGGCCGAGCTGCGCAAGATCGCCTTCACACCGGCCGGGCTGGTGGTGCCGAGCCGCGACTGGCTCATCGGGCGGGCCGACGAGCACGTGGCGCACGGGGTCAAGGCAGGGGACGGTGTCACCGGGGCCGGAGCCGGAGCCGGGGTCGGGGTCGGTTTCGGCGGATCGGAGGCGGAGCGCGCCGGCCGGGCCCGGATCCCCGCCCAGACGCGCGGCGGCCACGGGCCGGCCCGCGCCGCCGTCCCCCGCCAGCGCGTCACCATGGGCGACATCGCCGCGCTGCGCTCCGTCGGCGACCTCTTCCGGTCCCTCGACAACACCTACGGCGGCGGCCACGCCCGCCAGGCGCTCGTCCGGTACCTCGAGCACGAGGCCGAGCCGATGCTCCGCGGCACGTACGGCGAGGCCCTCGGACGGCGGCTGTTCGGCGCGGTCGCCGACCTGACCCGGCTGGCCGGCTGGACCTCCTACGACATCGGCGCCCACGGCCTCGCCCAGCGCTACTTCGTCCAGGCGCTACGGCTCGCCCAGGCGTCCGGCGACCGCGTCTACGGCGGCTACGTCCTCGTCACGATGAGCCGTCAGGCGGTCTACCTCGGGCACGGGCGCGAGGCGGTCCAGCTGGCGCGGGTGGCGCAGCAGGGGGTCGGCACGAGCGCGCCCGCCGTCGTCCAGGCCCTTCTGCACGCGGCGGAGGCGCGCGGCCACGGGCTGCTCGGTGAGATGCGGGCCTGCTCGGCCGCGCTGGCGCGCGCGGAGCGCTCGCTGGAGGCGGCGCGGGCGGGGGACGAAGTCCCGTACTGGGCACGGTTCTTCGACGAGGCGCAGCTCGCGGACGAGTTCGGCCACTGCCACCGGGATCTGCAGCAGTACCGGGCGGCGGCCCAGTACGCGGAACGGTCGCTGCAGCTGCGCGGCCCGGCGTACGCACGGAGCCGGGTGTTCTGCCGGACGGTGCTGGCCTCTGCGCGGCTGGGGTTGGGGGAGGTGGATCTGGCGTGCGCGCTGGGGGGAGAGGCGATGCAGCAGGCGACCGAGATGCGGTCGACCCGGGCGGTGGAATACGTCCGGGACTTCGGGCGGCGGTTGGAGCCGTTCCGGGAGACGGTGGCGGCGCGGGGGTTCTACGAGCGGGCGGCGGCGCTGGGGTTGGCCGTGGGCTGAGGTGCTCTCCCGCTCCCGGAGGCGTGTCGTCGTTTATGCCGCCTCCTCCGCCGGCTGCGGCGATGTCACCACTGCCGGGTGGAGGCCGAAGTCCGCCAGGAGGTGGGTGGCGGCACGGCGGCCGGAGAGCAGGGCGCCCTGGACGGTGCTGGTGTCGCGGTGGTCGCCGCAGACGTAGAGGCCGCACAGGAGCCGGACGGGGCGTCGGAGGTCGTGGGGAGCGGTCATCACGGGGACGGCCTCGGGGTCGTGGTGGGTGGCGAGGGGTTCCCAGTCGTCCGTCGAGGTCTCGTACAGCTCGGCCAGGTGTTTGCGGACCGCGATGTCGTCGGTGCCGCCGTCCTCCTGGGGGCCGAGGAGGACGGACGTGACGAGGGCGCGTCCGGACGGGGCGCGGGAGGGGTCGAGTTCGCTGGCCGGGAGGGTGTGCGAGACGGGACCGTGCCGGTCGGCGTCGAGGACCAGGAGGGGCTCGCGCAGCGGGGACCGCGGCGCGGCGTGGTGGACGACGGTCACGGCGTGGAAGCCGGGTACCCGCAGCCCGGGGAGGAGTTCGCCGGCGGCGCGGGCGCCGGTGGCCACCACCACGGCGCGGCAGGGCAGTTCGCCGGTGCCGCGGCCGTCGGTGGCGACGGTGTTGACGGAGACGGCGGTGGCCCGGACGCCGAGCCGGACGGTGCCCGGCGGCAGGGCGGCGGCGAGGTGTTGCGGGACGGTGGCCGCGCCGGAGGCGGGCAGGCACGTTCCGCCACGGGCGAAGCCGCGCAGCACGAGGTCGGCGCACCGGCTGGAGGTGGTGAGCTCCGGGTCGCAGAGCAGGGCGTTGAGCAGCGGCCGGACGAAGCCGTCGAGGAGGCGGGGGGCGAAGCCGCGGGCGGCCAGTGCGGCGGCCGTGGTGGTCTCGGGCCGGGCGAGGAGCCGGGCGGTGGAGGTGGCGGCCAGCCGGTTGAGCGCGGTGCCGAGCCCCGCCCGGTCGAGGGTGTCGCCGAGCGGGGTCCTGGCGGCGGAGAGCACGGCCCGGGCCCGGGTGCCGCGGGTGTCGCCGACGCGGTAGCCGCGGCCACCGGCCCGCACCAGGGCGCCCGGGGCGAACGGGCGCAGCCGCAGCCCCTGGAGCCCCGGGGTGCGCCGGAGTTCGGGGTACGACATGTTGAGCAGCTGTGGACCGTGGTCGAGCCGGAAGCCGTCCACGGTGTCGGTGGCCATCCGGCCGCCGACCCGGGATCCCGCTTCCAGCACGGTGACGGTCAGCCCCGCACCGATCAGATGGTGCGCCGCGGCGAGGCCCGCGAGCCCGGCCCCGATCACGACGACGTCCGCTTGCCGTGCTGTTGAGAGCACGATGCCCCTCCCGGAGGTTGGCTTCGTTCCCCGCTCGCGTCAGCTGGCGCTGGTAGGGGTCATGCCCTCATCACACGTGGCTGATGCACCGGGTGCACGGTGCGATTCAGCCTTTCGGCACTCAGTGCCCGCGCGCGGCCCGGATGCTGTCCTCGATGCCCGGGAACGCGAAGGAGAAGCCCGAGTCGAGCAGCCGCCGCGGCACCACGCGCTGGCTCATCAGGACGTCCTGGGAGAACTCGCCGAGCGCGATGCGCAGGGCGAACGCGGGGACGGCGGCGAGGGTGGGCCGGTGCATGACGCGGCCCATCGCGGCGGTCACCTCGCGGTTGGTGAGGGGTTCCGGTGCCGTCAGGTTCACCGGTCCCGAGAGGCTCGCGGTGTCGATGATGTGGCGGAACGCGGCGATCTCGTCGTGCAGGGAGATGAAGCTCCAGTACTGCCGCCCGTCGCCGAGCCGGCCGCCGAGACCGGCGTTGAAGAGCGGGAACAACCGTCCCCAGGCGCCGCCCCGGCGGGACACGACGAGCCCGGTGCGGGCGAAGACGGTCCGGATGCCGGCCGCGGCCGCGGGTTCCGCGGCGGCCTCCCAGTCCTGGACGACACCGGCGAGGAAGCCCTCGCCGGCCGGGCCGTCCTCGTCGGTGCGGCGGTCGCCGGTGTCGCCGTAGTAGCCGAGCGCGGTGCCGCAGACGAGGACCTTGGGCGGGGTGTCGAGGGACGCGACGGCCCGGGCGATCGCCGTGGTGCCGAGCACCCGGCTGTCGTGGATCTCCTTCTTGTACGCGGCGGTCCAGCGGTGGTCGCCGACGCCCGCGCCGGCGAGGTGGACGACCGCGTCGCAGCCCGCCAGCCCCTCGGTGTCCACGGACTGCCGCGCGGGGTCCCAGCGGACCTCGTCGGGGCCGGCGGGTTCCCGCCGGACCAGGCGGACCACCTCGTGCCCGTCGGTGCGGAGGGAGTGGACGAGGGCGGAGCCGATCAGGCCTGACGCGCCGGTGACTGCGATACGCATGGGGCCCATTCTGCCGCCGCCGGGACCCGGCGGGGCGCTCTGGGGGCGCGGCGCCGCGCGTGGCAGAGTTGCCGGCATGTCAGATGTGATTGTCCGTTCGGCGAGCTACGCCGACGAGGCCGACCTCGCCGGGATCGACGTCCGCACCTGGTCCTCGCTGCACGCGGTGCAGCCGCCGCCCGACCCCGGCAAGCCGTTCTACGACGAGCGCCATACGCCGGAGGAGATCCTCATCGCGCAGGTCGACGGGCGGGTGGCCGGTTATGTGCGGATCGTGCCGCCCACCCCGCTGCCGTGCAACGCGCACGTCCGCCAGATACAGGGGCTCGCGGTGGACACCTGGTGCCGCGGCCGCGGCATCGCCCGCAGGCTGATGGACGCGGCGCTGCACGAGGCGGGCCGGCAGGGCGCGACCCGGATGACCCTGCGGGTGCTGGGCCACAACGCCCCGGCGCGGCGGCTCTACGAGTCGATGGGGTTCGCGGTCGAGGGCGTGCTGCCGGGCGAGTTCCTGCTGGAGGGCGCGTACGTGGACGACGTGCTGATGGGCCGGCCGCTGGGCTTCGCCGCGGCGTAGCGCTTCCGCGTAGCCGGGCCGGTCAGCCCGCCCGCCCAGGCGGTCCGCTCGGCCGGCCTGCTCGGGCGGGCCTGTGGGCGGTCCGGTAGGCGGTTCCTTCAGCCGGGCCGGCCGGTCAGCCGAAGCGGGCCCACAGCTTGGGAAAGCGGTCCGCCATGAGGTCCGTGTCGTCCATGTCCAGCTGCTCGCCCTCCGGGTCACCGGGCGGCGGCAGCTCCAGGTCGGGCAGCCGCACCCCGGTCAGCTGCTCGTACGCCTCGTCCGCCGCGTACCCCAGCTCCTCGGCGTCGCCGTCGACCTCCGGGTCGAACTCCGCGACGAGGAAGGCCAGGTCGTCGGGGCTGTGCAGGGCGCCCTCGAAGACATGCCGGCCCTGTCCGATCAGCCAGCAGCGGAAGAAGTCGAACGCCTCGTCGTCGGCGCCGCCCAGCATGATGTCCGCGGCGTTCCACACGTCCCAGCGGAAGGCGCGCGCGAAGCGGGTCTCGAAGTGCCGCGCGAAGTCCGTGACCGAGTCCGGATCGAGCAGCGCGAGCCGCTCGATCAGCAGATCGGCCTGTTCCTCCGGATCACCGTCCGCGGCCGTGCGCGTACTGTCGATGATCTCCCAGAACTCCGTCTCGTCCATCACGCGTCCAGCTTCCCGGTTGCCGGGGCCGGACGCACGCGGAGTGCCCCGTATGCGCCCGTGTCGTTACGCACGTTTGGGCTCAATGGCCGGATGACGTCGCAGCGCGCTCCCCGGCGGTCGCGGAACGGATCGGAGGAAATCATTCCGCCAGGCTCAGCCGGTACTCCACCGTCTGCCGGACGGGCACGAAGCCGAGCCCCGCGTTGACCGCCACCATGTGCCGGTTGTCGTCGGCGTTGTCGGTCTCGATCTCCGTCACTCCGGGCAGCTCGGCGGTGATCCGCTGGATCATCGACGCCTTCATCCAGCGCCCGAGCCCGTGTCCGCGGTGGCCGGGGACGACGGCCGTGTCGTACTGCAGCGCGCGGCCGGCGCCGTCGGCCGGTACGACCAGCTCGGTGTACCCGGCGACCGAACCGTCCGCGGCACTGATCGCGGCCACGGTGATCAGCTGTTCGCCGCGCTTGGCGAAGAGCTCGGAGGCGGACCGGACCCGCTCGGCGTTCCACGGCACATGGCCGTGGGGGATCCCGCCGGCCGGCCCGGCGCCCATGGCCCGCTTGGCGAGCGCGAAGCCGTCGATCAGGGCATCGGGGGCGACGCCCTCCCAGGTCTCCAGCCGGTAGCCCGGGTGCTGCTCGCCGGCGAGCGCGCCGATCGCGGCGGTGTCCATGCTGTCGAACCGCAGCCGCCGCCAGGTGAGCTTCAGCGCCGGGGTGAAGGCGCGGGTGGCCAGGAACCGGTCGCCGGGGGTCCCGACCGTGGTTCTGGTGACGAGGCTGCGGCGCCCGTCGCCGCGGGCCGCGCCCACGGCGGTGTCCAGCAGCAGGGAACCGGCGCCGAGGCGCCGGTGGGCGGGGTGCGAGTACAGCTCCAGCGCGGCGAGGTGGGAGCGTCCAGGCTCGTCGAACAGCCGCAGCGCGGCGGTTCCCACCGGCGCCCCCGCGGTGTTCCGCGCCAGCCACAGCAGCGTGCGGCTGTCGGCGCTCGGCGTCGTGAGCTGGGCCGACACATCGTCCGACGAGGGCACCGGATCACCGGGCAGGTCATGGCCGAGGGCGGCGGTGAGCACCTGGTGCCAGTCGTGGAGCTGCGCGCCGGTGGGCTCGGTCAGCAGATCTATGTGAAGCGGCAAGATGCCTCCGGAGGAAACCTGGCACAGGGTGCCGGGTATGGCTGCGACGGTCATGCAGTACGTACCACTACAGGAGGTGCGGCGTGGCCGACAAGGCGAATGACAGGCCCGAGGGCAAGGTAGTCCGCTCTGCCGGAACAGTCCTCTCTGTCGGACAGTCCTCACCGCCGTAACGCCGACGCCCCCGTCCACCGCAACGCCGACGCCCCCGGCCCGGCGTACCGGGTCGGGGGCGTCGCACTGCGATCACCTCGCCGCGTCAGGGACGCGGCAGGAGTCTCAGAGACCGATCTCGGTCTCGAACTCGGCGGCTTCCAGGATCTCCTTGACGGCCGTCAGGTAACGGGCCGCGTCGGCACCGTCCACCAGGCGGTGGTCGTAGGAGAGCGCCAGGTACGTCATGTCGCGGACGCCGATGACGGTGCCCTCGGGCGTCTCGATGACCACCGGACGCTTGACGGTCGCGCCGATGCCCAGGATGGCGGCCTGGTTCGGGGGCACGATCACCGTGTCGAACAGCGCACCGCGCGAGCCGGTGTTGCTGATCGTGAAGGTGGCGCCGGACAGCTCGTCCGGGCTGATCTTGCTCGCCCGGACCTTGCCGGCCAGCTCCGCGGTCCGCTTGGAGATACCCGCGATGTTGAGGTCGCCCGCACCCTTGATGACCGGAGTCATCAGACCCTTCTCGGAGTCCACCGCGATACCGATGTTCTCGGAGTCGAAGTAGGTGATGGTGCCCTCGTCCTCGTTGATCCGGGCGTTGACGACCGGGTGGGCCTTCAGCGCCTGGGCCGCGGCCTTGACGAAGAACGGCATCGGCGAGAGCTTGACGCCCTCGCGTTGCGCGAACGCGTCCTTGGCCTTGTTGCGCATCTGCATGACCTTGGTGACGTCCACCTCGACCACGCTGGTGAGCTGCGCCTGGCTGTGCAGCGCCTTCATCATGTTGTCGCCGATGACCTTGCGCATCCGGGTCATCTTGACCGTCTGGCCACGCAGCGGGGACGCCACCAGGGCGGCCTTCGGAGCGGGCGCGGACGCGGCCGGGGCCGCGGTGGCCGCGGCCTTGGCGGCCTCGGCGGCGGCGAGCACGTCCTGCTTGCGGATACGGCCACCGACGCCGGTGCCCTTGACCGAGGACAGGTTCACGCCGTTCTCGGTGGCGAGCTTACGGACCAGGGGGGTCACGTAGGCGCCGTCGTCACCCGAGGTGGCCGGTGCCGGAGCGGCGGCCGGGGCCTGGGCGGGAGCGGCGGGTGCCGGAGCCGGGGCGGCGGGCGCGACCGGAGCCGGTGCCTGGGCCTGCGGGGCCGGGGCGGCCGGTGCCGGAGCGGCCGGTGCCGCGGCGGGGGCCGGAGCGGCGGGAGCCGGTGCCGGGGCGGCGGCCGGAGCCGGAGCCGCGGCGGCCGGGGCAGCCGCCGGAGCGGAACCCGCGGCGCCGATGATGGCGAGCTTGGCGCCGACCTCGGCGGTCTCGTCCTCGTTGATGAGGATCTCCAGGAGGACACCACCGGTCGGGGCCGGGATCTCGGTGTCGACCTTGTCGGTGGAGACCTCGAGCAGCGGCTCGTCGGCCTCGACGGTCTCGCCGACCGACTTGAGCCAACGGGTGACGGTGCCCTCGGTGACCGACTCGCCCAGTGCGGGCAGCAGGACCGGGGTGCCCTCGGCGGAACCCGAAGGAGCGGCGGCCGGGGCCGGGGCCGCGGGGGCCTCGGCGGCCGGAGCCGGCGCGGCGGGGGCCTCGGCCTGGACGGGAGCCGGGGCCGGAGCCTCGGCAGCGGCCGGGGCGGCGGCGGGCGCGCCCGAGCCGTCGTCGATGATGGCCAGCTCGGCGCCGACCTCGACGGTCTCGTCCTCGGCCACCTTGATGGAGGCCAGAATGCCGGAGGCGGGCGACGGGATCTCGGTGTCGACCTTGTCGGTCGACACCTCGAGCAGCGGCTCGTCTGCCTCGACGCGTTCACCCTCGGCCTTGAGCCAACGGGTGACGGTGCCCTCGGTCACGCTCTCGCCGAGCGCCGGAAGGGTTACGGAAACCGCCATGGTTGCGGTTGCTCCTAACGATCTGTGCGGATGGGGTGCGTGGTGAGGGGCTTAGTCGTGCGAGTGCAGCGGCTTGCCCGCGAGGGCCAGGTGGGCCTCGCCGAGCGCCTCGCTCTGGGTCGGGTGCGCGTGGATGAGCTGGGCGACCTCGGCCGGCAGCGCTTCCCAGTTGTAGATCAGCTGGGCTTCGCCGACCTGCTCGCCCATACGGTCACCGACCATGTGGACGCCGACGACGGCACCGTCCCTGACCTGGACGAGCTTGATCTCGCCCGCGGTCTTGAGGATCTTGCTCTTGCCGTTGCCCGCGAGGTTGTACTTCAGGGTGACGACCTTGTCGGCGCCGTACAGCTCCTTGGCCTTCGCCTCGGTGATACCGACGGAGGCGACCTCCGGGTGGCAGTACGTGACGCGCGGAACACCGTCGTAGTCGATCGGCACGGCCTTGAGACCGGCCAGCCGCTCGGCTACCAGGATGCCCTCGGCGAAGCCGACGTGCGCGAGCTGGAGCGTCGGGACGAGGTCGCCGACGGCCGAGATGGTCGGCACGTTGGTCTGCATGTACTCGTCGACGAGGACATAGCCGCGGTCGAGCGCGACACCGGCCTCCTCGTAGCCCAGGCCCTGCGAGACCGGGCCGCGGCCGACGGCGACGAGCAGCAGCTCGGCCTCGAACTCCTTGCCGTCGGCGAGGGTCACCTTCACACCGTCGGCCGTGTACTCGGCCTTCTGGAAGAAGGTGCCGAGGTTGAACTTGATGCCGCGCTTGCGGAACGCGCGCTCCAGGATCTTGGAGCTGTTCTCGTCCTCGAGCGGGGCCAGGTGCGGCAGGCCCTCGATGATCGTGATGTCCGCGCCGAAGGACTTCCACGCGGAGGCGAACTCGACGCCGATGACGCCGCCGCCCAGCACGATCGCGGACTTCGGGACGCGGTCCAGGACCAGCGCGTGGTCCGAGGAGATGATGCGGTCGCCGTCGATGTTCAGACCCGGCAGCGACTTCGGCACGGAGCCGGTCGCCAGCAGGAGGTGGCGGCCGGTGTAGCGCTCGCCGTTCACATCGACGGTGGTGGGGGAGGACACCCGGCCCTCACCCGTGACGTAAGTGATCTTGCGGCTGGCGACCAGCCCCTGCAGACCCTTGTACAGGCCCGCGATCACGTCGTCCTTGTACTTGTGGACACCCGCCATGTCGATGCCATCGAAGGTGGTCTTGACACCGAACTGCTCGCTCTCACGAGCCTGGTCGGCGATCTCGCCCGCGTGCAGCAGAGCCTTTGTGGGGATGCAGCCGTTGTGCAGACACGTGCCACCGAGCTTGTTCTTCTCGATCAGGGCGACGTCCAGGCCCAGCTGCGCCGCGCGCAGCGCCGCGGCGTAACCGCCACTGCCGCCGCCGAGGATCACTAGGTCGAAAACGGTGCTGGCGTCGTTCGCCACGTCACGTCCTCCATGCATGGGTACGCCGGAGCCGGTCTGTGGTGACCGGGCGGCGGCTGTTAATTCGGCCGCTATGTCTGAAAACTTTGAAAACTGGGCCCTGTCGTGCCGACCAACATCTTCGCACTTGTTCGCGGCGGACGGGCCACCGGGCCGGGGTCTGAGACGGACTTAAGCCTCATCCCGGGAGGCTACTGGCCCGTAAGGGGCACTCCGGGCGCTGGAATCTCGCTCAGGGCGAACACCTGCCCGGTCGCGCGTACGGCCCCGGGCGTGCTAGCCCGGGGCCGTACCTTCGTACGAACGAGCACTGGATTCCGGCTGAAACGCGGGGCCGGAAGCGCGTCCGCTCGGGGTTCCGTCGGGTGTCTAGAGGACGTCGCCCGAGGCGGTCTTCTCGACCAGCCGGACCAGGGTGCGGACCGCCGTGCCGGCGCCGCCCTTGGGGGTGTAGCCGAACGGCGCGCCCTCGTTGAACGCCGGGCCCGCGATGTCCAGGTGCGCCCAGGTGATGCCCTCGCCCACGAACTCCTGCAGGAACAGACCGGCCACCAGGCCGCCGCCCGCCCGCTCGCCCATGTTCGCGATGTCCGCGACCGGGGAGTCCATCGCCTTGAGCAGCTCCGGCGGCATCGGCATCGGCCACGCCTGCTCGCCCGACTCCGTCGCCGTCTCGTGCAGCACGGTACGGAAGCCGTCGTCGTTCGACATGATCGCGAACGTGCGGGTACCGAGCGCCAGCACCATCGCGCCGGTCAGCGTCGCCACGTCCACGATCGCGTCCGGGTTCTCCTCCGAGGCGCGCGCCAGCGCGTCCGCCAGGACCAGCCGGCCCTCGGCGTCGGTGTTGAGCACCTCGACGGTCTTGCCCGAGTACATCTTCAGCACGTCGCCGGGGCGCGTCGCGTTGCCGCCCGGCATGTTCTCCGCCAGCGCCAGCCAGCCGGTCACGTTGACCTGCAGGCCCAGCTTGGAGGCGGCCACGACGGTCGCGAACACGGCGGCCGCACCGCTCATGTCGCACTTCATCGTCTCGTTGTGGCCCGGGGGCTTCAGGGAGATGCCGCCGGAGTCGTACGTGATGCCCTTGCCGACCAGCGCGACGGTCTTCTTCGCCTTCGGGTGGGTGTACGCCACCTTCACCAGCCGCGGCGGGGTCGCCGAGCCCTGGCCGACGCCCATGATGCCGCCGAAGCCGCCCTTGAGCAGCGCCTTCTCGTCGAGCACCTCGACCTTGAGACCGTGCTCCTTGCCCGCGGCCTGGACCGCGGACGCGAACGCCTTCGGGTTCAGGTCGTTCGGCGGCATGTTGATCAGGTCGCGCGCCCGGTTGACCTCCTCGGCCACCGCGGTCGCCCGCTCGGCCGCGGCCTTGTGCGCCTTGTCGCGCGGCTTGGCGCCCACCAGGGCGATCTCGCCCAGCGGACCCTTGCCGCCGGCGCTGTCCACCCGGTACGCCGTGTACGCGTAGGCGCCCAGCAGTGCGCCCGTCGCCACCGCCTCCACGCCCGCCGCGTCCGTCGCCGGCAGCGCGAACGCCGCCTTCTTCGTCCCGCTCAGCGCACGCGCAGCGGCACCGGCCGCCCGGCGCAGCGCCTCGGCGTCGTAGCCGGCACCGTCGGCGGGCGTCTCACCCAGGCCCACAGCGAGCACCACCGCCGACTTCACGCCGGACGGAGCCGGCAGCTTCGTCACCTCGCCCTCGCCGCCCGAGGCGCCGAGGAGTTCCAGCGTCGCGGCGAGCTTGCCGTCGAACGCCGCGTCCACGGCTTCCGCACCAGCGGCGACCTCGGGGCCCTTGGCGCCCTTGGTCACTCCGATGACGACGGCATCCGCGCGCAACGCTGCGCCGGAGGAAGTGCTGAGTGTCAGTGCAGTCACGGTGACGGTGGTCCTGTTCCGTTGAATGGTGTCGGCCAAGGGGTGGGCCGGCCGCGCCCCTGGCATCGTATTCCGCCACGCCCGCGGGGCGGCACGCCAGGGCTGCGCCGCCTGTGCCGCGGTCGAGCCTACGCCTGGCGCGGCGCGTCGAGGGCCCCCGCCTTGACGCTGTCCAGGAACACCCGCAGCCGGGCGGGGGTGGTCGTCACGATCGCCCCGGGTTCGGTGCTTTCGCGTATGGATACGCGGGGGCCGACGGTGGCGAGCTGTATGCAGTTGCTGCTCTCGGCACAGTGCGAAGACTTCTGCCAGTCCGACGTGGACAAGGGTCCTGCCTTTCAGAGGCTCTGGGCGATCTCACGGATGAAGTCCCGGGACTCGCCGGGCTTGAGAGCCACCCGGTCCAGCCGGTCCAGAATGTCGCGGTACTTCGCCAGCTGGGCCTCGGCGTCCAGGAGCGACGGGCCGTGTGACTGGTCGAGCAGGACGGTGTCCAGCTGGGGGACGGCGCCCGACGCGTAGGCGATCGTCTGGCCGGAGCCGGGGAAGCCTCCGGCGGCGAAGGGGATCGCCATGACGGTGACGCCGGCGCGCTCGCTCATGTCCAGGATGTGCTGCAGCTGCTCGCGGGAGGCCGCCCGGCCGCCGAACTGCATCCGCAGGGCGGCCTCATGGATGACCGCGGTGTAGGGGAGCGGGGCGTCCCGGTAGAGGACGGCCTGCCGCTTGATCCGGTGGGAGAGCCGGTGCTCGATCTCCGGCGGCGGCAAGGCGGGCACCGCCTCGCGGAAGACGGCCCGCGCATGGTCGACGGTCTGCAGCAGGCCGGGCAGGCTCACGGTCTGCGCGGTCCGCAATTCGACCGCGTAGTGCTCCAGTTCGGCGATGTCGAGCATGCCGGGCGGCAGAACGCCCCGGTACTCCTCCCACCACTGGCGCTTGCGTTCCCCGGTCATCCCGGTCAGGGCCTCGATGAGCCCGCCGTCCGAGCAGTCGTAGTTGCAGGCGAGCGTCCTGACCCGGTCCGCGCTGAGCCCCACCCGGCCGGTCTCGATGTTGCTGATCCGCGCCTGGTCCCCGCCCAGCAGCGCTCCGGCCTCGCGAGCGGACATCCCCGCCTTCTCCCGAAGCTTGCGCATCTCGGCACCCAGGCGCTGCTGACGCGCAGTTGGCGTTGTCCTCGGCGGCATTGGCCCCTCTTTCCGATCACGGCCAAGTCTGCCGTTCTGAGTCCCGAGGGTCCATCGGACGACAGATCTACCGTGTTCGGTAGAAACCATCTAACTTTGGGCTCTACTGTGTGACCCACGCCACTCAACCCGGCCCGGAGGGCAACATGTATGCCGTGCAACCGTCGTGCCCCGACCCCGCCCGCCGCGAAGCGGAACCGTGGGAGTACTACCTCCAACTGCCGCACGATCCACGCGCGCCCGGGATCGCCCGGACGACCGTACGGGCGATCCTCGTGGCGCACGGCTTACGTGAACTCGTCGACACGGCAGCTCTGTTGACCTCCGAGCTGGCGACGAACGCGTACCGCTATGCGCAGGGCCCCGCTTCGCTGCGGCTCAACTGGGAGCCGCACCGGCTGCGGGTGGCGGTCCGGGACAACAACCCGGAGCTCCCGGCGGCGCTCGCGCCGGATCCGGACGCGGACGGCGGGCGCGGGCTCTTCCTGCTGGACCTGTTCTCGGACCGGTGCGGCGGATACGCGCTGGGGGAGGAGCCGTTCGGGCTGTGCGGCAAGCTGATGTGGTTCGAGCTGGCGGCAGGGTGACCAGCAAGGATGACCGGGGTGGAAATCCTGAGGAGAGGCGACACTATGACGGCCGAGGCAGATTTCGAGGCATTGATGCAGATCATGCCTCCCCACGCCGGTGCGGGCGATGTCGTGGACTGGGCTACGGTCGAACAGGGCTGGGGATTCTCGTTTCCTGCGGACTACAAGCGGTTCATAGAGGTGTACGGCGGGGGCGGCATCGACGATTACTTGGAAGTGATCCCGCCGGAGCCGTTTGGTTCGGACGCCGCATTTCAAGGCATGACTTCTGAGACGCTCAACGCCCGCGCAACCTGGGATCGCCGTCCCGGTGACCGTGAGCTGGTGGCGGCATCTTCGTCCCTCGTGACGTGGGGGATTGATGCCAGTGCCGACTTGCTCTGCTGGGTTACGGACGGTGCAGACCCCGACCGTTGGCCGGTGACGGTATGGAATCAGGATGATCGACAGTGGACCGTGTTCGACTGTGGCATGGCCGAGTTTCTACTTCGCGTGTTCCGGGCGGAGTTCGATGAATGTCCTTTGGGAGACCTCTCTATGTGGGGACGGGCCGATCCGCGATTCCTGCATGTGAATGAGGAAAAACGCCTGCGAGACGCTGGGCTAGATCCTTGGACCGGTGAGCCGGACCCGTTCGCCGATGAGGAGTACGGCTGAGCGGCGCAGGCGATGAGGTTCGGCGCCCCTAGTGCGACGGAATTGTCCGCAGCCAGGACCTGGAGAGGCCTGATGGCTCCCGGGTGTCCGGAAGAGGACGCTTGTCCTGTTCGCCCTCGTCCGGGAGGACTTCGGCTGGTGGGATCGGGGGGTCCCAGCAGACAGTCGAAGGGAATCGCAGATGTCTTCGCTCAAGCGCCGGATCGCCGCAGGAATCGGAAGTACCGCCATCGTCGTGGCGGGTGCCGTCACCCTCGCCCCAGCCGCGAGCGCGGCGCCCAGCGCGCCGGCGGCGTGCAGTACGAGCAACGCGGTGAGCAAGAAGGCCGTGCACAACGGCAGCATGTACATCGAGCTGCGGTACAGCACGTCCAGCCGGTGCGCGTGGGGGCGGATCAGCAACTCCGACGTGGGCAACAAGGTGTGGGTCGACCGGTCGAGCAACGGCGGGTCCACGTGGACCGGTCCGATGGGGATGACGACCCAGCAGTCGGGCAGCGACACCCACACACCGGCGTATGACGACGCGGGTTACGTCATGCGGGCGTGCGGATGGAACGGCACCACCGTGTGTACCGGCTGGTACTAGAGGGCCCAGTGGGCCTAGACGGCTCGCCGGTCGTAGGCCGGTAGCCAGCCGAGGCGGGCTGCGGCCAGTGCCAGGGTGAACCTGTTGCTGGCTCCGGCCCGTTCGGCGAGGGAGCCGACGTGGCGGCGGACGGATCGTTCGCTGACGCCTAGCCGGCGGGCGATCGCGCTGTCCTTGGTGCCGTCCGCGAGGAGCAGCAGGATGTGGCGCTGCACGAGCGTCGGCGGCAGGACTGGTGGGTCGCAGCGGGAGACTTCGGTCGGTGACGGTGCGGCGGCCAGGGCGGTGAAGGCCTGAATACGTTCCAGCAGGACGTTCTGCTCGGCGAGCAATCGGTTCTGGTCCGCGAGCAGTTCCTGGTACCGCCGCAGTGCCGCCGGAGCGGACGGGGCCGTTCTGATGTCGTACACCTCGGCAGGCTCGCAGAGCCGCGGTCGCGCCGTATTGAAGAAATTCGCACCCGCACCAGGAACGGTTCGGCGCAGGTCGGCGTCAGGTCAGGATGATGCTGGTGACCTGGCCGTCCACCCGGTCCACGGTGGGCGGGCCCGCGAAGTCGAGCCCCCGGGCGTGCAGGAACTGGCGGGGGGTGCGGCCGATCATCGCCTTGAACTCGCGGTTCAGGTGCGCCTGATCGCTGAACCCGCACTCGGCGGCGATGCCTGCCACCGGCAGGTCCGCCGCCATCAGCCGCAGCACCTTGCGCAGCCGCATGACGCGGGCCGCGCCCTTCGGCGTGAGTCCGATCTCCGCGCGGAAGCGGGTGTCCAACTGCCGCCAGCCCCATCCGGTGGCGGCGACGAGCTCGCCGATGGGCAGGGCGCCGGAGGTCCTGGCGAGTTCCCGCCAGGCGTACCGGACGCGGTCCGAGACGGGGAGCGCGTCCTCGGACCAGCGCAGGAACGCGGTGTCCAGCAGGTCGAAGCGCTGGGCCCAGCCGGGGGCGCAGGCGAGGGCGTCGGCGAGATCGCGGTAGCGGGGGCCCAGCAGGTCGATGGGGTCGGTGATGGTGTCGGCCAGCTCGTGCATCGGGATCCCGAACAGCGCATACGCCTGCCACGGCGAGAGGATGACCTCCAGGCCGTACAGCCGGCCGCTGTGCCGCCCGAGTCCGGCGGTGGTGCGCAGCCCGACCAGCATCGAGCGGTGGGCGCTGCCGGGGGCCGACGGCGTCAGGGCCTCCGTCACCCGCACTTCCTGGTCGAAGGAGAACAACAGCGTCACCGCGCCGTCCGGAACCTCCAGCCGCTGCCGCGGCAGGTCCAGGTTCAGCCGGTACCCCCGATACCGCTGCACCCCCGGCCGCAGCCGGGCGTGCGGCAGCGCCGTCGCCACCTCCCAGCGGCCCTCAGGACACGCCAGATGCTGCATCGTCCGTCCCCCGTAACGTCCCCCGAAACCGTGTACTCGCAGTCATCCTGCGGGGTGCGGTAAGGGAACGGACCACCGTTTCCGGTCAGATGTGCCGTCAGCCCAGGGTCAGGACGACCAGAACCGCCGTAGCCGCCGTTTCCGACAGGGCGCCGAAGACGTCGCCGGTGATGCCGCCGAAGCGGGTGCGGCAGTGGCGGAGGAGGAGTTCGGCCGTGGTGAGGGCGAGGAGGGCGGCCAGGGCGAAGTGGAGGGCGGGGGAGAGGCCGAAGAGGGCGCCGGCCGCCGCCGCGACCGCGAGGGTGGCGGGCATCACGAGGGCCGGGGTGCGCGGCGGGACGGCTCCGGCCACGGCGGCGCCCAGGCCGTCGGGGCGGGCCGGGGGGACGCCGTCGCGGCAGGCCAGGGTCATGGCGGTACGGGCCACCACGGCGGAGACGGCGGCCGCGGCGGCGCCGTGGGACCAGCTGTCGGCGTAGAGGGCGGCGAGGCAGGCGACCTGGGTGAGGAGGACGAAGAGCAGCGTCAGGACGCCGAAGGGGCCGATGTCCGACTGCTTCATGATCCGCAGGGCGTCCTCGGCGGGCTTGGCGCTGCCGAGCCCGTCGGCGGTGTCGGCCAGGCCGTCCAGATGCAGACCGCGGGTCAGGGCGGCGGGCACGGCCGCGGTGGCGACGGCGGCGAGCAGCGGGGACGCGTCCAGGAGCAGCAGCAGTCCGCCGACCGCGGCGGCGCACAGGCCCACCACCGCACCGACGACCGGCGCGCACAGCATCCCGCCGCGCGCGGCGGACCGGTCCCAGCGGGTGACGGTCACCGGCAGCGCGGTGAGGGTGCCGAAGGCGAAGCGGAGCGCGTCCGCGACGGAGGCGGCGGGCGCGGGTCCGGCCTTCGAGGGCTCAGCGGAGTCGGTCACCGCGTGAGGCTACCCCGGGGGGCTAACCCGGGGGCTGCCGCGGTGACTCCCGTTGCAGCTCCGCCTCCCGGCGCCGCCGGAGGTGGCCCTCCAGGGCGCACAGCAGGAGCGTCGCCACGATCGCCGTCAGATGCTCGAAGCCCGCGAGGTTCACGATGAGGACGACCTCGACGAGCATCGCGAGGATCAGCACGCCCCCCGTCCACCAGGCGCGGTACCGGCAGGCCACGTACACGCCGAGGGCGACGACCGCCGCCGACGGGCCGGTGTCGCGCACCACGAGGGTGGAGACCGGGAGCCCGAGGAAGCCGTCGGGGCCGACCGCGAGCGAGTAGCGGGCGAACGACGTGCCGGCGAGCGTCGCGAGGAGCCCGATCCCGAGGGTGTGCCGGCGGCCGACCGTCATCTCGGCGATGCCGAACATGAAGACGACCTGGGCGATCAGCCCCCACACCGGCAGGGACGGGTCGGGGACGAAGAGCGAGAGCGGCGTGCGCAGCAGCGCCTTCCACCACGGGAGCGTCGCGTAGACACCGCCGAGCCGGTTGACCCACTCCGTGCCGGTGCTCCCGGAGTGCTGGATCACCTGGAGGGTCAGGATGGACAGGCACGCGGAGAGCGTCAGCGGGATAGCGCGCAGCTTCTTCGTCCGCAGCTCGAACCAGACGTCTCGGGAGATTCCGCCCCATTCGACGTAGGCGAAGTCGCGGAGGCGCTTGTTGAAGGGGCTCACCGGGCAGCGGTCCGCTCTCGGTCGCGTCTGCGCAGCGGGGACGGCAGCCGCGGCGCTTCGAGGAAGCCCTCGGCACGGGCACTGGCGATACCGATCCGCGGCAGCTCGCTGCTCTTGCCGAACAGCAGGTAGCGCGGCTCCCAGATGGGCCGGTACTTGGCGTTGGCCCGGTACAGCGACTCGATCTGCCACCAGCGCGAGAAGAACGTCAGCAGGGAGCGCCAGAACCGCAGCACCGGCCCGGCGCCCAGCTTCGAGCCGCGTTCGAACACCGAGCGGAACATCGCGAAGTTCAGCGAGATCTGCCGCACGCCCACCTCGTCGGCACGCTGGATCAGCTCGATGACCATGAACTCGATCAGCCCGTTCTCGGAGTCGCGGTCGCGGCGCATCAGATCCAGCGACAGCCCCTGCGGACCCCACGGCACGAAGCTCAGCAGCGCGCGCGGCACGCCCTCGCCGTCATGGCACTCGACCATGACGCAGCGCCCGTCGGCGGGGTCGCCGAGCCGGCCGAGCGCCATCGAGAACCCACGCTCCGTCTCCCCGTCCCGCCAGGCGTCGGCGCGCTCCAGCATCGCGTCCATCTCGTCCGCGGGGATGTCGTCGTGCCGCCGCATCCGGACGGTGTAGCCGGTCCGCTTGACGCGGTTGTACGCCTGCCGCACGGTCCGCATGGCGCGGCCGTCCAGGGTGAACTCGGCGGTCTCGACGATCGCCTCGTCCCCGATCTCCAGGGCGTCCAGGCCGTGCCGGGCGTAGATCACGCCCGCTTCCTCGCTGGCGCCCATCACCGCGGGCACCCAGGCGTGCTCACGGGCCTCGGCGAGCCAGGCGTCGATGGCGCCGGGCCACGCCTCGGGGTCGCCGATCGGATCGCCGGACGCCAGCGACACCTCCCCGACGACCCGGTACGCGATCGCGGACTTCTCGCTCGGCGACCAGATGACGCTCTTGTCGCGGCGCAGCGCGAAGTAGCCGAGCGAGTCCCGGTCGCCGTAGCGGTCCAGGAGCCCGCGCAGCTTGGCCTCGTCCTGCGGGCCGAGCAGTGCCCGGCCGCGCGGCGAGCGGAACGCCACGTACAGCACGAGCAGGAAGAGCAACGCACTCATGACGTTGATGACGACATCCACCCACCCGGGCGTTGAGATGTTCGCGTAATTGTCGTCATTCGGGTCGAGCGCGATCATCCGCATGATCGCGTAGCGGAAGCTGGCGCCGAAGTCCGAGCCGTGCTCGCTGTTGGTCGCGGTGACCAGCAGCGCGCTGATCAGCGAGCCCACGATGAGGCCGCCGACGGCGGTCAGGATCGCGTGCTTCGGATTGGAGCGGTCGCCCTTGGCCCGGAACTCACGGCGGCCGACCAGCAGGGCGGCCACGAAGGAGCCGGTCAGCCCCAGGGTGATCCAGTTCTGGACGTGGTCCCGGTACTCGGGGAAGCCCATCGTCAACGCCAGCACCAGCAGGAACAACGAACTGAGTACGAGATTGAGCACCCAGGCGGCCCGTTTGCGCCGCCGCATCGTGATGGCGAAGAAGAGCGCGAACACACCCGTGGTGAAGCCCGCGGTCAGCAGATACGGGGTGAAGAGGTCCTCGATGTTGTGCCGCCGGATGTCGGCCCCGAAGGAGACCCACACCGCCCCGAGGAAGTTGAGGAAGGCGACGGTCCGCAGATACCAGACGGCGTAGGCGGCGGAGCGCTGCCCCCAGACATGCGGACGGCCCTCCCCGTCCTGCGGTGTGCGACCCGGTGTCGTGCTGCCCATTCCCATGGTTGTGGATCTTATGACGGAATGTCCGGATCCTCGTCGCAGGGGCGGTGGCCGGATCCGGCTACGCCCCGCAGGTCCCCCCGCAGGGGCGGGCGGAACGGCGCTCTACGGAGTGTCGGTCGCGTCGCGGGGCGGGTCCGCGGGCGGCTCCTCCGACGTGACGGCGACGGGCTCCCTGACGGGTTCCGGGGCCCGTTCCACCACCGGCTCGCCCGACACGTCCGGCAGCTCCGCCGCCAGCGCCGCCGCGGCCTGCAGCAGCGGCAGCGCGAGCAGCGCGCCGGTGCCCTGGCCGAGCCGTACGCCGTGGTCGAGCAGCGGCTCGATGGAGAGCCGGTCCAGGGCCTTGGCCTGCCCCGGCTCACCACTGGCCTGACCCGCCAGCCACCAGTCGGGAGCCCGGAACGCCACGCGCTGCGCGACCAGGGCGCAGGCGGCGGTGACGACGCCGTCCAGCACGACGGGCAGCTTGCGCACGGCGGCCTGCAGCAGGAAGCCGGTCATCGCGGCGAGGTCCGCACCACCGCTCGCGGCCAGCAGTTCGAGCTGGTCGCCCAGGACCGGACGGGCCCGGCGCAGCCCGTCGCGGATCGCCGCGCACTTGCGCATCCACGCCAGGTCGTCGATCCCGGAGCCGCGGCCGGTCACCACGGAGGCGTCCGTACCGCACAGCGCTGCCACGAGGATGCCGGCGGCCGTGGTGCCACCGACGCTGATGTCACCGAGCAGTACGAGGTCGGTCCCGGAGTCGGCCTCCTCGTCGGCGATGGCCATGCCCGCACGGAAGGCCAGTTCGGCCTCCTCGACGGTGAGCGCGTCCTCCACGTCCACCCGGCCGGAGCCGCGGCGCACCCGGTGCACGGTGACGTCGGCCGGCAGCTCCGCCGGATCGCAGTCCAGGCCCATGTCGATCACCCGGACCTGCGCCCCGAACTGACGCGCCAGCACGTTCACCGGCGCCCCGCCGTCCAGCACCGACCGGACCAGCGCCACCGCGGTACCGGCCTCGTGCGCCGACACCCCCAGGCTCGCGACCCCGTGGTCCCCGGCGAACAGCAGCACCCGCGGCCGGGCGATCGGCCGCGCCGGAACCCGCCCCTGAGCGGCCGACAGCCACTCGGCCAGCTCCGCAGGCTTGCCGAGAGCCCCCGGAGGGCTCACCAGACGCTGCCACCGGTCTTGCGCGTCACGCCGCACACCGGCGTCGGGACGCTCCACCAGGGAGCCGAAGTCATCGAGATTCAGGCCGCTCATTCGCCGCACAGTACCGGCTCCCCCTCGGGCCAGGGGAAGCGGGCGCCCGCCGGCGCCGGCCGGCACGGGCCGCGCGGGCGCGGGCCGGCCTCCGGCCGTGGGGTGCGGGCCGCAGGGCCGCTTGTCGGCGCGGGACAGACCGGCTGCGGCCCGGAGTTCCCACCTCCAACCCGCACGTGGCGCGGGCCCCTACCCACCACCACCGGGGCCTGAACGTGAGGGGCCGGTACAACCCGCACGTGGCGCGGGCCCGTCACCCAACCTCCACCGGGGCGTGGACGCGAGAGGGCAGGCATCCGCACGTGGCGCGGGCCCGTCACCCAACCTCCACCGGGGCGTGGACGCGAGAGGGCAGGCATCCGCACGTGGCGCGGGCCCGTCACCCAACCTCCACCGGGGCGTGGACGCGAGGGGCCGGGATCGCAGGCAGGGGGGTCCGAAATGCTGCCGAGCTATTTGTGGGCCGCTGGGGGCACCCCCGGCCGAAGGTTGGGGGACCGTAAATAGTCGATTTCGGACCCCCCTGCCGGAGAGCCCGGCCCCGACCAGGACACAGCCCCATCAGCCGCGCAGCGAAACCGCCTGACCCGCCACCACAAGAAGCACCTGCTCCGACTCGCCCGCAACACCGGCGTTCAACCGCCCCAACTCGTCCCTGAACCGGCGCCCCGACGCCGTCCCCGGAACCACCCCCGAGCCCACCTCATTGCTCACCGCGACCACCGTCCGCCGCGTCCCTCGCCACGCCGCCGTCAACCCGGCGACCCGGGCGTGCAGTTCGCGTTCGCCGCCCGACGACCACTTCTCGTCGTCCCAGGCGCCGACGGAGTCCATCGCGGACGTCAGCCACAGCGCGAGGCAGTCGATGAGCAGCGGCGGGCCGTCCACGGCGAGCAGCGGCACCAGGTCGCAGGTCTCCTGCGTCGCCCACGTACCCGGCCGGCGGTCGCGGTGCAGCGCGACGCGGCGCGCCCACTCCTGATCGCCCTCGCGGGCGCCGCCGGTGGCCACGTACAGGACGTCGGAGAACGCGGCGAGCCGACGTTCCGCCTCGGCGGACTTGCCGGAGCGGGCACCACCGAGCACCAGCGTGCGGCGGGGCACGTCCGGTACGTCGTGGTAGTCGCCGGCCACCAGCGTCGTGCCGTCGGGGACGGCACGCACGCCCAGCGCGGCGAGCCGGCGCCGCAGCTCGGCGCCGGGCGGTGCGCTGTGGTCGAGGTGCACCGCGACGACGTCGGTGGTCGGGCCGACGGCGCCGGCGGCGCGTAGGCGCCCCAGCGCGTCGGGCCGGTCGACCGCGTCGAACAGCACCACGTTGTACGGTGCGGCGGCCTCCTGGACTCCGGCGGGGGCGCAGCCCGGTGGCAGGTACAGGGCGCGCATGCCGTCCGGCCCCTCGATCTCGTAGCCGGTGCCGGGTGCGTCCGTGGGGACGGCGCGTACCCGGTGCCCGGTGAGGAGCGTCAGCTCCTGCCCGTCGGGGACGCGGCCGGGCGCCGGCAGGCCGACGGGGATCTCCACGGCGGGCCCGTCGTGCGGGTGGGACAGCAGTGCCTGCCGCACGCCGCCGAGGGAGTGCCCGGAGCGGGCGGCGGCGAAGGCCAGACCGGGGGTGAGGTCGAGCAGCAGCACGCCGTCCACGAGGACGGCGGTCGCGGCGCGCGGCCCGTCGCGGTCGCCGATGGCGCCCGCACAGGAGGCGCAGGGGCAGTCGGGCAGGGGCAGGCCCTCGGGGCCTCCGGTGCCGAGCAGTGTCAGTTCCACCCCCCGATCGTCTCGCGTCCGCGTACGGCGGGCTCGCCGGGTCCGCCATGCGGTTACCCTGCGGGACAGGCACACGACGGACAGCAGCAGCTGTGGACCGAGGACCGAGGAGAATTACATGGCGTGGACGTGGCGGTTCGAGAAGGCCGACGGCACCGAGGTTGCGCCCGCGGTGCAGCCGGAGGAGTTCACGACGCAGGGGGATGCGGAGTCCTGGATCGGTGAGCTCTGGAAGGACCTGGTGGAGGGCGGTGCGGACCAGGTCGTGCTCTTCGACGGGGAGACCAAGATCTACGGCCCGATGAGCCTGCACGGGAACGAGGAGTAACTCCGTAGGGGTTGCGGGTTCGGTACCGGCCGGTGCGGGGTCGGGGGCGGGCTCTCCGGCGTGGGGGTCCGAAATCGACTATTTACGGGCCTGGCGGCCCACAAATAGCTCGGCAGCATTTCGGACCCCCACGCCTGCGATCCCGGCCCCTCGCGTCCACGCCCCGGTGGGAAATGGGTGACGGGCTCACGCCACGTGCGGGTTGTGCGGCCCGGCATTCCGGGGCCTGGCTGTGACGTAAGGGGCGCTCTCCCTTGGCGGCGCCCCCTACGCCGTCAGATCGAGCCCAGTGTGACCTCCGCCGTCTTCGTCGCGCCGTCCCGTTCGTAGGTCACCTGGACCTTGTCGCCCGGTTTGTGCGCGGCCAGCGCCTCCGTGAGGGACTGCAGCGTCGAGATCCCGGTCGTGTCGATCTTGGTGATGACGTCGCCCGCCTTGAGTCCGGCCTTCGCGGCGGCCCCGCCGCCCGTCACCGAGACCACGGCGACGCCGGACGGCTGGAGGTCGTCGCCGATCACGGTGCGGGCGGTGATGCCGAGGGCGGCGCGGCCGGAGTCGGTGACGCGGCCGTCCTTGATGATCTGGCCGGCGATGTTGGTGACGGTCGAGGCCGGGATCGCGAAGCCGATGCCCGGCGCCGCTCCCGCGCCCATCTGGGGATCGGTGGCGGCCAGGGTCGGGATGCCGATGACCTCGTTGTCGAGGTTGACCAGGGCGCCGCCGCTGTTGCCGGGGTTGATCGCGGCCGAGGTCTGCACCAGGTTCGCGATCGTGGCCCCGGTACCGCCGTCGCCCTGGCCGCCTTCGCTGACGGTCCTGCCGACCGCCGAGACGATGCCCTGGGTGACGCTGCCCGAGAGTCCCAGCGGATTGCCCATGGCCAGCACGATCTGGCCGACCTCCACCTTCGCGGAGTCGGCGAACCTCGCGGGCTTCAGGTCCTTCGGGGGACTGCTGAGCTTGATCACCGCGAGGTCCTCCGCCGGGTACGAGGAGACCAGTACGGCGTCCAGCGGGTTTCCGCCGGTGACCAGGGTGACGCTGAACTTCTGGGCGTCGCCGACGACGTGCGCGTTGGTGACGATGTGGCCCTGGTCGTCGTAGACGATGCCCGAGCCGAGGTCCGAGTCCGTGGTGATCTGGACGACGGACGGGAGCACGTTCCTCACGACGCGCTGGTACTCGTTCTGCAGCTGGTCGGACGAGGTGGGTGCGGCGACGGAGGACGTCGCGGAGGACGAGCCCGTCGTGGAGGCGGCCGGTTCGTCCGAGCCGGAGGTGCATCCCACCAGCAGCGCCGCCGCGCAGAGGACGGCGGCGCAGGGGCGTGCCAGGCGGGTGGCCAAAAGGCGTGTCATGGATCCACTCATGACCGAAGTGTCCCTTTTGTAGGGGCGGAAAGAGTGGATCCCGTGGCCGGTCGAGACTAGGCGCGTACCCCGCACAGGTGCAGCAGGGCCGCCACCGCGCGGTACGGGTCCGTTCGCCCGGCCTGTTCCTCGGCGGCCAGCAGCGGTTCGAGATCCGCCGGTACCGGCGCGTCGTTCGGTGCGGCGTCGGTGAGGACCCGGACCCCGTACCAGGTGTGCACCGGGGTGCCCAGGCCGTTCAGGGTCGCGGTCACGGCCTCCCGGCGGTCGGCGCGCACGTCGAGGCCGATCCGGTTGGTGTACGTCTCGCTGCCGAAGGCGTCGAGCGCTCCGGGCCAGTCGCCGAGCAGCCCCGGCCGCATGGCCAGCGCGTCGGCGTTGCGCACGAGCAGCGACAGCAGACCGCCGGGCGCGAGTACCCGGGCCAGCGCGGCCAGCATCGGGTCGGGCTCGGCCATGTACATCAGCACCCCGTGGCACAGCACGAGGTCGAAGCTGCCGGGGCCGAAGTGTCGGCCGGTCTCCCGGCCGTCACCCGCGATCAGGGCGACCCGCTCGCGTATGCCCTCCGGTTCGACGGCCAGCGCGGTCCGCAGCGCGTCGAGCATCGCCGGGTCGGACTCCAGGCCGGTGACCTGGTGCCCCGCGCGGGCCAGCCGCAGCGCCTGGGTGCCCTGGCCGGGGCCGACGTCGAGCACCCGCAGCCGGCGGCCCACGGCGAAGCGCGCCGTTATCTGCTCGTCGAGCTGCCGCGCCACCAGTTCCTGGCGGACGACGTTGCGCAGTCCGCCGAGACCGCCCAGCCAGCCGGCCGCGCCGCCCTCGAACCCGGATCTGCCGGTGCTCAGAGCTTCACGCCGCGCTTGACCATCGGCTTCGGCAGCCGCAGCCGGCGCATCTGGAGCGTCCGCATCAGGGCGTACGCCACCGCACCGCGCAGGTTCTTGTCCGGGAAGCGGGTGCGCAGCTGCTTGCGCAGCAGGATCGTCGTGATGACGGAGTCGACGAGGATCAGGACGATCACGACCATCCACAGCAGCAGCGAGAGGTTCCGCAGCTGAGTGTTCTGGATCATGCTCAGGACGAGGATGACCACCGCGAGCGGAAGGAAGAACTCCGCGACGCGGTAGCGCGAGTCGACATAGTCCCGGACGAACTTGCGCACCGGTCCCTTGTCTCGGGCGGGCAGGTAGCGCTCGTCGCCACCGGCCAGCGCTTCGCGCTGCTTGGCCATCTCGGCACGGCGCGCTTCGCGTGCCTGCTTGCCGGCGGCCTTGCGGTCGGTCGGCACTACGGCACGGGTGCGGCGCTGGCCCTGGGCCTCGTTGCGCTTGGGCGTGGGGCGACCCTTGGGAGCCTGCGGGTCGCGGGGCTGGTCCTCAAGCACCGTGGTGGTTGAGGCCTGCTCATCTGGGGAACGACGTCGGAACACGACTCCAGGTTACGTGCCCCGGGGCGGGAACCCCAGCCTTCACCTACTCCTTGGGCCTTAGGTCACCGAACCGTGATCGTCCCTAGGGAGGAGCGCATCCATCGCCGAACAGTGCGGTAATGGAACCAGGGCCCGTACTGTGGGGTCTGTAGAGGTGCTGGAGCTGTAGTCCGAGAAGGGGGCGCGCGAGGCCCATGAGCGGTGTCATGAAGCGGATGGGATTGATTTTCCGCGCGAAGGCCAACAAGGCCCTGGACAGGGCCGAGGACCCGCGCGAGACGCTTGACTACTCGTACCAGAAGCAGCTGGAACTGCTGCAGAAGGTACGTCGGGGTGTGGCCGATGTCGCCACCTCGCGCAAGCGCCTGGAGCTGCAGCTGAACGAGCTGCAGAAGAAGTCGTCGACCTACGAGGACCAGGGCCGCAAGGCGCTGGCGCTGGGTCGTGAGGATCTGGCCCGTGAGGCGCTGTCGCGCCGGGCCGCGCTGCAGCAGCAGGTCACGGACCTGGAGACGCAGCACCAGACGTTGCAGGGCGAGGAGGAGAAGCTCACTCTCGCGTCGCAGCGGCTGCAGGCCAAGGTGGACGCCTTCCGCACCAAGAAGGAGACCATCAAGGCCACGTACACGGCCGCCCAGGCCCAGACCAAGATCGGCGAGGCGTTCTCCGGCATCTCCGAGGAGATGGGCGACGTCGGCATGGCGATCCAGCGTGCCGAGGACAAGACCGAGCAGCTGCGCGCGCGGGCCGGTGCCCTCGACGAGCTGATGGCGTCCGGCGCCCTGGACGACCAGAGCGGCCTGCAGAAGGACGACATCCAGGCCGAGCTGGACCGGCTGTCCGGTGGCACGGACGTCGAGCTGGAGCTGGCCCGCATGAAGGCCGAACTGGCCGGCGGCACTCCGCAGCAGGCCATCGAGGGCGGAAAGCAGCCCGAGGACAAGCCGCGGATGGACAAGCAGTAACGCAGGACAGCAGTAACGCAGGACAGCAGTAACGCAGGACCACCGCCGGGCCGTAGCCGAACCGACTAGGAGGCGCCGTCATGATCGTCAGGATCATGGGGGAGGGGCAGCTGAAGGTGGCCGACGGCCATCTCACCCGCCTCAACGTGCTGGACGACGAACTGCTCGCCCAGATCGAGACCGGTGACGAGGAAGGCTTCCGCAAGACCCTGGGAGCCCTGCTCGACGCCGTACGGGAACTGGGCGAACCGCTGCCCGACGCCTCCCTGGAGCCGTCGGAGCTGATCCTGCCGTCTCCCGACGCCTCCCTCACGGAGGTCCGGGAGATGCTCGGCGACGACGGGCTCATCCCCGGCTGAGCCGCGCGATCGCACCTCGCACCTCGTACCGCTCATGAACGGGCGGGCCGGAACCCCCAGGGGTCCCGGCCCGCCCGTTCAGCGTTTCCACGGCAGAGCCGGTGGTTACGGCAGCGCCAGCATCTGCTCCAGGGCGAGCTTGGCGAACCGCTCGGTCTCCTCGTCCACCTGGATGCGGTTGACGAGCTTGCCGTCCGCCAGCGACTCCAGCGTCCACACCAGGTGCGGCAGGTCGATGCGGTTCATCGTCGAGCAGAAGCAGACGGTCTTGTCGAGGAAGACGATCTGCTTGTCCGGGTGCGCCTTGGCGAGCCGGCGGACCAGGTTCAGCTCGGTGCCGATCGCCCACGCGGAGCCGGCCGGGGCCGCGTCCAGCGCCTTGATGATGTACTCCGTCGAGCCGACGTAGTCGGCGGCGGAGACGACCTCGTGCTTGCACTCGGGGTGCACCAGCACGTTGACCCCGGGGATCCGGGCGCGGACGTCGTCGACCGAGTCGATCGAGAAGCGGCCGTGCACGGAGCAGTGGCCGCGCCACAGGATCATCTTGGCGTCGCGCAGCTGCTGGACGGTCAGGCCGCCGTTCGGCTTGTGCGGGTTGTAGAGGACGCAGTCGTCGAGCGACAGGCCCAGGTCGCGTACCGCGGTGTTGCGCCCCAGGTGCTGGTCGGGAAGGAAGAGCACCTTCTCGCCCTGCGAGAACGCCCACTCCAGCGCGCGCTCGGCGTTCGAGGACGTGCAGATCGTGCCGCCGTGCCGGCCGGTGAAGGCCTTGATGTCGGCGGACGAGTTCATGTACGAGACGGGGACGGTGGTCCCGGCCACGCCCGCCTCGGTCAGCACGTCCCAGCACTCGGCGACCTGCTCGGCGGTGGCCATGTCGGCCATCGAGCAGCCGGCCGCCAGGTCCGGGAGGATCACGGCCTGGTCGCCGGACGTGAGGATGTCCGCGGACTCGGCCATGAAGTGCACACCGCAGAAGACGATGTACTCGGCCTCCGGGCGGGCGGCCGCGTCCCGCGCGAGTTTGAAGGAGTCACCGGTCACATCGGCGAACTCGATGACTTCGTCGCGCTGGTAGTGGTGGCCCAGGATGAAGACCCTGCTCCCGAGCTTCGCCTTGGCGGCGCGGGCGCGCTCGACCAGGTCGGGATCGGACGCGGCCGGCAGGTCGCCGGGGCAGTCAACTCCGCGCTCGCTACGGGGATCGGACTCCCGCCCGAGCAGCAGCAGGGCGAGCGGCGTGGGCTGAACATCCAGCACATCCAGCGGTTCTGTGGTGGTCACGGGCCCGGAGCCCTTTCTGTGCAGCACAGCCTTTTCGTCTACCTGACGTTATCTATGATAGCCCGTTCGTGTCAGATTGACGATGGGGGTCGCGTCAATGTGACGCATTCCGTTCCCGGCCTCCGGTGTGCGAGCATTGTTGGCGGCAAGACGTATCGGACCCGGAATGAATCCGGGGGGTCATCGGTTACCAGTCGGTGGCAGCAGTCCGAACAACCCGGGAGTGAAGCAGATGACGGTTCAGGACGAGACCACCGCGAACGACGGACTTCTCCTGTCGGATTCCGCCGCGGCCAAGGTCAAGGGCTTGCTCGAGCAGGAAGGCCGCGAGGACCTGGCGCTGCGCGTCGCCGTTCAGCCCGGTGGCTGCTCCGGCCTGCGCTACCAGCTGTTCTTCGACGAGCGTTCGCTCGACGGCGATGTCGTGAAGGACTTCGACGGTGTGAAGGTCGTCACCGACCGGATGAGCGCCCCGTACCTGGGCGGCGCCTCCATCGACTTCGTGGACACGATCGAGAAGCAGGGCTTCACGATCGACAACCCGAACGCCACCGGCTCGTGCGCCTGTGGCGACTCGTTCCACTGATCTTGCACTGATCGCACGCGAAGGCGGCGGCCACCCGAGAGGGTGACCGCCGCCTTCGTCGTTCCGTCAACCGTCGGGCAGGCTACTTCTTCAGCGGCACGACGGTGCCGTCGTACAGGTCGACGACCTTGCGGTCACCGAGCGGCTTGGCCAGCTGCACGGTCCTGGTGGTGTCCTTCGCGATCATGATGCACACCCGCTTGGCCGGGTCGTGCGTCCCCGTGATCCGCACGGTCACCGCCGTGTCGGACTCCTCGGCGGTCGCCGCGTAGGTGGAGCAGACCCCGGCCCAGAAGTGCAGCTCCAGGACGTTGCCGCGCACGGTGTACGAGACGGCCTTCTGCTTCTGCGGCGCGTTCGGGTCGGCCGGCTTCGCGGGGTCGGCGGGCTGCGTCGGCGCGGTCGTCGCACCCGGACCGCCCGGCTCGCCCGGCTCGCCCGGCAGTCCGGTGCCCGGCGCCGTCCGCTGGATGTAGCGCGCCTCCACGGCGGGCTGCGCCACGGTGTGCGCCTTCACCACTCCGGCCTGTGCCACGTCGAACAGCCAGGACGGCACCAGCGCCCGCGCGCCCGAGACGAACTGCGCCGACAGCCCGAACGTGGCGCCGCGGACCTCGAGCTTCTGCTCGCCGCCCGGCACACACGGCATCGACCGCGGCAGCGTCTTGTCGTCGCTCGGCGCCGTCGGCTGCTGCGGGAGCGGCGACGGGCAGGTGCCGCCGACACCGTGGTCCATGCCGCCGGCTCCGGCGGTCTCCAGCTGCTTCAGCGCCTGCGCCGCGTCGATCACCGGGTACTGGTCGCCCTTGTCGAGGGCCGCCAGCAGACCGTAGCCGCCGCTCAGCTGCCCGTCCGCGCCGATCCGCAGGGTGGTGCGCCAGCCGTGCGTCGGCAGACCGCCCACCACCGGGTCGGCGTTCACCATGCGCACCGCGCCGGCGGTCTCGCTCGCGTCCACCGTGGCTCCGGTCAGTCCGAGAGCGGCCAGGGCGGGCGCCGCGGCCTGCTTCGCCCGGTCCTCGGACACCGCGCTGTCACTCGTGCCGGCCGGCCCGGAGGACGACGTCGAGGTCCCGCCGGCGCCGTCGGCCGAGGCGACCGGGGGCCCGGAGCAGACCGGGGAGTCGGGACCGCCCGCGCTGGGACCGCCCGCGCTCGGAGCGCTCGGCACCCCCGGCTTCATCGGCGTGGTGCGGTAGCACTTGGCGATCGGGCCGAGCCGGGAGTACGACCAGTTGCCCTCGCCCGACCGGTTGACCTGCAAGAAGGGCCCGCTGCCGTCGGGGGTGCCGCCCGCCCGCCAGAAATCATGGTCCAGCTTGACGGGGCCGGGCACGTCCAGGGCCTTCGCCAGCTTCTCGACGGCCGCCTGCGTCACGTCGCCGTGCGGCCGGTAGACCGCTGCCGCCTTCGGGCCGGTCGGCAGCGGCTTCGTGACCTGGTACTGCGCCCCGGCGGGGGCCGCCGCGGCGCTGTCCGTGCCGGCCGCCACCCCGTTCTTGGCGCCGTCCAGCGCCAGTGGCGCCGGTGGCTTGCTCTCGCTCCTGTCGGGGGCGCTGCTGCCCGCGTTCGCCGTCGCCCAGTAGGCCCCGCCGCCGCCAGCCACCAGGACCGCCGCGGCCATCGCGGCGACGGCCAGTGGTGACCGGATGCGGCGGCGGGGGACGGGATGCTCCATCGTGTCTTCGTTGCGTTCGGTGCTCACCGTGCTGCTCCCTCGGCTCCGTACCGTCAGATGCAGCTGTGACGGAGCCGGAGCCCGCGCGGTTCCCACCGCGCGGTTCCGCGACCGGCCGGGATCAGGCGCCGTACTCCGCCATACCGTCCACGACGTGCGCGGACGCGAGCGGCACGGTGATTCCGTGCAGGCTCGACGGAGCGGCCGCCGAGGGGGCCGCATGGGCGGGAACCGTCCAGTGCGGCGCCATCCGACGGCAGTCGCCGAGCAGTTCGGCGAGCGATTCGGAGCGGGATTCAGGTTCGACGACGGGGGGCAGTGGGGACGAAGTAGAAGCCATGTCTTCGACCCTAGGCACTTGATCAGGAAGGGGTAAGCCCTACTATCGGGTAGTTTCTCCGTCTCCGGCGGCCGGTTCCCCCGTGCGGCGGAGCACCCCATACGATGGCTGTGCCTTTTCCGTGTTGCCCAGGGCCTCCTTCCGGCCCTTGCCGACCTTCGCCGCCGCCCCCGCAGGAGCATTCAGTCGTGCGTATCGCTGTCACCGGATCCATCGCCACCGATCACCTGATGACCTTCCCCGGCCGCTTCGCGGACCAGCTGGTCGCGGACCAGCTGCACACGGTCTCGCTCTCCTTCCTCGTCGACACCCTCGACGTCCGGCGCGGCGGAGTCGCTCCGAACATCTGCTTCGGCATGGGTGTGCTCGGCCTCCGGCCGGTCCTCGTGGGCGCGGCGGGCTCCGACTTCGCCGAGTACCGCGCCTGGCTGGACCGGCACGGCGTCGACACCGCGTCCGTCCGCATCTCCGAGGTGCTGCACACCGCGCGCTTCGTCTGCACCACGGACACCGACCACAACCAGATCGCGTCCTTCTACACCGGCGCGATGAGCGAGGCCCGGCAGATCGAGCTGCAGCCGATCGCCGACCGGGTGGGCGGTCTGGACCTGGTCCTCATCGGCGCGGACGACCCCGAGGCGATGATCCGGCACACCCAGGAGTGCCGCAGCCGCGGCATCCCGTTCGCGGCCGACCCCTCGCAGCAGCTCGCCCGCATGGACGGTGAGGACATCCGCCTCCTCGTGGACGGTGCCACGTACCTCTTCACCAATGAGTACGAGAAGGCGCTCATCGAGTCGAAGACGGGCTGGACCGGCGAAGAGATCCTCGCCAAGGTCGGCACCCGCATCACCACCCTCGGCGCGCAGGGCGTCCGCATCGAGCGGGTCGGCCAGCCGGTGATCGAGGTCGGCTGCGCCGAGGAAGAGGCGAAGGTCGACCCGACCGGCGTCGGCGACGCGTTCCGCGCCGGCTTCCTGGCGGGCCTGGACTGGGGCCTGTCGCTGGAGCGCTCCGCCCAGCTCGGCTGCATGCTGGCGACCCTCGTCATCGAGACGCTCGGCACCCAGGAGTACGAGCTGCGCCGCGGCCACTTCATGGACCGCTTCACCAAGGCCTACGGCCACGAGGCCGCCGCCGAGGTCAAGATCCACCTTTCCTGACCTCCGAGGCCTCCGACGCCACCGTCCCCCGGACTCCACGGCGGAGTCCGGGGGACGCTGCCGTCCTCCTCACGTTCTGCGCCGCACCAGGTACGCCGTACCCCGCTCCGCCGCGCGCTCGCCGACGTACTCCTGGTCCCGCATCTGGCACCACGCAGGGATGTCCAGCCGCGCCGCCTCGTCGTCGGACAGCACGGAGATCACCGCGCCCACCGGCACCTCGCCGATGACCTTGGCGAGCTCGATGACCGGGATCGGGCAGCGCTTGCCGAGCGAGTCGACCGTCAGCGCGGGCTCGTCGGAGGCGCCGGAGACATCGGCCGGGCGGGCGGCGGAGTCCGCCGCGGGGGATGCCGGGGCGCCGAGCTGGTCGCGGACCGAGCGGACGACCTCCGGCAGCACGCCCAGGAACCGCTCGACGTCCTCCGCCGGGGTGCCCGGCGGCAGCGACACCCGGACGTTGCCCTCCGACAGGACGCCCATCGCGCGCAGCACATGGCTCGGGGTCAGTGTGCTGGAGGTGCAGGACGAGCCGGAGGAGACCGAGAAGCCCGCGCGGTCGAGCCCGCCGAGCAGCGCCTCCCCGTCGACGTAGAGGCAGGAGAACGTCACGAGGTGCGGGAGCCGCAGCGTGGGGTGGCCGACGACCTCCACATCGGGGACGAGTACCGGCACCCGGGAGCGGATCCGGTCGACCAGCTCCGACAGCCGCGCCCCCTCGGCCGCGGCCTCCTCCCGTACGGCGCGCAGCGACGCCGCCGCGGCCACGATGGCCGGCAGGTTCTCGAAGCCGGGGGAGCGCCCCGACTCCCGTTCGTCCGTGGGTCCCTGAGCGGCGAAGCGCGTGCCCTTGCGGACCGCGAGCAGCCCGACCCCGGGCGGCCCGCCCCATTTGTGGGCGCTGGCGGTGAGCAGCGACCAGCCGTCCTCCACCGGCCCCCAGGCCAGCGACTGCGCCGCGTCCACCAGCAGCGGCACTCCCGCCGCCCGGCACAGCCCGGCGGCCTCGGCGACCGGCTGGACCGTGCCCACCTCGTGGTTGGCGGACTGCAGGCAGGCCAGCGCGGTGTCCGGCCGCAGCGCCGCGGCGAACGCGGCGGCGTCCACCCGCCCCGTACGGTCCACCCCGACCTCGGTGGCCTCGTACGCCTCGGCCGCATGGAGGACCGACGAGTGCTCGACGGCCGACACCACGAGGTGACGCCCCGTCCGCCGCCGCCCCGCCATGGCCCCTGACACGGCCGTGTGAACGGCGCGGGTTCCCGAAGGAGTGAAAACCAGTTCGTCGGGGCGGCAGCCCACGGCTTCGGCGGCGGCCTCCCGGGAGGCGTCCAACAGCAGCCGGGCGCGCCGCCCCTCGCGGTACAGGCGGGCCGGGTCCGCCCACCCCTCGTCCAGCGCGGCTACCAGCGCCTGGCGGGCGACGGGGTGCAGGGGAGCGGCCGAAGCCGCATCGAAGTAGGACACGCCCGGCACGCTACGCCTGTCGCCCGGCGGGCCGTCAGGCGGCATGCGGAGCATGCCGGTCCATCCCTTCGGGAAGTGCCCCGGCGCGTTGGACCCCCTCCCCGCGCGACCCCAAATAGCGTCCAGTAGGGTTTGGTCCGCATAAACATCCACACCTACCTGCCCGCGCCAGGGCCGACCGACCAGCTGACGGCCGGGCACCCGGACGCGTGGGCGAGACTCTCGGGAAGGCGCTACGTGAGTCCCAACGGCTCCGACCGCTCGTCGCGGCGCCCGGTGCGGCGGAAGCTGCCGCAGGCGCTGGCCGCGGCGCTGGTCCTTGTGACCGCTACCGGTTGTGAATACCCCCGCCTTGGCATGCCCAGCCCCGCTACGGAACAAGCCCCCCGGATCCTGGCGCTCTGGCAGGGCTCCTGGGCCGCCGCGCTGGCGACCGGTGTACTTGTCTGGGGTTTGATCATCTGGAGTGTGATCTTCCACCGGCGAAGCCGGACGAAGGTCGAGGTTCCTCCGCAGACCCGGTACAACATGCCCATCGAGGCGCTGTACACCGTGGTCCCGATCATCATCATCGCGGTGTTCTTCTACTTCACCGCGCGTGACGAATCCAAGATTCTGGCGACCTCGGAAAAGCCGGACCACGTGGTGAACGTGGTCGGCATGCAGTGGAGCTGGGCCTTCAACTACGTCGAGGACGTGGACGGCAACAAGTCGTCCCCTGCGGTGGCTCCCAAGGAGCTCGAGCAGATCCCCGTCGACAAGCTGAAGTTCCCGGTGGGTGCCGAGGGCGTCTACGACTTCGGCACTCCCGCTTCGAAGAACCAGGACACCGGTAACCCCGGTCCGACGCTCTGGCTGCCGAAGGGCGAGACGGTGCGGTTCGTCCTCACCTCGCGCGACGTCATCCACTCGTTCTGGGTGGTGCCGTTCCTCATGAAGATGGACGTCATCCCGGGGCACACCAACGTCTTCGAGGTGACTCCGAGCAAGGAGGGCACCTTCCTGGGCAAGTGCGCGGAACTGTGCGGCATGGACCACTCCCGGATGCTCTTCAACGTGAAGGTCGTCACCCCGGAGCAGTACCAGCAGCACCTGCAGGATCTGGCGAAGAAGGGCCAGACCGGTTACCTCCCGGCGGGCATTGCCACCACGGGCAACGCCAAGAATGCGGAGCCCAAGACCACATGAGCATTCTCAACGAACCCCATCAGGGCGCGGCCGCCATCGGCGAGTCGTACGAGGACGAGTTGCCGGTGAAGCGGGCACAGCCCGGCGCCGTGGTCATCAAGTGGCTCACCACCACCGACCACAAGACGATCGGGACGATGTACCTGATCACCTCGTTCTTCTTCTTCATCCTCGGCGGCATCATGGCGCTGCTCATGCGCGCCGAACTGGCCCGCCCGGGCACCCAGATCATGTCGAACGAGCAGTTCAACCAGGCGTTCACGATGCACGGCACCGTGATGCTGCTGATGTTCGCGACGCCGCTCTTCGCGGGCTTCGCGAACTGGATCATGCCGCTGCAGATCGGCGCGCCCGACGTGGCGTTCCCGCGGCTGAACATGTTCGCCTACTGGCTGTACCTGTTCGGCTCGCTGATCGCGGTGGCCGGCTTCCTGACGCCGGCGGGCGCGGCCGACTTCGGCTGGTTCGCGTACTCCCCGCTGTCGGACGCCGTCCGGTCGCCGGGCGTCGGCGCCGACATGTGGATCATGGGTCTGGCCTTCTCCGGCTTCGGCACGATCCTCGGTTCGGTCAACTTCATCACCACGATCATCTGCATGCGCGCACCCGGCATGACGATGTTCCGCATGCCGATCTTCGTCTGGAACGTCCTGCTGACCGGTGTGCTGGTCCTGCTGGCCTTCCCGGTGCTCGCCGCCGCGCTCTTCGCCCTGGAGGCCGACCGGAAGTTCGGGGCGCACGTCTTCGATGCCGCGAACGGCGGGGCGTTGCTATGGCAACACCTGTTCTGGTTCTTCGGGCATCCAGAGGTGTACATCATCGCGTTGCCGTTCTTCGGCATCATCAGCGAAGTGATCCCGGTGTTCAGCCGCAAGCCGATGTTCGGCTACGTCGGCCTGATCGGCGCGACCATCTCCATCGCCGGTCTGTCGGTCACCGTCTGGGCGCACCACATGTACGTCACCGGCGGTGTGCTGCTGCCGTTCTTCTCGTTCATGACGTTCCTCATCGCCGTCCCGACCGGTGTGAAGTTCTTCAACTGGATCGGCACGATGTGGAAGGGGTCACTGAGTTTCGAGACCCCGATGCTGTGGGCCGTCGGCTTCCTGATCACCTTCGCGTTCGGTGGTCTGACCGGTGTGATCCTGGCGGCGCCGCCGCTGGACTTCCACGTCTCGGACTCGTACTTCGTGGTGGCGCACTTCCACTACGTGATCTTCGGGACCGTGGTCTTCGCGATGTTCTCCGGCTTCCACTTCTGGTGGCCGAAGTTCACCGGCAAGATGCTGGACGAGCGGCTCGGCAAGATCACCTTCTGGACGCTGTTCTTCGGCTTCCACGGCACGTTCCTGATCCAGCACTGGCTGGGCGTCGAGGGCATGCCGCGCCGTTACGCGGACTATCTGGCGGCCGACGGGTTCACCACCCTGAACACCATCTCCACCATCAGTTCGTTCCTGCTCGGCCTGTCGATGCTGCCGTTCTTCTACAACGTGTGGAAGACCGCGAAGTACGGCAAGAAGGTCGAGGTCGACGACCCGTGGGGCTACGGCCGTTCCCTCGAATGGGCGACCTCCTGCCCGCCGCCGCGGCACAATTTCCTCACGCTGCCGCGTATCCGGTCCGAGTCGCCGGCGTTCGACCTGCACCACCCGGAGATCTCCGCGATGGAGCTCGAGCAGAACCTCGACCCTGAGCGCGGCGCCCTCGTCGCCGGCGGCGAGGAGCACGAGGAGAAGGGGAAGCAGCTGTGAGGGTCCAAGGAAAGATGTTCCTCGGCCTGGCGGTCTTCATCCTCGCCTCGGCCATCGTCTACGGCTACTGGTCCAAGGAGCCCGCGGGCACCACCGCGCTGTTCCTGGCCTTCGGCCTCAGCGTGATGATCGGGTTCTACCTGGCCTTCACCGCCCGCCGGGCGGACACCGGAGCCCAGGACAACGAGAACGCGGACGTCGCGGACGACGCCGGCGAGGTGGGCTTCTTCAGCCCGCACAGCTGGCAGCCGCTCTCGCTCGCCATCGGCGGCGCGCTGGCGTTCCTCGGTGTGATCTTCGGCTGGTGGCTGCTGTACTTCTCCGCCCCGATGCTCCTCATCGGCCTGTACGGCTGGGTGTTCGAGTACTACCGCGGTGAGGACCAGACGCAGTAGGACCGGCGGACGACCGCCGCGACGCAGCACGGGCTGGGCCCGGACACCGCACGGTGTCCGGGCCCAGCCCGTTCGCATGCGCTCAACGCGCCGATCCGGGCGAATCTTCATACCTTGTGACCATGAGTCACTTCTCGACACGCCGGACGGCGATGCGATACGCGCTTCTCGTAGCCCCTCTCGCGGTGGGGCTGACCTCATGCGGCGGTGACGGCGGGGATCCGCTGGCCGCCTCTCCCTACGACGCGGCGGGCGAGGTTTCGTACAGCCTCGCCGACGGCGGCAAGGTGGACCCGAACAAGCCCCTGGAGATCACCGCCAAGAACGACGACCGGATCACCGACGTCACGGCCACGGACGCCGCAGGACGCTACGTCAGGGGCGAACTCTCCCCGGACGGCATACGTTGGCACAGCACCGCTCCACTGGCCGCAGGAGCCCACTACACGGTCCGGGTGAGCACCGAGGACGGCGCGGGGCGGCCCGGCCGGGAGACCGTCGGATTCGACACGACGGCCGCCGACAACCTGCTGCGGGTCACCTTCGGCCCCGACGCCGGCACCTACGGTGTCGGACAGCCCGTCACCGCCATGCTGACGGTGCCCGTCAAGGACCCCGCGGCACGCGCCAAGGTCGAACAGAACCTGCAGGTCACCGCCAGTCCGGAGGCCGCCGTCGGCTCCTGGTACTGGGTGGACGACCGCACGCTGCACTACCGGCCGGAGACCTTCTGGCCCGCGAACGCGAAGATCGAGGTGCGCAGCACCCTCGACGGCGTCCACATCAAGGACAGCCTCTACGGCGGATCCTCCAAGGCGCTGTCGCTCACGACCGGTGACCGGGTCGAGGCGATAACGGACGCGGGCTCCCACGAGATGACGTTCAAGCGCAACGGCAGCGTCGTCCGCACCATACCCGTGACCACCGGAAAGCCCGGCTTCTCCACGCGCAACGGCGTCAAGGTCGTCCTGGGCAAGGAGAGCTTCGTCCGGATGCAGAGCGAGAGCATCGGCATAGCCGCCGGCAGCTCCGAGGGCTACGACCTCCCCGTGTACTGGGCCACCCGGGTGACTTGGAGCGGCGAGTACGTGCACGCCGCGCCCTGGTCGGAGGGCTCGCAGGGGGTCGACAACGTCAGCCACGGCTGCACCGGGATGAGCACCGAGAACGCGCACTGGTTCTTCGACCAGGTGCGCATGGGCGACGTCGTCCAGGTCGTCAACAGCGCGGGCTCGACGATGACTCCGTTCGACAACGGGTTCGGCGACTGGAACCTGAACTGGTCCGACTGGAAGAAGGGCAGCGCGCTGGGCAGCGCGGGCAAGGCGGCGGCGGTGCAGAACAACACCGCCGCCCCGGCCAGGCTCCGCCCCGAGGTCTAGCCGCCCCGGGCCGTGGCTGCCGCGCCGGCTAGGCCGGCGCGGTCACCGCGAGGCGCTTGCGCAGCAGCCCCGCCAGGGCCTGCGTGAGCGCCACCGGGTCGACGGGGTGCGTCACCGCCGCCTCGGCCCGGCTCCAGGTGGCCAGCCACGCGTCCTGCGGCCGGCCGATCAGCACCAGTACCGGCGGTGCCTGGAAGATCTCGTCCTTCACCTGCCGGCACACGCCCATGCCTCCCGCGGGAGCCGTCTCACCGTCGAAGACGCAGGCGTCGATACCGCCCCGTTCCAACTCCGTGAGGACGGCCGGCAGTGTCGCGCACTCCAGGAATTCGACCGGCGGCAGGTCGGGCGCCGGCCTGCGCCCGACGGCGAGCCGGACCTGCTCCCGGGTGTTCGCGTCGTCGCTGTAGACCAGCACCGTGGCAGTCGCCCGCATCGTGCCTCCTGATCGTCGAGGAATCGTCGTCGAGTCCGTCGTCAAGTGGCTCGGATGCTACTCCCGTGAAGAGCTCCGCGAGGAGCCTTCGGGCCAGGACAAGATCCGTCCGATGCTCCGTCATCCCTCCTTCGGGGGACGGCTTCGGTAGGCCACGCGGGTCTCCTGCGGGGCCGGACACACCGAATGGCACCCCCCGGAGTGAGCGCGAGATAAGGGACCGACATAATGTCGGACGTGGCGACAGCAACAGCAGTAGATACCGGGCACGCGCACCCGTCGGTCAACCGGCCGAACCTCACCAGCGTCGGAACCATCATCTGGCTGAGTTCCGAGCTGATGTTCTTCGCGGCCCTCTTCGCGATGTACTTCACCCTTCGCTCGGTGACGGGTGCCGAGTTCTGGAAGGAACACGCGTCGGCGTTGAACGTTCCGTTCTCGGCGACGAACACGACGATCCTCGTGCTCTCCTCCCTCACCTGCCAGCTCGGCGTGTTCGCCGCCGAGCGCGGCGACGTGAAGAAGCTCCGCGCGTGGTTCATGCTCACGTTCGTGATGGGCGCGATCTTCATCGGTGGCCAGATCTTCGAGTACACCGAACTGGTCAAGAACGACGGCCTCTCGCTGTCGTCCGACCCGTACGGATCGGTGTTCTACCTCACGACCGGCTTCCACGGGATGCACGTGACAGGTGGTCTGATCGCGTTCCTGCTGGTCCTCGGCAGAACGTACGCGGCCAAGAGGTTCACTCACGAGCAGGCCACGGCGGCCATCGTCGTGTCCTACTACTGGCACTTCGTCGATGTCGTCTGGATCGGCCTCTTCGCCACGATCTACCTGATCAAGTAACCGGCGGGCCGGCCACGGGCCGGAACGACGTTCAGACAGACACAGACAGAAGCATCGACACAGATCCTGACCGGGGTAATCCGTGAAAAAGCTCTCCGCACGACGGCGCCATCCGCTGGCGGCGCTTGTCGTCCTACTTCTCGCGCTCGCGGCCACCGGGGGCTGTACGCCGCGTTCGCGCCGGCGCAGAAGGCGCAGGCTGACGACACAGCCCAGTCCCTCGCGATCGAAGAGGGCAAGAAGCTGTACGCCGTCGGCTGCTCCAGCTGCCACGGCACGTCCGGCCAGGGAAGTAAGAACGACGGCCCGAGCCTGGTGGGCGTCGGCGCCGCAGCCGTCGACTTCCAGGTGGGCACCGGCCGCATGCCGGCCCAGCAGCCGGGATCGCAGATCCCGAAGAAGAAGAACATCTACACGCAGGCTCAGATCGACCAGCTCGCCGCGTACATCGCTTCGCTGGGCCCGGGTCCCTCGGTGCCCACCAAGGAGCAGTACAGCCCGGACGGCGCTGACGCCGCCAGGGGCGGGGAGCTGTTCCGCACGAACTGCGCGCAGTGCCACAACTTCACGGGCAAGGGCGGTGCGTTGACCAACGGCAAGTACGCGCCCAGCCTGGAGGACGTGGACCCCAAGCACATCTACGAGGCCATGCAGAGCGGCCCGCAGAGCATGCCGTCCTTCCCCGACACCACGATGCCGGAGGACGCGAAGGCCGACATCATCGCGTACCTCGACGCCGTGAACGGCGAGCAGACCCCCAGCCCCGGCGGCCTTGAGCTCGGAGGCATCGGACCGGTTTCGGAGGGTCTGTTCGCCTGGGTCTTCGGCCTCGGAGCCATGATCGCTGTCGCCATCTGGGTTGCGGCCCGGACCACGAAGGCCAAGAAGTCATGAGTCAGGACATGTCAGAGTCAGAAGAGAACCTGCCGAGTGAGCCGTCACACGCTCACGGGGGCGACGAGCCGGCAGTCCGCGGACACCACGAGTTCGCCGACCCCGGCCTTCCGCCCCACGAGCACCGCCGTCAGGACATCGACGAGCGTGCCGCGAAGAGCTCGGAACGCACCATCGCGTTCCTCTTCCTCCTGTCGATGCTGTCCACGATCGGCTTCATCGCCTGTTTCGTGGTCTTCCCCGTCGACAAGATCATCTACGTCTTCCCGTTCGGCCACGTCAGTGCGCTGAACTTCTCGCTCGGGCTGACGCTGGGTCTTGCCCTCTTCTGCATCGGCGCCGGCGCGGTCCACTGGGCCCGCACGCTGATGTCCGACGAGGAGCACGCCGCCGAGCGTCACCCGATTTCGGCCGAGCCCGAGGTCAAGGCCCAGGTGCTGGCCGACTTCGCGCAGGGCGCGAAGGAGAGCGGCTTCGGCCGCCGGAAGCTGATCCGCAACACGATGTTCGGCGCGCTGGCCCTGGTGCCGCTCTCCGGTGTCGTGCTCCTTCGTGACCTGGGACCGCTGCCGGGCGACAAGCTCCGGCACACCCTGTGGTCCAAGGGCAAGGTGCTGATCAACCAGAACACCAACAAGCCGCTCCGGCCCGAGGACGTTCCCGTCGGATCGCTCACCTTCGCCATGCCCGAGGGCCTGGAGGAGAACCAGGAGCGGTTCCAGCAGGAGATCGCCAAGGCCGCCCTGATGATCATCCGGCTCGAGCCGAACGACATCAAGGACAAGCGGGAGCGTGACTGGGCCCATGAGGGCATCGTCGCGTTCTCCAAGATCTGCACCCACGTCGGCTGCCCGATCAGCCTCTACGAGCAGCAGACGCACCACGTCCTCTGCCCGTGCCACCAGTCGACGTTCGACCTGTCCGACGGCGCCCGGGTCATCTTCGGCCCTGCCGGTCACGCCCTTCCGCAGCTGCGGATCAGCGTGAACGAGGAGGGCAACCTCATCGCCCTCGGCGACTTCACGGAGCCCGTCGGCCCGAGCTTCTGGGAGCGCGGATGAGTACCACCGCTGAAAACCCGCAGCGCCGGGGCAAAGCCCCGGCCGGCGAGCGGGTCGCCGACTGGGCGGATGGCCGTCTCGGCATCTACGGCCTGGCCAAGGCCAACATGCGCAAGATCTTCCCGGACCACTGGTCCTTCATGCTCGGTGAGATCTGCCTCTACAGCTTCATCATCCTCATCCTCACGGGTGTGTATCTGACGCTGTTCTTCCACCCCAGCATGGCCGAGGTCGTCTACGACGGCCCCTACGCTCCGCTGCAGGGCCAGCGCATGTCCGACGCGTTCGCGTCGACGATGCACATCAGCTTCGAGGTGCGCGGCGGCCTGCTGGTCCGCCAGATCCACCACTGGGCCGCGCTGATCTTCGTGGCCGCGATGCTCGTGCACATGATGCGCGTGTTCTTCACGGGCGCGTTCCGCAAGCCCCGCGAGGTCAACTGGGTCTTCGGCTTCCTGCTGCTGGTCCTCGGCATGTTCACCGGGTTCACCGGTTACTCACTGCCGGACGACCTGCTGTCGGGCACCGGTGTCCGGTTCATGGACGGCGCGGTGCTGTCCATGCCGGTCGTGGGCACGTACCTGTCGTTCTTCATGTTCGGCGGGCAGTTCCCCGGCACCGACTTCGTACCGCGCTTCTACTCGGTGCACATCCTGCTGCTGCCGGGCATCATGGCCGGTCTGCTGGTGGCCCACCTGATCCTGGTCTTCTACCACAAGCACACCCAGTTCCCGGGTGCCGGCAAGACGGAGAAGAACGTCGTCGGCATGCCGCTGCTGCCGGTGTACATGGCGAAGGCGGGCGGCTTCTTCTTCCTGGTCTTCGGTGTCATCGCCGCGGTCGCCTCGATCGCGTCGATCAACCCGATCTGGGCGATGGGCCCCTACCGGCCGGACCAGGTGTCCACCGGCGCCCAGCCCGACTGGTACATGGGCTTCTCCGAGGGCCTGATCCGTGTCATGCCGGGCTGGGAGATCAACGCCTGGGGCCACACCTTGTCCCTGGGTGTGTTCATCCCGCTGATGATCTTCCCGCTGGTACTCGTCGCGATCGCGGTCTACCCGTTCGTCGAGTCCTGGGTCACCGGGGACAAGCGGGAGCACCACCTGCTGGACCGGCCGCGCAACCACCCGGTCCGCACCGGCTTCGGTGCGGCCTGGCTGAGCTGGTACGGCATCCTGCTCGTCGGTGGCGGCAACGACCTCTGGGCGACGCACTTCCACCTGTCGCTCAACCAGATCACCTGGGTCGTGCGCATCGGGTTCTTCGTGCTCCCGGTGCTCGTGTTCGTCGCGACGAAGCGGATCTGCCTCGGCCTCCAGCGCCGCGACCGCGACAAGGTCCTGCACGGTCGCGAGACCGGCCTGATCAAGCGGCTGCCGCACGGTGAGTTCATCGAGGTGCACGAGCAGCTCTCCGCGGAGGCGCTGCACACGCTCACCGCGCACGACCAGCCGAAGCCGCTCGAAACCGGCCCCGAGGTCGACGAGAACGGCGTGGAACGCAAGATCGGCCCGATCACGAAGCTGCGCACCAAGCTGTCGCACGGCTTCTACGGCGAGGCCAGCCAGATCCCCAAGCCGACCCCCGAGGAGCACGCGGAGATCACCAGTGGCCACGGCCACCACTGATCGCCCGCTGATCCCTCACGCCGGCTGACGGCAACCTCGAAGGGCCCCGTCCATGACATGGACGGGGCCCTTCGCCGTGCCCGGCCACCGATAGGCTGGGCCCGCAGTATCGACCCGACCACCAGGAGTGTGGACCATGAGCGTTGTGACCCCGGCAGGCGGCGACAGCTCGGCGAACCCCTCATGGCCGGGCGTACTGAACCAGCTGCTGCGCGGCCATGACCTGACGGCCGACGACACCGCCTGGGCGATGGACCAGATCATGACCGGCGAGGCGACCGACGTCCAGATCGCCGGCTTCGCCATCGCGCTGCGCTCCAAGGGCGAGACCGTCGACGAGATGTCGGGCCTGGTCCGGGCGATGTACGCGCACGCCAACCTCATCGAGGTGCCGGGCCGGACGGTGGACATCGTCGGCACCGGCGGCGACCTCGCCAGGACGGTGAACATCTCCACCATGTCGGCGATCGTCGTGGCGGGCACCGGCGCCAAGGTCGTCAAGCACGGCAACCGCGCCGCGTCGTCGCAGAGCGGCTCGTCGGACGTGCTGGAGCGGCTCGGGGTCAATCTGGAGCTCACCCCGAAGCGGGTCGTGGAGGTCGCCGAGGAGGCGGGCATCACGTTCTGCTTCGCGGTGAAGTTCCACCCGGCGCTGCGGTACGCGGCGAAGGCCCGCAGGGAGCTCGGCGCCCAGACCACGTTCAACTTCCTCGGCCCGCTCACCAACCCGGCCCGGGTACGCGCCCAGGCCACCGGGGTCGCCGACGCCCGGATGGCGCCGATCATGGCCGGTGTGCTGGCCGAGCGGGGCTCCTCCGCGCTGGTCTTCCGCGGCGACGACGGGCTGGACGAGCTGACCACCACCGCGACCTCCCAGGTGTGGGTGGTCCGGGACGGCAAGGTCGACCAGGTCGCCTTCGACCCCCGTGACGTCGGGATCCCGCTGGTCCCCGTCGAGGCCCTGCGCGGCGCCGACGCCGCCTACAACGCCGAGGTGGCCCGCCGGCTGCTGGCGGGCGAGCGCGGCCCGGTCCGCGACGCGGTCCTCCTCAACTCGGCCGCCGCCCTGGTCGCCCTCGACCCCGGATCCGCCACCCTGGAGGTCCAGATCGCCGAGGGCATCAACCGCGCCGCCGAGGCCATCGACTCGGGCGCGGCCAGAATCGCACTGGAACGCTGGGTAGCGGCGAGCAACGCGTAACGCCCTTCCGGCGGATCATGAAGGGTTCTTTCCCGGCCTTCGGCCGGAGGGAGCCCCGCCGAGGCTTCCCCCGCCTTCGGCCGGGGAGAACCCCTGCAGCAGACGGCGCCTGGACCGCCCACGGCCCGCCGGACAGGCCCCAGCACCCGTCCGGTGGGTCACTCCCCGCTCCGCCGGACAGGCCCCCAGCGCCCGTCCGGTGGGTCACTCCCCGCTCCCCGCTCCGCTGGGCAGGCTCCGAGCACCCGCTCGCCGGGTCGCCTCCCGCTCCCCGGTCCGGGGGTCTCCGCGCCCCCGGACCGGGACGGTGCCTGCCCGTCCTGACGGCGGGCTTCCCCGCTCCCGGACCGGGACGAGGCCTGCTCGTCCTGACGGCGCGCTTCCCTCCGGCCCGTCCGGAGGACCGTCCGCATCGCGGAATGCCGCTTGCCGTCGGCAGGACAGCTGGCATACTTCTCGTCAGGTCACGAGTGACAGCGATTTGGCCCTGGCTTGCTGTCCGGCAACCCTCCGTCCGTGGCGGGGTGCCCCAGGTGATGACCGGGCCGTAGGCGAGGTGTCTACGGCAAGCGCGGGCCCCTTCGCGATGCTTCCGGGGTCCAGGTCCCTGAGGAGCTCCGTCATGTCCGTGCACCCCGTTTCCACCTGCACCCCCGGTTCCGTGGCCACCGCTCCCCTCGAGGTGCTCGGCCGTGACGTCCGGGTCCCGCTGGTGACCGGCGGCGAGGTCACCTACGCCGCCCTGGACTACGCGGCCAGCGCGCCCGCCCTGCAGCGGGTCTGGGACGACGTCGCCGCGTACGCGCCCTACTACGGCAGCGTGCACCGCGGGGCCGGGTACCTGTCGCAGCTCTCCACCGACCTGTTCGAGCAGAGCCGGGCGACGGTGGCCGACTTCCTGGGCTGCCGGGAGGGCGACCAGGTGGTCTTCACCCGCTCGACCACCGACTCGCTGAACCTGCTGGCCTCGGTGCTCCCGGCCGGCACCCAGGTCTTCGTCTTCGAGACCGAGCACCACGCGTCGCTGCTGCCGTGGCGGGACGCGCGGGTCACCTACCTGACCGCGCCCCGCACCCCGGAGCAGGCCGTCGCCTCGCTGGAGTCGTCGCTCGCGCGGCGCGACCCCGATGCGCCCGCGCTGGTGTGCGTGACCGGCGCCTCGAACGTCACCGGTGAGCTGTGGCCGGTCCGCGAGCTGGCCGACGCGGCGCACGCGCACGGTGCCCGCATCGTGCTGGACGCCGCGCAGCTCGCCCCGCACCACCCGGTGGACATCGCGGAGCTGGACGTGGACTGGGTGGCGTTCTCCGGGCACAAGCTCTACGCACCGTTCGGCTCCGGCGTGCTGGCCGGCCGGGCGGACTGGCTGCAGGAGGCCGAGCCGTACCTGGCGGGCGGCGGCGCGAGCCGCAAGGTCGCGCGGCGCGCCGACGGCGGGGTGGACGTCGAGTGGCACACCACCGCGGCCCGGCACGAGGCCGGATCGCCGAACGTCATCGGCGTGTACTCGATCGCCTCGGCCTGCCGGGCGCTGACCGAGGCGGGCTTCGACTCGCTCGTGGAGCGGGAGCAGGGCCTGGTCACCCGGGTCCGCGCGGGACTGGCAGAGGTGCCGCAGGTCAGGGTGCTGTCGCTGTTCGGCGACGACGCGCCCCGGGTCGGCGTCATCTCGTTCGTCGTGGACGGCTGGAACAGCTCGCACTTCGCCGCCGCGCTGTCCGCCGAGTACGGCATCGGGGTGCGCGACGGCCTCTTCTGCGCCCACCCGCTGGTCCGCACCCTGCTGGGCAGCGAGCCGACCGAGCCGGGCGAGTGCGGATCCCCGGAGACCGAGCCGGGGGAGAAGTCGCTCAACGCGATCCGCGTGAGCTTCGGGGCGGGCACGCCCGACGAGCACGTGGACCGCTTCCTGGGCGCCGTCACGGAACTCGTGAGGGACGGCGCCCAGTGGAACTACCGCACCGAGGACGGCCGCTGCGTGCCCGCCCGCGACTGAGCGGCCGGCTGCGCCGGGAAGCGGCCGGACGCGTCAGCCTTCGAGGCCGATCGCGAAGGCCGCTTCCAGGTCGTGCTGCGAGTACGTGCGGAACGCGACATGCGTGTCGGTGGCCTCGACGCCGGGGATCTTGCTGATCCGGCCCGGGATGACGTCCGCGAGGTCGTCGTGCCGGGAGACCCGGACCATGGCGACCAGGTCGTACGTCCCGGTGACCGAGTAGACCTCGCTGACGCTGTCCAGGGCGGCGATCGCCTCGGCGATCTCCGGGATCCGGTCGACGCTGGTCTTGATGAGCACGATCGCGGTGATCACGGCTGTAGGTCTCCTTGGGTCGCCCTGGCTGCGGTCTCCAGCTTAGGGCTTCGGCGGAAGCACACCCAGGCGGCCAGGAAGCCGAAGACGAAGCCCACCACGTGGGCCAGATAGGCGACCCCGGGCCCCGACTGGCTGGTCTGGGCGGCCAGCCACTGCAGCGCGAACCAGAAGCCGAGGACCATCCAGGCCGGGAAGCGCAGCGGGAGGAAGAAGAGGAACGGGAACAGGCTCGTCACCCGTGCCCTGGGGTAGAGGTAGAGGTACGCGCCGAGCGTCCCGGAGATCGCGCCGGAGGCGCCGATCAGGCTCTGCGTCGAGTCGGCGCCGGCGAGCGCGAAGCCGTACGTGGCGAGGTATCCGGCGGCCAGGAAGAACAGCAGATACCGGAAGCGGCCCATGCGGCTTTCGACGTTGTCGCCGAAGACGTACAAAAACAGCATGTTGCCGATCAGATGCAGCCAACTTCCATGGACGAACATCGCGGTGAGCACCGACGGGAAGGCCGTTTTGGTGAACGCGTGCGGGGTCGGGCAGCCGGCGGGGAGTCCCAGCCGGTCCAGCGGCAGCTGGCCGTGGAACAGCTCGGCGGGGATGACTCCCCAGCGGTCGAAATAGACCGCCTGGGCGCACTGGAGCTGGTCACCCGTGCCGTAGGAGGGGTTGAACCCCGAGATCGGACCGAGCAGGAACACCACCGTGCACAGGGCGATCAGGGCGTACGTCACCACGGGAGTGCGGCGGACCGGGTTCTTGTCGTAGACCGGGATGACCATGTACCGATCATGACGGACCGGGCGTATCGGTCAGGGGGCGCCTCGCCGCAGCGCCGCCCGCCGTGGAGGCCGTAGGGTAACCGGAACGCGCGCGTACGCCACGTGCCGACCCGAAAGTCCCGAAAGAGGTGTCCGCCCGATGCCGGTTCCCCTGCCGACCGCGACGACCCGGTGGCGCTGCACGCTGTGCGGCAACCTGACCCGGTTCGATGTCACGCGTTCGACCAAGGTCGTCGAGTACGTCCACCTGGACCTCGCCGGTGAGGCGAAGGTCGAGGAGACCGAGGTGCTCAGCGAGACCGTGGAGTCGGTGCGCTGCCGCTGGTGCAACGCGGCCGACCAGGTCGAGTTGGTCGACCGGCCCAGTGCGGGAGCCGAGGACGGCGCCGACGCCGGTGTCGAAGCGGAAGCGGATTCGACGCAGGGTTGACCCTGTACGGCGACAATGGACTTGTACGGCGGCGGCCAGAGGGATCGAAGGGGGCCGGGGAGGCGCCGACAGCACTGGACGGGAGTGACTGGTGGATGGGACCGGCGGGCACCCGCAGGCCGAGAGCAGCGGCGCCGACGAGGCGGCCGAGCCGGCCCTGGACCGACCGCTGCCCGAAGGCGTGCGGCACCGGGTCGTGACGATAGCCGCTGATGCCTTCGGCGGCCTCACCCTCGCCGAACTGCCGTCCCCGCTGCGGCCCTACGCCCGGTTCACCCCGTCGCGGCGCGCCAAGTTCGCGGCGACCGCGCTGGCCACCGCCCTGGAGACCGACCCCGCCTTCCGGCAGAAGATCGCCGCCCGGCTGCGCGAGTCCGAGCCGGAACTGGCCGAGGCGCTGGAGGCGGGCACCCCGCCGCCCGCCGCGGACCCGCTCGACGTGGCCGCGGCCGCCTATCTGCTGCGCCCGGCCGGCTGGGCCAAGATCGTCGCGACCGCCGGCGAGGAGGCGCAGCGCGCGCTGGCCGAACGGGCCGACGGTGAGACCACCCGCGAACTGCAGCACCTCAGGGACGAACTGGCCGATTTCCAGCTCCAGGCCCGTGACGAGGCCGCCCGCGGCCGCGGCGAGCTGGAGGCGGCCCGCAAGGAGATCGACACGACGCAGCGCAGGCTGCGCAGCGCGGTCAGCGACATGAAGCGTGCCGAGGCGGCGCTGCGCAAGGTGGAGACCGAGCTGGAGGAGGTCCGGGCCGCGGCCGCCGCGGACAAGGCCGCCGCCGAGAACGAGGCGCGCCGGCTCAGGACCCGGGTCACCGAGGCCGAGGCGGCCCTGGAGGCGGGCCGCAGGTCCGTGCGCGAGGGCCGCAGCGCCGAGGGCGTACGGCTGCGGCTGCTGCTGGACACCGTGCTGGACGCGGCCACCGGGCTGCGCCGTGAACTGGCGCTGCCACCGCGCGACACCATGGGCGTCCGGCCGGCCGACACCGTCGAAGCGGTCGCGCCCGGCACGATCAGCCCCAAGGACATCGCGCAGCGCGCCCTGTCCGAGAACGACCCGGCGCTGCTCGACCAGTTGCTGGCGCTCCCGCAGGCGCACCTGGTAATCGACGGCTACAACGTCACCAAGACCGGTTATCCGTCCCTGCCGTTGGAGAAGCAGCGGCTGCGGCTGCTCGGCGGCCTCGCGGTGCTGGCGGCGCAGAGCGGCGCCGAGGTCACCTGTGTCTTCGACGGGGCCGACCTGGACGCCCCGGTGCTGCTGGCGCCGCCGCGCGGGGTGCGGGTGATGTTCAGCAAGGCGGGGGAGACCGCCGACGAGTTGATCCGCCGCCTGGTGCGGGCGGAACCGCCGGGGCGGGTCGTCGTGGTGGTCTCCGCGGACCGTGAGGTGGCCGACGGTGTCGCCAAGGCCGGTGCGCGGCCCGTCGCTTCGACGCTGCTCCTCAAGCGGCTCGCGCGCGGCTGAGCCGGGTCCCGGATCGGGGCGCACCGCGTCCGCAGGTGCGCCCTTGTCGGTGTTTGCGGTCAACTCAGCGTCAGATGACCGCTACTGCACGTTCGATGTTCGTAAAGAAAACGTGTCGCGACCGAAGTTTTACCTACAAGGATTTGAACCGATCACAGGAAGGTCACTAAGGTCGGGGCTCGAACCTCCGCGCCGTTGATCAAGCCGCACCACGAGAACCGTGGGACCAGCGGCCGAACGATGTGGCGCAGGGGGAACCGCCGACCAACCGGGTAGGCGGCTGAAGGAAGAAGGAGCTCGCCTTCGTGGCGTCCCACCGTCGTCCCAAGCCGACAAGCCGCATGCGGGTGACCGTACTCACCGCTACCGCTGCCGCAGCCGTCGCCCTCACTTCCCAGGCCGCGAACGCCGCCCCCGCCAAGCCCGACATCAAGGACGTCAAGTCCCAGGTCGACAAGTTGTACGACGAGGCGGAGCAGGCCACCGAGAAGTACAACGGGGCCAAGGAGCAGCAGAGCAAGCTGGAGAAGGAGGTCGGCGACCTCCAGGACCAGGTGGCGCGCGAGCAGGGCACGCTCAACACCCTGCGCGACGGCCTCGGCGCGATGGCCAGCGCCCAGTACCGCAACGGCGGCATCGACCCGACGCTCCAGCTCCTCCTGTCGACGGACCCGGACACCTACCTGTCCAAGGCGTCCACGATGGACCAGCTCTCCTCCCAGCAGGCCGAGTCGCTGAAGCAGATCCAGGAGGTCAAGCGCACCCTGGACCAGCAGCGCGCCGAGGCCACCACCAAGATGGCCTCGCTGGAGGGCGCCCGCACCGAACTCGGCAAGCAGAAGGAAGCGGCCCAGAGCAAGCTCGCCGCGGCCCAGAAGGTGCTCAACTCGCTGACCGCGCAGCAGCGTGCCGCCATCGCGGACCAGGACGCCCGCGCGAGCCGCAGCAACGAACGGCCCAACCTGGGTGACATCCCGGCGCCCTCGCAGCGCGCCGCCGCCGCGCTCGCCGCGGCGAAGACCCGGATCGGCATGCCGTACAGCTGGTCCGCGACGGGTCCCAGCAAGTTCGACTGCTCGGGCCTGACCATGTGGTCCTACGCGCAGGCCGGCGTGAACATACCCCGGATGTCCCAGGACCAGGCCAACTACGGCCCCCACCTGTCGATGAGCCAGCTGGCCCCCGGCGACCTGGTCATCTTCTTCGGCGACCGCCACCACGTCGGCTTCTACGCCGGCAACGGCATGGTGCTGCACGCTCCCAAGCCGGGCGCGTACGTGCGCTACGAGGCGATCGGCAACATGCCGTTCCAGTTCGGCGTACGGATCTGATCCCGTTCACTCTGCCGCCCGGCCGGAATCACGTCTCCTCCGGCCGGCGGCGTGGTTCATTCGAGTGATATCGGAGGGTGACCGCTGACGCCCGAGCGGCAGTGACCTGGGCATCGAGAAGGACGCCCGTCCGTCATGGCCGCGCGGTTTTTGAACTCAGCGTGATGGTCTGACTACTGTCTCAGCCGTGGCAACACATCGGCGGTCCCCGCAGCCCGGCTTCACCCGCACCTCCCGCGTCACCGTGCTCTCCGCGGCGGCCGCCGCGGCGGCGCTCTCCGGGGGCGCGGCGGCCCAGGTCGCGGCCGCCGACCCGGCGGGCCCCGCGACCGACACGTCGTCCCGGGTGGGACAGCTCTACCAGCAGGCGGAACAGGCCACCGAGCAGTACAACGCGGCGCAGGAGCGCGCCACCCGGCTGCGGCACGAGGTGGCCTCCCTCCAGGACCAGGCCGCCCGGGGCCAGGAGCGGGTCAACCGGATGCGGGACGATCTCGGCGCGATCGCCGGGGCCCAGTACCGCAGCGGTGGCATCGACCCGACGATGGCCCTCATGCTGTCCTCCGACCCGGACAGCTATCTCGAGCGGGCCGAGGCGCTGGAGCGGATCAGCACCCATCAGGCCGCCGACCTGGCGCAACTGCGGGAAGCGCAGCGCTCGCTGGAGCAGAAGCGGTCGATGGCGGCGGCCAAACTGGCCGATCTGGAACGCGCCAGGTCCACGATGAAGGACCGCAAGCGCAGCGTGCAGGGCAAACTCGGCGCGGCGCAGCGGCTCCTCAACGAGATGCCGGCCGCGCAGCGCGCCGGATTCGTCCGCGGCCTGGACGGCCGGGCCTCGCGCTCCAGCCGTTCCATGGCCGACCTGCCGGATCTGCCGGCCTCCTCGTCGCGCGCCGCGATGGCCGTGGCCGTCGCGCGGGCGGCGATCGGCTCGCCCTATGTGTGGGGCAGCACGGGGCCGTCGTCCTTCGACTGTTCCGGCCTCATGCAGTACTCCTACCGGAAGGCAGGGGTGTCGCTGCCGCGGACCTCGCAGGGGCAGAAGCACGCCGGCCACCAGGTCCCGCTCGACCAGGCCCGCCCCGGCGACCTGGTGATCTACCGGGACAACGCGAGCCATGTGGGGATGTACGTCGGCGGCGGCCGGGTGGTGCACGCGCCGTACCCGGGCGCGCGGGTGCGCTACGACCCGGTCGACATGATGCCGATCTCCGCGGTCACCCGGCCCTGACCTGCCCGTCGACCGCCCGGCCCTGATCCGAGCCAGGGGGCGGCGCCCGTACGATCGGGCGTATGGCGGCAGCGCGCACACGACCCGGGACCGCCGCGCCGTGGTGCGCGGCGGTCCTCGTCGTGCTGACCCTGCTGGCACTGCTCACCGGGTGCGGCGGTGGCGGGAGCGGTGCTGCCGTCGTCCCCGCGGGCCCTGGCGCTCCCGCCGTCCAGTCGGTGCTCGACCGCCAGGCGGCGGCGCTGCTGCACCGCGACGAGACGGCGTTCCTCGCGGACGTCGACCCGGGATTCCGGGACCGGCAGCGGCAGGTGTTCCGGAACCTGGCACAGGTGCCGCTCGCCTCGTGGTCGTACCGGGTGACGGGTGTCGGCCCCGACGGCGATGGCGGTGGTGGCGGTGACCGGGCGCTGGCGCGGGTCCAGGTCGGGTACCGGCTGACCGGCTACGACACTTCGGCGGTCACCTCGGACGCCGATCTGACGCTCGTCCGGCGCGGCGGCCGCTGGTACGTCGCCGGGGACCGGCACGACGCCCAGCAGCTGTGGGACCAGGGCCCGGTGCGGGTGGTGCGGGGAGCGCACAGCCTCGTGCTGGGGACGGACGGGCCCGCGGCGCTGCGGACCTACGCCGACGCCGCCGACCGTGCGGTGCCCACGGTGGGGCGGGCCTGGGGGAACGGCTGGAGCGGCCGCGTCGTCGTCGAAGTGCCGTCCTCGCTGGCGCGGATGGCAGCGCTGCTGCACGCTGCCCCCGACACCTACCGTGGCATCGCCGCCGTGACCACCGGCGAACTCGGCGGGTCCTCCGGGGCGCCGGCCGACCGCGTGATCATCAACCCCGAGGCGTTCGGGGAGCTGTCCGCCTTCGGCCGCCAGGTCGTGCTCACGCACGAGACGACCCATGTCGCGACCCGCGCCGCCACCACCGCGACCACCCCGCTGTGGCTCTCCGAGGGCTTCGCCGACTGGGTCGGCTACGGCGGCACCGGCCGCACCGCCCGCCAGGACGCGCCCGAACTGAGCCGCGACGTGGCCGCGGGCAGGGCCCCGCGGAACCTGCCGTCCGACGCCGGCTTCGGCACGACGGCCGGCGGTCTGGCGCAGGCGTACGAGGGAGCCTGGCTCGCCTGCCGGCTGATCGCCGCCGACTGGGGCGACGCGAAACTCACCGAGCTGTACCGGGCCGCCGGCACCGGCGGCTCCCTCGACACGCACCTGCGGGCGGTCCTCGGGACCGGCCTCGACGACTTCACCGCGCGCTGGCGCGCCTATGTACAGCGGGAGTTGGCATGACGACGGGTGGAAGCAGTGCTGGTGACGGGGTGCCGGACGCGGATTTCACCCCTGAGGAGATCGCGCGGGGACGCGCTCTGCGGCGCGGGCAGTGGCCGCCCGCCCTCGCCGGCCGGCTGGCGTCCCTGCTGCTCCTGCTCGCCCTCGGGCTGACCCCCGCCGGCGCCGGCCTCGTCGGGCTCTTCGGCGACTCCTGGGCCGCGCGGATCGCCGGCGGCGGGCTCGCCCTGGTGCTGCTGCGACAGCTCGTCGCGCTGCCCTTCGCCGCCCGGGTGCGGATCGTACGGGCCCGGTTCGGACTGGTCACCCAGGGCTGGGGCGGCTGGGGGGTGGATGTGCTGCGCGGGCTGCTCGTCTCCGTACCGCTCGCGCTCGGCGCGCTCTTCGCCGTCTACGCGCTCGCCGGGACCACCTCCCGGTGGTGGACCTGGACGGCGCTCGGTGCGGCCGTCGTCACCGTCGCCCTTTCGTGGCTGGCCCCCGTCGTCCTCGAACCGCTCTTCAACCGCTTCACCCCGATGGAACCGGGTCCGCTGCGCGACGCGCTCCTCGCCCTGGCGGCGCGCGACGGGATCGCCGTACGCGACGTCCTCGTCGCCGACGCCTCCCGGCGCACCACCGCGCTCAACGCGTACGTCTCCGGCTTCGGCCGGACGCGGCGGATCGTCGCCTACGACACGCTCCTGACGACCGCCGAGCCGCGCGAGGTCGAGCTCGTCGTGGCGCACGAACTGGGCCATGTGAAGCACCGGGACGTGGCGCGGGGCACGGTGCTCGGCGCGGTGGGGGCGGCCGCCGGGGCGTGCGTGCTGGCGGCGGTGGTCAGATGGCAGCCGCTGCTCGACGCCGCGGGCGTGTCCCGCTTCTCCGACCCGCGGTCGATGATGCTGCTCGCGGCGGTGGCCGCGCTGGGGTCGGCGCTGGCCGGGCCGTTCGGATGCGCACTGAGCCGGCGGGTGGAGCGCCGGGCGGACGCGCACGCGCTGCGGCTGACGGAAGATCCGGCGGGGTTCATCGCGATGCAGCGCCGGCTGGCGGTGGCGAACATCGCCGATCCGGAGCCGCCGCGGGCGCTGCATGTGCTGTTCGGTACGCACCCGACATCGGCCGAGCGGATCGCCGCGGCGCGCGGGGTCGGCGCGAGGTGAGCCGGAGTGACCCGAGGGAGCCCACGACGCGGCGGCGGCGCCCAGTAGGGTGAAGGCTCGTTCACGAGGGAGGGCGTCGAACGGTGGCACAGCTCGTCGTATCCCCGTCCGCGCGCGAGAGCGCGGCGGCCGCGCCGGCCGCGCGGCAGCAGGACCGAATACGTACGGTCGCCCTGACCGTGCTCTGCTTCACCGCCGTGCTGGCCGTGGGGCTGCAGCAGTGGGCGACCGTCCGGATCGGCGGGTTCGACCTGGGGATATTCGACCAGGCGGTCCGCGGGTACGCGCACTTCCAGCTGCCGCGTTCGCCCATCAAGAACTACCACCACGAGTTCCCGCCCGGCTTCTCCCTGCTGGGCGACCACTTCTCGCCGGTCCTCGCCCTCCTCGCGCCGCTGTACTGGGTGTGGGACGACCCCCGCATGCTGATCGGCGCCCAGGCGGCGCTCTTCGCGGCGGGCGTGCCGATCGTGCGGCGGATCGCCGGGCACTGCTTCGCCCAGGCGCCGCCGGCCACCGTCCGCCGGGCCGCCGACCTGAGCTGCCTGGTCTACGGGCTGGGCTGGCCACTGCTGCGCGCGTCGGGGGTCGGCTTCCACGAGGTCGCCTTCGCCGTCCCGCTGACCCTGCTGATGCTGGAGCGCGGGCTGGCCCGGCGCTACGGCGCGGTGCTGGTCTGCGCCGTCCTGCTGTGCTGCACCAAGGAGGACCTGGGGCTGCTCGTGGCGGCGTACGGGGCCGTCCTCATCGGCCGCGGCCGACGGGACGGGGACCGTCCCGCGGTGCGTACCGGGCTCACCCTGTTCGTGCTGGGGCCCGTGGCGGCGCTGCTCGCGATCCGGGTGCTGATACCGGCGATGGGCGGGGTGCCCGGCTACTACTGGAACTACAGCGCGCTCGGCCCGGACATGGGGACCGCGGCGATGCGCTTCCTGACCGATCCGATCGCGGCCTTCGCGGTGACCGTCGACCACCCGGAGAAACCGGTTCTCCTGCTGTGGCTGCTGGGGCCGCTGCTCCTGCTGCCGCTCGGGTCCGCCACCTTGTGGTGCGCGGTCCCGCTGCTCGCCGAGCGGGTCTTCTCCGACAACCCCAGCCACTGGGCGACCAGCCACCACTACGACGCCTTCCTGTGGCCGGTCCTGCTGGTCGCCGCGGTGGAGACGGCGGCGCGGCTGCACCGCAGACACACCGGGCGGCCGGTCCGGCGCTGGACGCTGGGGGCGGTGGCCTGTTCGCTGCTGATCTCGGTCGTGTGCGGGCTGGGCAGTCTGCTGCTGCCTGCCGCCTGGACGCCCAGCCCCTCGGAACGGGCGCTCGCCGAGGGCGCGCGCCTGGTGCCGACGGGGGCCACCGTCGAGGCCGACAACAACGCGGCGCCCCGGCTGACCCGCCGCACCCGGGTCGTCATCGCGGACGCGACCCCGCGCGACGCCGAGTACGTCCTGATCCAGACCGTGCGGAAGATGTTCCCCTTCACGACCGTGGACGACCAGCGCGACCGCGTCCTGCTGCTGCTCGACAACGGCTACACCCTGCTGTGGGCGAAGGACGGCGTCGTCCTGCTGCACCGGACCGATACCGGCCGCCCGGTACCCGGCGCGCATGTGCCGGGCGACGACAGCGTGCCCGTCAAGGAACCGGAAGTCCGTTCCTGACGCCGGGCGGCGGGGCGGGACGCGGACCGGTGCGGACCGGCGGGGACCGGCACCGGTCGGCTACTCTCGGCGGCGATGGACAAGACCTTGATCGTCACCAATGACTTCCCGCCGCGGCCCGGCGGCATCCAGGCCTTCGTGCACAGCATGGCGCTGCGGCTGGATCCCGGACAGGTCGTCGTGTACGCCTCGACGTGGAAGGGGCCGGACGGCGGCGAGGTCGAGCGCTTCGACGCCGAGCAGCCGTTCCCGGTGATCCGCGACCGGACGACGATGCTGCTGCCCACCCCCGGGGTGATCCGGCGCGCGGCCGGGCTGCTGCGCGAGCACGGCTGCTCGTCGGTGTGGTTCGGAGCGGCGGCGCCGCTGGGGCTGATGGCCCCCGCGCTGCGGCGCGCGGGCGCCCGCCGGCTGGTCGCCACCACGCACGGCCACGAGGCGGGGTGGGCCCAGTTGCCCGCGAGCCGGCAGCTGTTGCGCCGGATCGGCGAGGGCACCGACACCATCACGTATCTCGGCGAGTACACGCGGTCGCGGATCGCGAAGGCGCTCACGCCCGCCGCGGCGGCGCGGATGGTGCAACTGCCGCCCGGCGTCGACGAGAAGACCTTCCACCCGGCCTCGGGCGGCGCCGCGGTACGGGCCAGGCTCGGGCTCGCGGACCGGCCGGTGGTGGTGTGCGTCTCGCGGCTGGTGCCGCGCAAGGGACAGGACACGCTGATCCTGGCGATGCCGCGGATCCTGGCCGCCGTGCCCGACGCGGTGCTGCTGGTGGTCGGCGGCGGACCGTACGCCAAGGACCTGGCCGAACTCTCGGCGCGGACCGGTGTCACCGGCTCCGTGCGCTTCACCGGACCGGTGCCCTGGGAGGAGCTGCCCGCCCACTACGGCGCGGGCGACGTCTTCGCGATGCCGTGCAGGACCCGCCGCGGCGGGCTGGACGTCGAGGGCCTGGGGATCGTCTACCTGGAGGCCTCGGCGACCGGACTGCCGGTGGTCGCGGGCGATTCGGGCGGCGCCCCGGACGCGGTGCTGGACGGCGAGACCGGCTGGGTGGTGCCCGGGGGTTCGCCCGCCCAGGCGGCGGACCGGATCGTCACCCTGCTGGGCGACCCGGAGCTGCGCCGGCGGATGGGCGAGCGCGGCCGGCGCTGGGTCGAGGAGGCGTGGCGCTGGGATCTGCTGGCGGAACGTCTGAAGTCGTTGCTGTAAGGGCACTTGACGCGAAGCGGCTCCCCCGGACGAGGTCCGGGGGAGCCGCTTCGCCGTGCCTGCGCTCCGTGCTGGTCGCTCAGTGCTGGTAGAGCGCCTCGATCTCGCCCGCGAAGTCCTTCATGACGACGTTGCGCTTCAGCTTCAGCGACGGCGTCACATGGCCGGACTCCTCGGTGAACTGGTTCGGCAGGATCTGGAACTTGCGCACCGACTCGGCCTTGGAGACGGCCGCGTTGCCCTGGTCCACCGCGTGCTGCACGGCGGCCAGCAGCTCCGGGTCCCTGGCCAGTTCGGCCACGCTGCGGCCGACCTTGCCATGCTGTTCGGCCCAGCGGGGCAGGAACTCCTCGTCCAGGGTGACCAGGGCGGCGATGAACGGCTTGCCGTCACCGACGACCATGCACTCGGCGATCAGCGCGTCGGCCCGGATCCGGTCCTCGATCACGGCGGGGGCGACGTTCTTGCCACCGGCCGTGACGATGATCTCCTTCTTGCGGCCGGTGATGGACAGATAGCCGTCCTCGTCGACCGTGCCCAGGTCACCGGTATGGAACCAGCCGTCGGAGACCGCGTCGGCGGTGGCCGCCTCGTTGTTCCAGTAGCCGGAGAACAGGTGCTCGCCGTGCAGCAGCACCTCACCGTCGTCGGCGATCCGCACCGTCGAGCCGGGCAGCGGCTGGCCGACCGTGCCGATCTTCGTACGGTCCCAGGGGTTGAACGCGGTCGCCGCACAGGACTCGGTGAGGCCGTAGCCCTCCAGGACGGTGAAGCCGATGCCCCGGTAGAAGTGCCCGAGCCGCTCGCCCAGCGGCGCGCCGCCGGAGATGGCGTGCGTGGCGCGGCCGCCGAGGACGGCGCGCAGCTTGCTGTAGACCAGCCGGTCGAAGACCTTGTGCTTGAACTTCAGGCCGACCGACGGGCCGCCGGCGGAGTCCAGTGCCCGGCTGTAGGTGATCGCGGTGTCCGCGGCCTTGTCGAAGATCTTGCCCTTGCCGTCGGCCTGCGCCTTGGCCCGCGCCGAGTTGTACACCTTCTCGAAGACCCGGGGCACGCCCAGGATCATCGTTGGCCGGAAGGCGGCCAGCTCGTCGGTGAGGTGCTTGATGTCGCTGACGTGCCCGAGCTTGATCGGGGCCATCACGGCCGCCACCTCGACCAGCCGGCCGAAGACGTGCGCGAGCGGCAGGAACAGCAGCACCGAGGACTCGCCGGTCCTGAACAGCGGGGCGAGGCGTTCCACCACGTTGCCGCACTCGGCGAAGAAGGCCCGGTGGCTCAGCACACAGCCCTTGGGGCGGCCGGTGGTCCCGGAGGTGTACACGATCGTGGCGGGGGAGTCCGCGACGGCGGTCGCTCCCCGCTCGTCCACCACCTTCTCGGAGATGTTGGCTCCGACGCGCACCAGATGCTCCACCGCACCGGCGTCGATCCGCCAGATGTGCTTGAGGTCGGGGAGCCGGTCGTGCACCGAGGCGACGGCGTCCTCGTGGGTACCGGACTCGACGATGCAGGCGACCGCGCCCGAGTCACCGAGGATCCACTCGACCTGTTCGGCCGAGGACGTCTCGTACACGGGCACGGCGACCGCGCCGGCGCTCCAGATCGCGAAGTCCAGGAGTGTCCACTCGTACCGGGTGGGCGACATCAGGGCGACCCGGTCGCCAGGCCGCACGCCGGACGCGATCAGTCCCTTGGCGGCGGCTCTGACCTCGGAGAAGAAGTCGGTGGCGGTGACGTCCTGCCATTCGCCGCCCGCGTTCTTGCGGGCGATCACCGGAACAGCTGGGTGCTGAGCGGCGTTGCGGCGGATCAGATCCGTCAGGTTGCCGTCCGCGGGGACCTCGTAAAGGGCCGGAAGGCTGAACTCACGCAAGGCTGGTGCTCCTCATCGGCGCGACGGCGCACCCGGAGGGATAGTTGGACGGCCTGGACGTTACCCACCGGTAAAGCTTTCGCGATAGGGGTGCAGTACAGATGTTTTATGCATCACATACCCAGGAGTGCGGCTGAACCGCTCCGCGAACAGTAGTCCAGAGCACCGGTAACCCGCAGGTAACCGGCGATAGGCTGACGGCCATGCGGGTCCATGTAGTGAGCGATGTGCACGGTGCGGCGGAGGCTCTGGCCAGGGCGGGAGACGGTGCGGACGCCCTGATCTGCCTCGGGGACCTCGTCCTCTTCCTGGACTACGCCGATCACTCGCGGGGAATCTTCCCCGACCTCTTCGGCGCGGCGAACGCCTCACGGATGGTCGCGCTGCGGACCGCCAAGCGCTTCGAGGAGGCCCGCGCCCTCGACCGCGAGCTGTGGGAGGGCATCGACCGGCGCGGCGCCATCGAGACCGCCGTACGGAAGCAGTACGCCGAACTCTTCGCGGCCTTTCCCGCGCCGACCTACGCCACCTATGGCAACGTCGACATTCCGGCGCTGTGGTCCGAGTACGCCACCGAGGGCACCACCATCCTGGACGGCGCCACCGCCGAGATCGGCGGCCTGGTCTTCGGCTTCGTCGGCGGCGGTCTGCGGACGGCCATGCGCACCCCGTACGAGATCGACGAGGCCGAGTACGCCGAGAAGGTCGCCGCGCTCGGGCGGGTCGACGTGCTCTGCTCACACATCCCGCCCGCCGTTCCCGAGCTCTGCTACGACACGGTCGCCCGCCGCTTCGAACGCGGCAGCGAGGCGCTGCTCGACGCGATCCGCACCACCCGCCCCCGGTACGCCCTCTTCGGCCACGTCCACCAGCCGCTGGTCCCGCGGATGCGGATCGGCAGGACCGAGTGCGTCAACGTCGGGCACTTCAACGCCACCCGCAGGCCATGGGCCCTGGAGTGGTGAGTGCCGGGGTGACAGTTGTTCGACCGGCAGGCGGTAGCCTGCACCAGCAGACCCAGACATACGGCGCGAAGTCCCGGAGGGGCCACAGCGATGGCGGAACACACCAAGTCGAGCATCACCATCGAGGCGGCCCCGGCCGACGTCATGGGCGTCATCGCGGATTTCAACCGCTACCCCGAGTGGACCGGTGAGGTGAAGGAGGCGGAGATCCTCTCCGCCGACGCCCAGGGCCGCGCGGAGCGGGTCCGGCTGCTGCTGGACGCCGGTGCGATCAAGGACGACCACACGCTCGCCTACCGCTGGGTCGGCGACAGCGAGGTCCACTGGTCGCTGGTCAAGTCCCAGATGCTCCGCACCCTGGACGGCTCGTACGCGGTCGCCCCGCTGGACGGCGGCGCCCGCACCGAAGTCACGTACCAGCTGACGGTCGACGTCAAGATCCCGATGCTCGGCATGATCAAGCGCAAGGCCGAGAAGGTCATCATCGACCGCGCGCTGGCCGGCCTGAAGAAGCGCGTCGAATCCGGTCCGCCCGCCGGCACGCCCGACAGTCCGCCCGACAAGAGCTGAGCGCCGTGCGCACGGTCCTGGTCACCGGCCCCGGCGGAGCCGGCCGCACCACGGCGGCCGCCGCCACCGCGGTGAGCGCGGCCCGGCAGGGTGCCCGCACCCTGCTGCTGTCCACGGACCGCGGCGCCTCGCCGGCCGCCGTACTCGACGGGGACGGCACCGCCGTGCCCGGTCTGCGCGCCCACCGGATAGACACCCAGGCGACGTTCCGGGCCGACGCCCGGGACGTCCAGTCCCGGCTCGGCTCCCTCCTGGACCTGCTGGGCGCCGAACCGCTGGACCCCGAGGAACTCACCGAACTCCCCGGCGCCGACTCGCTGGCCCTGCTGCGCGCGCTGCGCGAATCGGCCGACGGATCCGCCGGCTGGGACGTGGTCGTCGTCGACCTGCCGGCCACCCCCGCGGCGCTCGCCGCCCTCGCCCTCCCCGAACAGCTGCGCCGCTACCTGCGACGGCTCGTCCCCGCCCAGCGCCAGGCGGCCAGGGCGCTGCGCCCGGTGCTCGCCCAGCTCGCGGGCGTGCCGATGCCGGCCCAGTGGGCGTACGAGGCCGCCGAGCGCATCGACCGCGAACTCGCCGCGGCCCAGGCCGTGATCGAGGCCGCCGGCACGACCGTACGGCTGGTCGTCGAGCCCGGCGCGGCCGGGGCCGAGGCGGTCAGGACCGCCAGGACCGGACTGGCGCTCTTCGGGCACCGGCTGGAGGCCGTGGTCGCCAACCGGCTGCTGCCGGACCACTCGCCCGACCCCTGGCTCGCCGAGCTGTCCGGCGTCCAGCACAAGGAACTCGCCGCGCTGCGCTCCGAATTGGCCGGAACCGGTACGGCCGTCCATGAACTGCCGCACCTGGGACGGGAACCGCGCGGCACCGACGACCTCAGCGCGCTCGGCGCCGTACCGCCGGATCCCGAGGCGGAGCCGGGCGGGCGCGCGGCCGAGCCGTGGAGCGTGACGGACCAGCCCGGCGCCGAGGACCGTTTCCGCTGGCGGCTGCCGCTGCCCGGGGCCACCCGTGAGGGTCTCGGACTGGTCCGCAGGGGTGACGAACTCGTGGTCGACGCGGAAGGTTTCCGCCGGATCCTCCCGCTGCCCTCCGCGCTGCGGCGCTGCACCGTCGACGGCGCCGCACTGCGCGACGGGGCCCTGGAGGTCCGGTTCGCACCGGATCCCGACCTCTGGCCGCGCTGAACGCAGTGCGTCCATTCGGGTACCTTCGGTAGAACAACCCCGGAGCGCCGCGAGGGAGACCGTCATGAGCGAGACCACCGACCGGCCCGACGCCGACGCGTGGGCCAAGGCCAGCGCGGAGGACACCGCCGCAGAGCACGCCCGGCGGCGTGAGCAGGCAGGACAGGGCGTCGGCAGCGCCACGGAAGAGCTGCGACGGCTCGCCGAGGCGGTCACCGAGAAGCTCGCCGAATTCCGCAGCCCGGCGGTGACACTCGCCGCCCAGACCGTGATCTCGCAGGTCAAGTCGGTCGTCGAGCCCATCCGCGAGCGCAACCCCGAGGTCTTCGAGCATCTGTCCTCGGCCGGCGTCGAGCTGCTCGCCGCCTACCGCTCGGTCGTCGCGGGACACGAAACCCGGTGGACCGCCAAGGACACCGCCGCCGGACACCGCGCTTCCGAGACACCGCCCGACTCATCCACCGGCTCATCCAGTGAGCACATCGACCTCGACTGACCTCCCCTCCGGTACGGTTGGCTGAAGCGGGGATCGACCGAAAACTGAGGGACACATGGGACTCACCATCGGCGTCGACATCGGCGGCACAAAGATCGCGGCCGGCGTAGTCGATGAGGACGGCTCGATTCTTGAGACGTGCAAGGTGCCGACCCCGGCGACCCCCGAGGCAGTCGTGGACGCCATCGCGGACGCGGTGCGCAAGGTCAGCACCGGCCATGAGGTCGACGCGGTCGGCATCGGCGCGGCCGGCTACGTGGACGACAAGCGTGCCACCGTGCTCTTCGCCCCGAACATCAACTGGCGGCACGAAGCGCTCAAGGACAAGGTCGAGCAGCGCGTCGGCCTCTCCGTCATCGTCGAGAACGACGCGAACGCGGCGGCGTGGGGCGAATACCGGTTCGGCGCGGGCCAGGGTCACGACGACGTCGTGTGCATCACCCTCGGCACCGGCCTCGGCGGCGGCATCATCATCGGCGGCAAGCTGCACCGCGGCCGGTTCGGTGTGGCGGGCGAGTTCGGCCACGTACGGATGGTGCCGGACGGACTGCTGTGCGGCTGCGGCAGCCAGGGCTGCTGGGAGCAGTACGCCTCCGGGCGCGCTCTCGTCCGCTACGCGAAGCAGCGCGCCGCGGCCACCCCGGAGAACGCGGAACTGCTGCTCTCCCTCGGCGACGGCGACCCCGACACCATCGAGGGCAAGCACGTCAGCGAGGCCGCGCGGGGCGGTGACCCGGTAGCGATCGACTCGTTCCGTGAGCTGGCCCGCTGGGCGGGCGCGGGCCTGGCCGACCTGGCCTCGCTCTTCGACCCGTCGGCGTTCATCGTCGGCGGCGGGGTCTCGGACGAGGGCGAGCTGGTGCTCGACCCGATCCGCAAGTCCTTCCGCCGCTGGCTGGTGGGCGGCCAGTACCGACCGCATGCCCAGGTGCTCGCCGCGCAGCTCGGCGGCAAGGCAGGACTGGTCGGCGCCGCCGACCTGGCCCGTCAGGGCTGACGACCGTGCTCGCGGACCTGCCGCCCTCGACCACCGAGCCGGGTGACTCGGCGGTGGTCCGCGTGCTCAGTTACAACATCCGCTCCATGCGGGACGACAGGGGGGCGCTCGCCCGGGTCATCCAGGCCTGCGCCCCCGACCTCGTCCTGCTCCAGGAAGCGCCGCGCTTCTTCCGCTGGCGCAAGGCCGCCGCCTGGCTCGCCCATGAGACCGGCCTGGTCACCGTCACCGGCGGCGCCACCGCCGCGGGGCCGATGATCCTCTCCTCGCTGCGCGCCCATGTCGAGCGCACCGAGGACATCCTGCTGCCGCGTACCCCCGGCCTGCACCAGCGCGGTTTCGCCACCGCCGTCGTACGGATCGGCGGCGCCCGGCTCTCCGTGCTCAGCTGCCATCTCAGCCTCAGCGCGGCGGAACGCGACGGACAGTCCGCGCTGCTGCTGGAACGGCTCGCCGGGATGGGCGAGCCGTATGCCGTGGCCGGCGGCGATCTCAACGACCATCCGGACGGCCGTGCGTTCGGCCGGCTGTCGGCGGAGCTCCAGGACGCCTGGGCCACCAAGCCGTGGGGCGGCGAGTTCACCTCGGTACCGGACCGCCCCTACCAGCGCATCGACGCGATCTTCGCGACGCAGGGCGTCGAGGTGCTGGGGTGCGGGGTGCCGCAGGGTCTTCCCGGTGTCGAACCGGCGGACCTGGTGGCCGCCACCGACCACCTGCCGCTGCTGGCCGCGTTCCGGATCCCGGCGTCGGCCCCTTCGGTCGTCCCCAGCGGCTGAACCGCGCGGGAAACGGCCCGGTCAGACGACCGCGCCGCCACCGGGCAGCTCGTCGTCGTCCTCGCCGGTGCGCAGCCGCGTGACGAGGGTGCAGAAACCGCCGACGAAGCCGCCGACGCCCAGCGTCATGACCCACCAGGTGATCTCCTGCTGGAGCAGGATGAACACGATCAGCAGCAGCGGCCCGCCCAGTACCGCGAGCCAGGCGAACTTGGTCGTGACATCGGCCTGCGGGAGCGGCGGGGGCTCCGGCGGTACGTAGTGGCCCTCGTCCTCGTCCTCATGGGCCGTGTAGTCGCGCGGGCCGTGGATCACCGGGTGGACGACGATGCTGCGGGTCGGCGGGCCGGACCCGTCGTCCGGGTCGCCGTCACCGGCACGGTCGTCGGGCCGGGCGGGCGAGAGGTTCTCGGCATCGGGCCAGGAGGCGGTGCCCGGCTCGGGCTCGTCGTCGAAGCCCGCGACCAGCTCGGCCCAGGCGGCGTCCTCGTCCAGCGGCGGAGGGGCCGCCCCGTCGGCGGTGTCCGCGACGGCCGGCTCGGAGGCGTCGGGAGCGGTCTCGTCGGGAACCTGGTCCTCCTCGCGCTCAGCCACTGGCCGTCACCTCCTTGTCCACCGCGGGCGCCAGGCGCCGGATGAATCCGTAGGACTCCTCGAAGATCTGTTCCGCGTCATGGTCCAGCGTCGCCACGTGGTAGCTCCGCTCCAGCACGATCTCGGTGACGTCGCTGGAGGAGACCTTGCTGAGGACGACCGCGGTGTTCGACGGGTGGACCACATGGTCCACCCGGCTGTGCAGCAGCAGCAACGGCTGCGTGACCTGCGGCAGCCCCGCTCTGACGAGCTTCCAGAAGCGGCTGAGGGAGTACACGGCGTGCAGCGGCGTCCGGTCGTAACCGACCTCCAGGCCGCCCTCCTTGGCGATGTCGCTGGTGATGCCCGGCACCGACGGCACCAGATGGCGCAGCACCGGAACCGCCTTGATCTGGTGGCTGTCGGCCTTGACCGAAGGATTCACCAGAACGATGCCGCTGATCGAGTGGCCGTGCAGCGCGGCGAGCCGCAGCGTCAGGGCGCCGCCCATCGACATGCCGCAGACGAAGACCTGCGAGCAGCGGGCCGTCAGCTCGCGCAGCGCGCGGTCGACCTCGGCGTACCAGTCCTGCCAGCCGGTCTGCTGCATGTCCTGCCAACGGGTGCCGTGGCCCGGCAGCAGCGGCACGGACACGGTCAGGCCGCGGGCAGCCAGATACTCGCCCCAGGGGCGCATGGACTGCGGTGTGCCGGTGAATCCGTGACAGAGCAGGACGCCGATCTCGCCACCGTCGTGGCTGTACGGCTCGGCTCCGGGCATGAGCGGCACCGTGGGACTCCTGTTCGCCGCGGGGAGGGTGGCAGGAGTTCAGCGTACGCGGCCCGCATACCCCCCGGTAAGCCCCGTCGCGTGGACGCGGGGAGTGCCGGGGGTCGAACTGGCGTTAAGGTCTTTGCGTCAGCTACAGGAGGTCCTCGGTTGTTCTACGGCGCGATGAAGCTCGCGATCGGTTCGCCGCTCAAGCTCGCCTTCCGCCCCTGGGTGGAAGGCATCGAGAACATCCCCAAGGAGGGGCCGGCGATCCTTGCCAGCAACCACCTCTCCTTCTCGGACTCCTTCTTCCTCCCCGCGATGCTCGACCGGCCGGTCACCTTCATCGCCAAGGCGGAGTACTTCACGTCCCCGGGCGTCAAGGGGAAGCTGACGGCCGCCTTCTTCAAGGGCGTCGGCCAGCTCCCGGTGGACCGTTCCGGCGCGCGCGGCGCCGGCGAGGCCGCGATCAACAGCGGGATCCAGGTGCTGGAGCGCGGTGAGCTGTTCGGCATCTACCCCGAGGGCACCCGCTCGCCCGACGGCCGGCTCTACCGGGGCAAGCCCGGCGGCCTGGCCCGGGTGGCGCTGGCCTCCGGAGCGCCGGTGATCCCCGTCGCGATGATCGACACCGAGAAGGTGCAGCCGCCCGGCAAGGTGCTGCCCAAGGTCTCGGTGCGTCCCGGCATCCGGATCGGCAAGCCGCTCGACTTCAGCCGCTACCACGGCATGGAGGGCGACCGCTTCATCCTGCGCTCGGTGACCGACGAGGTCATGTACGAGATCATGAAGCTGTCCGGCCAGGAGTACGTGGACATCTACGCCACCGCCGCGAAGCGCCAGATCGCGGAGGAGGCCAAGCGGCAGGCCGAGCTGGAGAAGTCCGAGAGGGCCGAGCGGGAAGCCGCCGAGAAGGCTCTGCAGGACAAGGGCGGGCCGGCCGGGTCCTAGGGCCGGCCGGACGGGCCCCGGGCGGGCCGTCGGGGGAGGGGGAGCGGTGGCGGCGAAGACGATCCGGATGTCCGTCGAGCAGCCGTTGTGGCGTGCGCTGACCGCGTACCGCGTGCTCACCCTCGGCTATGCGCTGGCCCTGTTCTGCGACGCCTACGGGGGGTACCGCCACCCGCTGGTCGGGGCCGGGTACATGGCGGTGCTGACCGTCTGGACGTTCCTCACCCTGGGCCGGGTGCGGTCCGCCGAACGGTGCACCAAGCGCTTCCTCTTCGCCGACCTCACCATCGCGCTGACCGGGATCCTGCTCACCCCGTCGTCGACACGCATCTGCGGATCGTCGAGGGCACCCCGACGCTGCCGTCCATCTGGACGGCGGGATCCGTCCTCGCCTTCGCGATCAAGGGCGGCTGGCGCTGGGCCGCGGTCGCCTCCACGCTCGTCGGCATCGCCAATGTCGTCCAGCGCGGCTTCTTGGCCCGCGACAGCCTGCACAGCGTTCTGCTGGTGTGGGTGGCGAGCATCGCCATCGGCTATGTCGTCGAGGTCGCCCGCGCCAGCGAGCGGACCCTCGCCCGCGCCCTGCAGATCGAGGCGGCCACCCGTGAGCGGGAGCGGCTCGCCCGGGACATCCACGACAACGTGCTCCAGGTGCTCGCCATGGTCCAGCGCCGGGGCAGTGAGGTGGGCGGCGAGGCCGCGGCGCTCGGCCGGATGGCCGGCGAGCAGGAGTCGGCGCTGCGGGCGCTGGTCTCCGACGGCTTCGTCCCCAACCCCCGCCACCCCGAGAACGCCGCCGCGGTCCGCCGCGGCCGGCTGCTCGCGGCGCTCCGCTCGCGCACCGGCGCCGCCGAGGCCGACCAGGAGGCAGCGGACGCGGCACTCGGTCCCTGCGACGTACGGGCGCTGCTCACGCCCTACGGCAGCTCGCAGGTGACGATCTCGGCGCCCGGCACCCCGGTGCTGGTCGACGCGTACGCCGCCGCCGAGCTCGCGGCGGCCGTCGGCGCCGCCCTCGACAACGTCCGCACGCACGCCGGGGAACAGGCCCACGCCTGGATCCTGCTGGAGGACGAGCCCGGCGAGATCCTCGTCAGCGTCCGCGACGACGGCCCCGGCATCCCGGAAGGCCGGCTCGCCGACGCCGAACAGGAGGGCCGGCTCGGCGTCGCCCAGTCCATCCGTGGCCGGCTCCGCGACCTCGGCGGCACCGCCACCCTGGTCACCACCCCCGGCCAGGGCGCCGAGGTCGAACTCCGGCTGCCCAAGAAGCGCCCCACGCCCTGAGCTCCGCATCCCGCCGCGTTTGTAGAGTTGCCCCGGCACGGAGATTCGGCCGGACGAGAGGCAGTCACATGGCGGGGGACACGCAACCCGAGCAGGACCACACCGTGAAGGTGATGGTGGTCGACGACCACCCGATGTGGCGGGACGCGGTCGCCCGGGACCTGTCCGAGGCCGGTTACCAGGTGGTGGCGACGGCAGGGGACGGGCCGGAGGCCGTGCGCCGGGCCAAGGCGGCGATGCCCGAGGTGATCGTGCTGGACCTCAACCTGCCGGGGATGTCCGGAGTGCAGGTGTGCAAGGACGTGGTCGCGGACAATCCCGCGCTGCGGGTGCTGGTGCTGTCGGCGAGCGGCGAGCACGAGGACGTGCTGGAGGCCGTGAAGTCCGGTGCCACCGGCTATCTGCTGAAGTCCGCCGGCCGCGACGAGCTCGTGGAGGCGGTCCGCAGGACGGCGATCGGCGATCCGGTCTTCACCCCGGGGCTGGCCGGGCTGGTCCTCGGCGAGTACCGCCGGCTGGCCTCCGACCCGGCCCCCGCGTCCTCGGACGAGCCCGAGGCGCCCCGGCTGACGGACCGTGAGACGGAGGTGCTGCGCCTGGTCGCGAAGGGCCTGAGCTACAAGCAGATCGCGGAACGGCTCGTCATCTCGCACCGCACCGTGCAGAACCACGTGCAGAACACCCTCGGCAAGCTGCAGCTCCACAACCGGGTGGAACTGGTGCGTTACGCGATCGAGCGCGGCCTCGACGGCGAATGACCCCGTTCGCCCCATCCCGCATGTGACCCAAGTCACGCTAGCGTTGCCCGAGTTGGTTCCCGGTAAGGCAATGCAACGCAGTGCTGGCGAAGGGAAGAGTCCATGCGGGTCGGAGTACTGACCGGTGGTGGTGACTGCCCCGGTCTCAACGCGGTCATCCGGGCGATCGTCCGCAAAGGTGTCCAGGAGTACGACTACGGCTTCCTCGGCTTCAGGGACGGCTGGCGGGGTCCCCTCGAAGGCGACACCGTGCCGCTCGACATCCCCGCCGTGCGGGGCATCCTGCCGCGCGGCGGCACCATCCTCGGTTCCTCGCGCACCAATCCGCTCAAGGTCGAGGACGGTATCCGCCGGGTCAGGGAGAACCTCGCCGACTTCGACGTCGACGCGCTCATCGTGATCGGCGGCGAGGACACCCTGGGGGTGGCCGCGACCCTCTCCGACGAGCACGGCATTCCGTGCGTCGGCGTTCCCAAGACCATCGACAACGACCTGTCCGCCACCGACTACACCTTCGGCTTCGACACGGCGGTCAACATCGCCACCGAGGCGATCGACCGGCTGCACACGACTGCCGAATCGCACATGCGTGTCCTCGTCGTCGAGGTGATGGGCCGGCACGCCGGCTGGATAGCCCTGCACTCGGGGCTGGCCGGCGGGGCCAACGTCATCCTCATTCCGGAACAGCGCTTCGACGTCGAGCAGGTCTGCGGCTGGGTGGAGAGCCGGTTCAAGATCCGTTACGCGCCCATAGTGGTCGTCGCGGAAGGCGCCATGCCCAAGGACGGGGACATGGTGCTGAAGGACGGCACCCTGGACTCGTTCGGCCATGTCCGGCTCTCCGGCGTGGGCGAATGGCTCGCCAAGGAGATCGAGAAGCGCACCGGCAAGGAGGCCCGCACCACGGTGCTCGGGCACGTCCAGCGCGGTGGAACGCCCAGTGCGTTCGACCGCTGGCTGGCCACCCGGTTCGGGCTGCACGCCATCGACGCGGTACGCGACGGGGACTTCGGGAAGATGGTCGCGCTGCGCGGTACGGACATCGTCCGGGTGCCGATCGCGGAGGCCACCGCCCGGATCAAGACCGTCGATCCGAAGCTCTACACGGAGGCCGGGGTCTTCTTTGGCTGAACCTTGAACATCGCGGAAACATTGCTGCTTGCAGCGGACGATCAGTGCGCCTTATTCTCCGTCCACCCGGCTTGTCCGGCCGCTTCGTTTTCCCCCTTTGAGCACATGAGGAGCGCCCGGTATGACGGGTGTGACGAACAGGTGGCGCACACCTGTACTGGCGGTCGCAGGCGGCACCGCATCGGGCAAGTCAACCCTTGCCGAGGCGCTGTCGCTGCACCATCACGAGACCATCGGTCTGATCCACCTCGATGACTTCTACGTGCCCGCGCACGACACCGTGCGCGGGGTGCGCACGGTCAGCGCGAGCGGGTCCGAGGTCCTGGACTGGAACCATCCCGGCTCGATCGACGAGCTCGCGGTGGTCGCGGCGATCGAGGCCGCGGCCACTTCGGGCCGGCACCGGCTGGTCGTCGTCGAGGGCCTGTTCGCCCTCACCCTGCCGTCGGTCGCCGGCCGGGCGACCTGGCGGGTGTACGTCGACACCCCCGACGACATCCGGCTGGCCCGCAAGATCCTCCGCAAGATCGACGTCCAGCGGCAGGACCCGCGGCTGTCGCTGCTGAACTACCTGGAGACCGGGAGGGAGCGGCATGCCGCGCATGTCGCCCCCTCCCGGGCCCTGGCCGACCTGGTGGTCGACGGCACCGCCGACGAGTTCCGGATGATCGCCGAGGTCATGATGCTGGTCGGCCCCGTCCTCGCCGACCCCGTGCTGGACGCCTCGGCGTTCAGCGAGACGGCGTGAGCACGGCCGCCAGCAGCTCCGCCGCGATCGCGGTGCCGTTCAGGGTGAGCACCGACTCGGGGTGGAACTGCACGCCCGCGAACCCCGGCCCGCGCATCGCGTGCACATCGCCGGTGACCGGGTCACGGCTCAGTTCCACCCGGTGGGTGGCGAGCTCCTCGGCGGTCGCGTCGTCGCAGCGCGCCGTGAAGGTGTTGTAGAACCCGACGGTCTCCGGCCGGCCGAAGAAGTCGATGTGCTCCTGGGCGCCCTGGAAGGGGACGTCCTTGCGCACGATGTCCAGCCCCAGCTCCGCCGCGAGCAGCTCCTGGCCCAGGCACACCCCGAGCAGCCCCTGCCGGTGGCCCTTGACCAGGTCGGCGGCGAGGGTGCGCAGGAAGCGCATCTTCGGGTCGGAGGCGTCGGCCGGATTGCCGGGGCCGGGACCGAGCACGACCGGACCGTCGTGGGACAGCGCCGCGTCCCGCAGGCCCGGCTCGTCGTAGCGCCGCACGGTGACGCCCAGTCCGGACGAGCGCAGCACATGCGCGAGCATCGCGGTGAAGGTGTCCTCCGCGTCGATCACCAGCGCGTGCGCCGACAGCGCGAGCCGGTCGGCCGGGGACGGCTCGACCTGCATCCGCAGCCAGAACGGCGCCAGATTCGCCCGCCGGGCGTCCAGCGCGGCCCGCACCCTGATGTCGTCGGCCAGCCGGTACGCGGGTTCGGGCGCGCGCTCCGGGGCCGGCCGCACACCGAGCGCGGTGAGGACCCCGGCCGCCTTGGCGTGCGTCTCGGCGACCTCGCCGCGCGGGTCGGAGTGCCGGACCAGCGTCGCGCCGACCGGCACCTTCAGCTGCCCGCCGGGGTCGATGTCCGCGGTCCTGATCAGGATCGGCGAGTCCAGCGTCCTGGTCCCGGCCGCGTCCCGCCCGATCAGGGCCAGCGCACCCGCGTAGTAGCCGCGCCCTCCCGCCCGTCGCCCACCACCACCCTTGTTCTGAAGCGCTTCGCGCCCACCCTCCTGATCTTCGTACCGCTCGATGACGCGGCAGGCGTTCTGCACCGGCGAGCCGGTGACGGTCGCGGCGAACATCGTCTCGCGCAGCACGTCCCGTACGTCCATCGTGGTGCGGCCGCGCAGCTCGTACTCGGTGTGCGCGAGGTGGGCCATCTCCTTGAGCCGCGGCCCGACCACCACACCGCCGAGGTCGCCGACGGTGCACATCATCTTCAGTTCCTCGTCGACCACCATCGTCAGCTCCTCCACCTCCTTGGGGTCGTGGAGGAAGGCGAGCAGCCCCTCGGGGTCCGGCCCCGTGACGGGATAGCGGTAGGTGCCGCTGATCGGGTTCATCACGACCGTGCCGCCCGCCATCCGCACATGCACCTCGGGGCTGGCGCCCACCAGCGTGCGGTCCGGGGTGTGCACGACATACGTCCAGTACGCGCCGCGCTCACCGCTGAGCAGCTTCCGGAACAGGGCGAGCGCGGAGCCCGGCCCGTAGCCCGCGATCTGCCCCCGGAACGTCCGCCGGATCACGAAGTTGGCGCCCTCGCCGCGGCCGATCTCGTCCTCGATCACCCGCTCCACGATCCCGGCGTAGGTGTCGTCGTCCACGTCGAACGCACCGTCGTCGACCGTCACCTCCTGGTCCGGGAGTGCGGCGAGGACGTCCGCCAACGGCAGCTCGTACGTCTCGTCGGGCCGCAGCACGGCCAGCGGCGTCCCGTCGTCCCGCACGTCGAAGCCGCGTTCGCGGATCTGCCGGAACGGCACCAGCGCGAGCGCGTCCAGCGCCGGGCCGGCACCCGGTGCACCGTCCGGCAGGGTGATGTCCCGCAGCCGGCCGGCCTCGGTGACCGGCCCGAGGAGCACTTCGACGAGGTCGGCGTCGCGGCCAGGGGTGCGGCGGCGGAGCAGGGCGAACGGTGGGCAGCCGGGGGAGAGCAGCCGCTCGACGAGGGCGGTGGCTGTGGTTTCGGTGCCGGGATGCACGGCGGGTCCTTCCGATGATCGGGACAACGGAGGGAGCGGCCGGGAAAACAGAAAAGGCCGCCCCTTGGGCGGCCTTCGCGGTGAGTCGTTACGTACGCGCGATGAGGTGGGCCGCCGGTTGAGCGGGCCACCACCAGTTGGTGTGCTGTTGCGCGAACATGGTCAGAACCCTAACGCACGGTGGACGGCGCCGTGGGGCTCGTCTCATCCAATGGGCGGCGTCGGATTCCGCGTGTCGTCACCCCGTAGTGTGGTCGTGTGACCGTGAACGCTAACCCCGCAGCCGGTGGAAACACCTGGCGATCCCTTCCCGCGGCGCAGCAGCCCGAGTACCCCGACTCCGAGGCGCTGCGCACTGTGCTCGCGGAGCTCGAGTCGTATCCGCCTCTCGTCTTCGCCGGCGAGTGCGATCAGCTGCGTACCCGCCTGGGGGCCGTCGCCCGCGGCGAGGCGTTCCTGCTGCAGGGCGGCGACTGCGCCGAGGCCTTCGACGCCGTGTCCGCGGACCAGATCCGCAACAAGCTCAAGACGCTCCTGCAGATGGGCGCGGTGCTGACGTACGCGGCCTCCGTGCCGGTCGTCAAGGTGGGCCGGATCGCCGGCCAGTACTCCAAGCCGCGCTCCAAGCCGACCGAGACCCGCGACGGCGTGACCCTGCCGACGTACCGCGGTGACTCGGTCAACGGCTTCGCCTTCACCGAGAAGGAGCGGGTCCCGGACCCCGAGCGGCTCAAGCGGATGTACAACGCGTCCGCCTCGACGCTCAACCTGGTGCGGGCCTTCACCACCGGTGGCTACGCGGACCTGCGCCAGGTGCACGCCTGGAACCAGGACTTCGTGAAGTCCTCGCCGTCCGGCCAGCGCTACGAGGCACTGGCCCGCGAGATCGACAACGCGCTGAACTTCATGGCGGCGTGCGGGACCGACCCCGCCGAGTTCCGGACCGTGGAGTTCTACGCGTCGCACGAGGCGCTGCTGCTGGACTACGAGTCGTCGCTGACCCGTGTCGACTCGCGGACCGGCTCGCTGTACGACACGTCGGGCCACATGGTGTGGATCGGCGAGCGCACCCGGCAGCTCGACGGGGCGCACATCGAGTTCGCCTCGAAGATCCGCAACCCGATCGGCATCAAGCTCGGCCCGACGACGACGCCCGAAGAGGCGCTGACGTACATCGACCGGCTGGACCCGGACCGTGAGCCGGGCCGGCTGACGTTCATCGTCCGCATGGGCGCGGACAAGGTCCGCGACAAGCTCCCGACGCTGGTCGAGAAGGTCACGGCCTCGGGCGCGCAGGTGGCGTGGGTGACCGACCCGATGCACGGCAACACCTACGAGGCGGCGTCCGGCCACAAGACGCGGCGCTTCGACGACGTGCTCGACGAGGTCAAGGGCTTCTTCGAGGTCCACAAGGGCCTCGGCACCCACCCGGGCGGCATCCACGTCGAGCTGACCGGTGACGATGTCACCGAGTGCGTGGGCGGCGGCGACGAGATCTTCGTCGACGACCTGCACCAGCGCTACGAGACGGCCTGCGACCCGCGGCTCAACCGCAGCCAGTCGCTGGACCTGGCGTTCCTGGTCGCGGAGATGTACCGGGGCCAGTAGTCCTGGCGGACGGCCGGCAGACGGCACAAGGGGCGCGGATCACACAGATCCGCGCCCCTTGCCGCTTTTCACCTACGGACGCGCCGGGTAAGGTAAGGGTAACCTCAGCCCAGGCGCCCGAGAGGGGTGAACCGCGTGTACGTGTGCTCTTGCTTCGGCATCACCGAGCAGCAGGTCAAGCAGCACGCGGATTCCGGCGCCTGCAGCCCCCGCAAACTCGCCTCGGCCTGCAAGGCCGGCACCGACTGCGGGTCGTGCGTCAAGCGCATCCAGGCACTGCTCGGCCGTACGGCGACGCCGGCGGCCCAGCCGGCTGCCGCGCAGCTGGCCGCAACCGAAGAGCCGATGGCCGAAGCGGCCTGAACTTTCGCCGGGACCGGGCGCCGGGCCCTTACGGCCCGCGTCAGCTCTCCGGTTGCTCGATGAGCTGGGCGATGTAGAGCGGCTCGCCCAGCTTCTCCACCAGTTCGAGCTGGGTGTCGAGGTAGTCGATGTGGTGTTCCTCGTCGGCGAGGATCGACTCGAAGATGTTCGCCGAGGTGATGTCGCCCTTGGTCCGCATGACCTCGATGCCGCGCTTGAGGCGGTCGATGGCCTCGACCTCGACCTGGCGGTCGGCCTGGAACATCTCGGTGACCGTCTGGCCCACCCGCACATGGAACAGCCGCTGGTAGTTCGGCAGGCCGTCGAGGAAGAGGATGCGGTCGGTCAGCAGTTCCGCGTGCTTCATCTCGTCGATGGATTCCGAGCGGGTGTATTTCGCGAGCTTCGTCCAGCCGAAGTTCTCCTGCATCTTCGCGTGCAGGAAGTACTGGTTGATCGCGGTCAGCTCTGCGGTCAGCTGTTCGTTGAGGAACTCGATGACCTCGGGGTCGCCCTGCATGGCAACGCCGTCCTTCCAAAGGGAATCGACAAGATGGCCGCATCTTTGCACTGCGGGCACGGCTGATCCAGTAAGTGCACGCTTACATCCGGTGGGGACCGGCGGTCCCGAATCGGGCGTAGCCCGGTCAGAAGCACTGGGTCCGGTCTGTCACCATGGAGTCATGGGTCAGTCCGAAAGCCGTGCGGGAGAGCTTCCCCCGGGGCAGCGGCTACAACGGGGCTGGCCGGTCACCCACTACGGTCCCGTGCCGCGTTTCAAGCCGGACCGGTGGGAGTTCCGGGTCTTCGGGAACACGGCCGACGGGGACAAACACTGCTGGAACCACGAGGAGTTCTCGGCGCTGCCGTACTCGATCGTGAAGGCCGACTTCCACTGCGTGACGAAGTTCAGCATGGTCGGCATGGAGTGGGGCGGGGTCTCCGCCGCGACGGTACTGCGGCTCGCGCCCCCGGCGCCCGGCGTCACGCACGTCATGGTGTGGGCGGAGTACGGCTTCAGCTCGAATCTCCGGATCGAGGACTTCTCCGACGACAAATCGATATTCGCCACCCACAAGGGCGGCGAACCGCTGACCGCGGAGCACGGTTTCCCGGCCCGGCTGGTGGTCCCGCACCTCTACGCCTGGAAGGGGCCCAAATGGGTCAGGGGCGTGGAGTACATGACCGCCGACCGCCGCGGCTTCTGGGAGGAGCGCGGCTATCACAACGTCGGCAGCCCCTGGTCGGAGCAGCGCTACTCCTACCAGGAGGAGCCGGGGGACGGCCCGGAGCTCTGACCGCCGGTCGCCCGTATACCCCTGTGGGGTACTCCCGTAAGGGGTTATCCGTCCTGCGGACCGTCCCTCAGCGCCTTCAGGAGCGCCACGTCCGCGGCATGGCCCTCGGGCCCGCCCGGTGTCTCGATGATCAGCGGGACCCCGGCGGTGGCGGGGTGGTGGAACAGCTCGCGGAACGGTTCGGCGCCGATGTGGCCGGCCCCGATGTTCTCGTGCCGGTCCTTGTGGGCGCCGCTCACGTCCTTGGAGTCGTTGGCGTGGATCAGCCGCAGCCGCCCCTCGCCGACGGTGTCCACCAGTTCGTCGAGCAGCAGCTTCATCCCGCCGGGCGCCGCCATGTCGTGCCCGGCCGCGAAGGCGTGGCAGGTGTCGAGGCAGACGCCCAGCTTCGGGTGCCGGTCCAGGGCGTCGGCGTACGGGCCCAGGTCCTCGATCAGCGAGCAGAGCGAGGCGCCCTGGCCCGCCGTCGGCTCCAGCAGCAGCCACGGGTCGTCGTCGTGCGTGAGCTCGTCCAGCAGCGGCAGCATGTGCTCCCGCACCTGTGCCAGAGCCGCCGAGCGGGGCCGCCCGCCCGTCGCTGACCCGGTGTGCACCACCACGCCCAGCGCGCCGATCTCCCGGCCCCTGCGCAGCGAGTGGCGCAGCGACTCCACCGACTTCTCGACCGTCGCCGCGGTGTCCGAGCCGAAGTTGATCAGGTACGGGGCGTGGACGTACGCGGGCACCGACCCGGCGGCGCGGCCCGCGCGGAACAGCTCGTCCTGCCGCGGATCGCCGGGCGGGGTGGCCCAGCCGCGCGGGTTGGCCACGAAGACCTGGACGGCCTCGGCCGTCAGCCGCTCGGCGTTGGCCAGCCCGACGGTCGCGAGGCCGCCCGCCACGTGCACATGGCCGCCGACGGGATTGCGGTTCACCGCACCCACACGGTGATCGTGGCGCCCTTGGGCGCCTGCCCGCCCCCCTCCGGCGACTGGCTGAACACGGTGTCGCCGAAGAACGCGTGCATCACCCGGATGTCGAAGCCGGCGTCCTTGAGGAGCTGCTTGGCCTCGCCCGCGCTCCTGCCCTTCACATCCGGCACCGGGAAGAGCTGCTGTCCCTGGGAGATCGTGATCGTGACGGTGTCGCCCTCGCCCGCCTGGGCGCCCTTGCCGGGGGTCTGGAGGGCCACCTTGTCCTTGTCGGCCACGTCCGAGAAGACCTTCTCCGGGGCGAGCACGACGGTGAGTCCGGCGTCCTGCAGCGCCTGCTGGGCGTCGGCGACCGAGTCCCCGATCACGTCGGGGACGTCCACCGCGGCGCCCTTGCTGACGACGATCGACACGACGGCGTCCGGCGAGCGCTTCGTACCGGCCGGCGGGTCCGTGGAGATCACGGCGCCCTTGGGCACGTCCTCCGTGAACTCCTGCGTCACCGTGCCCGGCGTCAGCGCCGCGCCCTTGATCTGCTCCTGCGCCACGGCCAGCGTCTTGCCGGTGACATCGGGAACGTGGACCTCCTGCGGCCCCTTGGACACCGTCAGCGTGACGTCGGCGTTGTTGCGGACGCGCCGGCCCGGTCCGGGATCGGTGGAGATCACCTGGCCGCGGGGGACGGTGAGGCTGAAGGACGTGGTGACCTTCGTGTGCAGCCCCGCGTGGTCGAGCCGCTGCTGGGCGTCCGCCTGCGGCAGCGCCAGGACGGCCGGGACCTTGGTGAACTGGCCGTCGCTGATGTACCAGACGCCGGCCCCGACCCCGAGGATCAGCAGCGCCGCCACGATCACCGCGAGCACACCGCGCCGCGGTCCGCGCCGGGGCGGACGGTGTCCCGCCGGTCCCGACGGTCCCGACGAGCCGGCCGGCACCGGCGGCAGCGGCGGCGGAAGCTGCAGAACGCTCGTGCGGTTGAGCTCCTCCTCGGCCGGCAGGACCGGCCGGGCGATGACGCTGGTCTGCTCCTCGTCGCCGCCCGGCGCGCCGTGCGAGTCCTTCTGCCAGCCGGTGCCCGGAACGGCGTCCTGCGGCTCCTGCGCGTCCCGCACCGCCCGCGGCGGCACCAGGTCCAGCTGCTCCTGGCTCAGCGCCTGACGGGTGGTGTGCAGCTGCGCGAGCAGCTCCACGGCGTCGGCGGGGCGCAGCTGCGGGTCACGCGCGGCGGCCCGGCCGACCAGCGCGTCCAGCACGGGCGCCAGCCCGGGGACGGCCTCGGACGGCGGGGCGATGTCCTCGTTCAGCACATGGAAGATCACCTGCATCGGCGTGCCGCCGGTGTGCGGCTTCCCGCCGGTCAGCATCTCGTACAGCAGCACGCCGCAGGCGTACACGTCGGTGCGCTGGTCTATGGTGCCGTGCTCGATCTGCTCCGGCGCGAGGTACGAGACCGTCCCCAGCACCGAGCCGGTCGTCACGCTGGTGTTGGTGTCGACCGCCCGGACCAGGCCGAAGTCCACGACCTTCACCCGGCCGTCGTCGCCGATCAGGACGTTCTCCGGCTTCACGTCCCGGTGGATGAGCCCGGCCCGGTGCGCGGCGCCGAGCGCGGCCAGCACCGGCTCCAGGATGTCCAGTGCGGCACGTGGCTGCAGGGCGCCGCGCTCGCGCAGTACGTCGCGCAGCGTGCAGCCCGCGATGTACTCCATGGCCAGGTACACGAACGTGCCGTCCGTGCCCTGGTCGTACACGCCGACGACATTCGGGTGCGCCAGCCGGGCCACCGCCTTGGCCTCACGGATGAAGCGGTCGACGAAACCGGCGTCGGCCGCCAGCCCGGGGTGCATCACCTTCAGCGCGAGCACACGGTCGAGGCGGGTGTCCACAGCCCGGTAGACCGTGGCCATACCGCCGACGGCGATGCGCGCCTCGACCCGGTAGCGGCCATCGAGCGTCTGCCCGACGAGGGGGTCCTGCAGGGTCGTATCCACGACACGGAAGTCTACGAGCCGTCGCCGACCCGTCTCGCCGAACACGGCCGTACTGTGTCCCGCCCGTAGCGATCCGGGACGCAACCGTGACCGTCTGCCCCGGTGGGAGCGCTCCAGGCGGCGGACCGGAACCCGGCACGGGACCCGGATCCGCCGGCTGGAGCGGGCCGGGGCTCAGGCCCCGCTGAAGGCGGGCCGCTCGGGATCGAACGCGGCGACGCCCTCGACGGGGGACGACGCGGCGGCGTAGTGCCGGCGGGGGATGCGTCCGGCCCGGAACGCGAGCCGCCCCGCCGCCACCCCGTGCCGCATGGCCCCCGCCATGAGAACCGGCTGCTGGGCGCGGGTCACCGCCGACGCCAGCATGACGGCGGCGCACCCCAGCTCCATGGCGAACGCCACGTCGGACGCGGTGCCGGCCCCGGCGTCGAGGATGACCGGGACGCCCGCCCGCTCGGTGATCAGCTGGAAGTTGTGCGGATTGCGGATGCCGAGCCCGGAGCCGATCGGCGACCCCAGCGGCATGATCGCCGCACAGCCGACGTCCTCCAGCTTGCGGGCCAGCACCGGATCGTCGTTGGTGTAGGGCAGGACGGTGAATCCGTCGTCGACCAGCGTCTCGGCGGCGTCCAGCAGCTCGACGGTGTCGGGCAGCAGGGTGCGCTCGTCGGCGATGACCTCCAGCTTGATCCAGTCGGTGCCCAGCGCCTCGCGGGCCAGCCGCGCGGTGAGGACGGCCTCGCCGGCGGTGAAGCAGCCCGCCGTGTTCGGCAGGACCCGGATGCCGTGCCTGCCCAGCACGGAGAGCACGGAGCCCTTCGTCGCCGGGTCGAGGCGGCGCATCGCCACCGTGGTGAGTTCGGTACCGGAGGCGAGCAGCGCCTGTTCGAGGATCTCCAGGCTGGGCGCACCGCCGGTGCCCATGATCAGCCGGGAGGTGAAGGGGACGCCGGCGATCCGCAGGGTGTCGTCGGCGGCACCGGCCGTGTGCGGGGGGTGCGGCACGGGATCAGCCTCCCTGGACGGCGGTGAGGACCTCGACGCGGTCGCCGTCGGCGAGTGCGGTGGTGGTCCAGCGGCTGCGGGGGACGACGGTCTCGTTGAGAGCGGCGGCGACGCCCGAGGGGGCGGCGGTCAGGGAGGCGACGAGCCGGTCGAGGGTCAGGCCCTCGGTGATCTCGCGGGCCTCACCGTTGACGGAGACGGTCATGCGGGCTGCTCCTGAAGCGTGAAGCGTGCGGGGGAGAAGGGCCGGGCCGACTCGGGCACCGAACCCGTCGTGAGCAGCTCGGCCATGATGTCGCCGGTCACCGGGGTCAGCAGCACACCGTTGCGGTGGTGGCCGGTGGCCAGCAGCAGACCGGGCAGCGCGCTGCGGCCGAGCAGCGGGGCGTTGTCGGGGGAGCCGGGGCGCAGCCCCGCGAGGGTCTCGACCAGCGGCAGTTCGGTGAGCCCCGGCACCAGCTCGTGGGCGTCGCGCAGCAGTTCGTAGACGCCGCCCGCGGTGACCGTGGTGTCCCAGCCGAGTTCCTCGCTGGTCGCGCCCACGACGAGCTCGCCGTTCTCGCGCGGCACGAGATAGACATGGCCGCCGCGCACCACGGCCCGCACCGTGCGGGAGAGGAACGGCGCGTAGCCGGGCGGGATGCGCAGCCGCAGGATCTGCCCCTTGACCGGGCGGACCGGCGGCAGGGCGTGCTCGGGGATGCCCGGCAGAACGCCGCTGCGGCTGCCCGCCGCGAGCACGGTCTGCTCGGCGGCGAGCACGGTGCCGTCGTCCAGCACCGCGCCGGTGGCGTGGTCCCTGACGGTCTCGATCCGGGTCACGGAGTTCCGGTGCAGTGCCACACCCGCGAGTTCGGCCGCGCGCAGCAGCGCGGCGGCCAGCCGGCGCGGATCGACCTGGTGGTCGCCGTCGACGCGCAGGCCGCCCCGCACACCGGGCGCCAGCATCGGCTCCAGCCGGCGGCACTCCCGGCCGGACAGCCACTCGGACCGCAGCCCCAGCGACGTCTGGAAGGTGTGCAGTTCACGCAGGTCGGCGCGGTCGTCGGCGTCCAGGGCGACGGCGAGCGTGCCGCACCGCCGGTAGCCGAGGCCCAGCCCGGTGGCGTCCTCCAGCTCGGCGGCGAAGGACGGATAGCGGCGGGCCGACGCGAGGTTGAGGTCGAGCAGCGTCTGCTCGCCGTACTGCAGCTCGGTGACGGCCGCCAGCATGCCGGCCGCGACGTGTGCGGCGCCGCCGCCCGGCGCCGGGTCGGCGACCGCGGTGCGCAGCCCGCGCTGCGCGGCGCGCCAGGCCGTGACGAGTCCGATGATTCCGCCGCCCACGACCAGGACGTCGTAGCGGTGGCGAGATGGATGCATGAGTGTCCCGCTCCTCCCTTCGCCGGCATGACCCGGATCAGGTTCGTACGGTCGGCGGCCGGTCAGCCGCCCTCTCAGCCCGGTACGTCCGGGCTCCCGCGAGTGCGTTAGCCCCGCCACCCTAGTACGCGGGCCCGAGCAGCGGTAAGGGAGCACGGGGTGGGCGAGAGGGGAGCGCGAGACAGGGGGATCGGATTTCGCACTGGTGGCCTGCCGGTAATCATCGGGGCGTTACGGTGATCGTGTGAGCCAGCCAAGCGCCGAGCGCGCAGTGATCGTCGGGGCCGGGATGGCCGGAGTGCAGACCGCTGTGTCGTTGCGGGAACAGGGGTGGCGCGGCGACATCACGCTGCTCGGCGCCGAACCGCACGCACCGTACGACCGCCCGCCGCTGTCCAAGTCCGTACTCCTCGGCACGGCCGAGGGCTCGCCCTTCGACGTGGACTTCAACGGCCTCGGCGTCGAGTTGCTGCTCGGCCGGCACGTGAGCGCGCTGCGCCCCGAGGAACGGCACGTGGTCACCGACGAGGGAACGGTCCGGTACGACCGGCTGGTGCTCGCCACCGGCGCCCATCCGGTGGCACTGCCCGGCAGCGAGGGCATCCCGGGCGTCTTCATGCTGCGCACCCTGGACGACGCCGCCGAGCTGCGGCCGGTGCTCGACGAGAAGCGCGATGTCGTCGTGGTCGGGGCGGGCTGGATCGGCGCCGAGTTCGCCACGGCGGCCCGCCAGGCGGGCTGCGCGGTGACCGTCGTCGAGGCGGCCGACCGGCCGCTGGCCGGAGTCCTGCCGGGCTCGGTCACCGACCACATGCGCGGCTGGTACGCGGACGCGGGCGCCGAACTGATCACCGGGACCGCGGTCGCGGCCGTCGAACCCGGCGCGGTGCTGCTCGCCGACGGGAGGCGGCTGCGGGCCGGGGCCGTCGTCGTCGGCATCGGCGCCCGGCCGGCCACCGGCTGGCTGGCGGGCTCCGGCGTCGCGCTGGGACCCGACCGCTCGGTGCTGGCGGACGACCGGCTGCGGACCTCCGTCGCCGATGTCTTCGCGGTGGGGGACTGCGCGTCCTTCCCGTCCGGGCGCTTCGGCGAGCGGCTGCTCGTCCACCACTGGGACAACGCGGTCCAGGGGCCGCGCGCCGCCGCCGCCAACGTGCTGGGCGGCGACGAGGTGTACGACCCGGTCCCGTACTTCTGGTCCGAGCAGTTCGGCCGTTTCGTGCAGTACGCGGGGCACCACTCCGCCACCGACACCATGCTGCTGCGCGGCGACCTGACGGGGCCCGCCTGGTCCGTCTGCTGGCTGCGGGACGGGGTGCTCGCGGCGCTGCTCGCCGTCGGCCGCCCGCGCGACCTCGCGCAGGGCCGCAAACTCATCGAACGCGGCGCCCACCTCGACCCGGGCCTCGTCGCCGACCCCGCGGTCCCGCTCAAGACCGCGGTACAGCCCACTCCGGGCAACAGCCCCGCCGGCGTGTAGCGGCCAAAAGCGGGTCTGCGCGGCAATTGTGGTCAAACCGTCAGGCCCGGCGGCGGCGAACCGGTACGCGGGTGCCCGTCGGGGATGGCACGCTTGTCCCGTGACCGAGATCGACGCAAAGATTGATGCCCTCGTACCTTCCTGGCTGAACCTCCCCGAGGTCGCCGAGCGACTGGGTGTGCCCATCACCCGGGTCCGCCCGATGATCAAGGAGAAGCTGTTCCTGGCGATCCGCCGCGGTGAGAACCGGGTCCTGATGGTCCCCGCCGACTTCATCGGCGAGGGAAGCATCGTCAAGGGCCTGCCCGGCCTGCTGACGGTCCTCAAGGACAACGGCTTCAGCGACGAAGAGGCGCTGGAGTGGCTGTTCGCCGCGGACCCGACGCTGCCCGGCACGCCCATCCAGGCGCTGAAGGAGAACCGCGGGACCGAGGTGAAGCGCCGCGCCCAGGCGCTCGCCCTGTAGAGCCGTCCGCCCGGGCCCGTGAGGGCAGCAGGACCCGCCGTACCGAGGGGGAGCGCACCATGACCACGCCGAACACCGTCCGTGGGCGGTTCGCCGACGCCCGGCTGTACCTGTGCACCGACGCCAGGACCGGCCCGGGCGACCTCGCCGCGTTCGCGGACGCGGTGCTGGGCTCGGACGTCGACGTCATCCAGCTGCGCGCCAAGGGGATCGAGGCCCGCGACGAGCTGGACGCGCTCGCGGTCCTGGCCGACGCGTGCCGCCGGCACGGAAAGCTGCTCGCGGTGAACGACCGGGCGGATGTCGCCCACGCGTCGGGCGCGGACGTGCTGCACCTGGGCCAGGGCGACCTGCCGGTATCCGCCGCCCGGGCGATCCTCGGCGAGGACGTGGTCATCGGACGGTCCTGCCACGCGGAGTCCGAGGCGGCGGCCGCCGCCGTGGAGCCCGGCGCGGACTACTTCTGCACCGGACCGGTCTGGCCCACCCCGACCAAGCCCGGCCGGCACGCGCCCGGCCTGGACCTGGTGCGGTACGCGGCCTCGCTGGAGGCAGCCCGGCCCTGGTTCGCGATCGGCGGGATCGACCTGACCAACGTCGAGCAGGTGCTGGAGGCCGGGGCCCGGCGGATCGTCGTCGTCCGGGCGATCACCGAGGCCGACGACCCGGCCGCGGCGGCGGCCGCACTGGCGAAGATCGTCACCTCGTACGACGGCTGAGCGGTCCCCCCGCTGCGCGCCCGCGACCGCCCGGTCACGCTCTGACCGATCGTGATCGGCCACCGGGTGTCCGACAGGCGTCCACCCCGTACCCCGCGCGTCACCAGCGCGTGTCCAAAGGATGGACGAGGGTGGGGCGCAAGCGGATAAATCGCCCGTCCTGGTTACGGGCGGTCGCGAGGCGCGGATACCCTTCGGGTATGGCCCTTGGGACAGCTTCCACCCGGACCGATCACGCGGTCACCATTCGTGAACTTCTCGCGTCCGGCGAGCGGTCGTATTCGTTCGAGTTCGCCGCGCCGAAGACCGAGAAGGGCGAGCGGACGCTCTGGAACGCCATCCGCCGCATCGAGGCGGTAGGGCCGACCTTCGTGTCCGTGACCTATGGGGCCGGCGGATCGTCCCGCGAGGGCACCGTCCGCGCCACCGACCGGATCGTCTCCGACACCACCCTGACCCCGGTCGCGCACCTGACGGCGGTCAACCACTCGATCGCCGAGCTGCGCAACATCATCGGGCAGTACGCCGACGCCGGGATCCGGAACATCCTCGCGGTGCGCGGTGACCCGCCCGGCGACCCGCTCGGCGAATGGGTCAAGCACCCCGAGGGCCTGCTGTACGCCGCCGACCTGGTCCGGCTGATCAAGGAGTCCGGCGACTTCTGCGTCGGCGTCGCGGCGTTCACCGAGATGCACCCGCGCTCCACCGACTGGGAGTCCGACACCCGGAACTTCGTCGACAAGTGCCGCGCCGGGGCCGACTTCGCGATCACCCAGATGTTCTTCGACGCGGACGACTACTTCCGGCTGCGTGACCGGGTGGCCGCCGCAGGCTGCACGACCCCGATCATTCCCGAGGTCATGCCGGTCACCAATGTGCGGCAGATCGAGCGCTTCGCTCAGCTGGGCAACGCGCCTTTCCCGCCGGAGCTGGCGGACCGTATCCTCGCGGTGAAGGACGATCCGGCGGCGGTGCGGGCGATCGGCATCGAGTTCACGACCGAGATGTGCCGGCGCCTGATGGCCGAGGACATCCCCGGACTCCACTTCATTACTCTTAACCACTCCACGGCGTCGCTGGAAATCTACGAGAATCTCGGTCTGCACCAGAGGTCGTGACCGCTCGTAAGGTGAGGAAGTGCGGACATGGGCTACACGCTGCTCTACATCGCGTTCGGCGTGGTCGCGCTGTGGCTGCTCGGTGAGGTGCTGCTGCAGTACAAGGCGCGGCTGCGCTGGCGGCTGCTCGCGTTCGCGGGTTTCCTGGGTGTGGTCGGCGGGGTCTCGCTCCGCAACGCGATCGTCATCGCGGTCGGCGCGATCGCGTTCGGCACCGGCCAGACGTTCGTGACGATGTCCTACCGGCAGGGCTTCTCCACCGGCTGGGCGCTCGGCGGCAGCCCCGGCTCCAGCCGCCGCCGCAAGGGCACCCGCGGTGCGGGCGCCGGGGCGGGCGAACCCGTCCTCGAGGTCAGCCCGGTCGAAGAGGTGGCCGAGGGACCCGAGTTGGCGACGGTCTACCAGGCGATGCCGGTGCTCGACGATACCGGCGAGTACGGGATCTACGACGGCCAGTCGTCCTACACCCCCGACCCGTACACCAGCGGTGGCTACGAGGGCTACGGCGCCCAGGGCTACGAGGGCTGGGGCGGTGGCGGCGAGCAGCAGCCGCAGCCCGCGGCGGCGGACGCCTACGCGTGGGGCGGCCAGCAGGACTACGACCCCGCCTACGCGGCTCCGTACCAGGACCCGGGCCAGCAGCAGTACACCCCGCAGTACGACCACGAGTTCGGCTACGAAACGCCGCCCGGCGGTGTCTGGGTCCCGCAGCAGCAGTCCGCCGAGCCGCAGTACGACCCGCAGCAGCAGGCGTACATCCCGCAGCAGCCCCAGCAACCGCAGTACGAGCAGTCGCAGTACGCGGATCCGTACGACCCCTACCGCTACTAGGACCGCTGTGAGGTCGTGACCGGACCTGGGGCGGGCTAGGGTCTGACAAATGGCGGCGTCCGCCCGGAGGGCGGGGCCCGGGGCGTCTGGTGCGTGTGATCGCAAGGCGGAGGGTCGTCCTCGTACCGGGGTACGTGGATGAGCCCGACAACTGGGGGCACCTCCCAGCGGTAGCTGGGGGAGGGATTTGTCAGACACGGCCTAGCGGCTGCCGCCCGGGCCGCCCGCGATCAGGTCGGCGACGATCGCGCCCGACATGCCGGCGTGCGCCAGGCCGCCGCCGGGGTGGGACCAGCCGCCCACGGAGTACAGCCCGGGGACGGCGGAGCGGTTGGCCGGGTGGAGGTGCAGACCGCCCGCGCCCGCCAGGGCGGGGCCGGGCACCGCGCCGCCCGGGGCGCCGGTCTCCCGCTCGGTGTCGGCGGGGGTGCGCACCGCCCGCCACAACTCCCGCTCGCGCAGACCGGGAACGGCCGCCTCGGCGGCCTTCACCACACGCTCGGCGAAGTCCGCGGCGGCGCCCGGCGCCGTCCAGTCCATCCCGCCGGCCGTCGTCGCCACGGTGACCTGGAGGGTCACCGCCTCGTGCGACGCGTCGGGGACCGTCGACGGGTCGTCGGGACGCAGCACCGTCACGGTCGGGGAGTCGCAGGGCCCGGCGCCGGAGAAGACGGACTCCCACTCCGCGCGGCCGTCCGCCGCGTGCACCACGGTGCGGTGCGCGGTGCCCGCCGGCCGGGATCCGCGCAGCGCCAGGCACACCACGAACCTGCCGGGCATGCTTCCCGCCGCCCGGGGGCCGGACTCGCCGGGCGTGGGCAGCGGTGCCCCCGAGACCACCGTGTCGGCGTCGATCCGCTGCCCGTCGGCGAGGTCGAGACCGCAGGCCCGGCCGTCCGCCGCGGTCCTGACACCGACGACCCCGGCGCCGAAGTGGAACTCGACCTTGCGCGCCAGACACCGCTCGTACACCGCGTCGGCGAGGGCCCGCATACCGCCGCTCACGTACCAGGCGCCGAAGGTCTGCTCCATGTACGGCAGCACGGTGGCGCTCGCCGGGACGGTGCGCGGGTCGAAGCCGTACGCGACGGCGTAGCTCGTCAGCAGGGCGGCCGCCCGCGGGTCGGCCAGCTCGCGTTCCGCGACGGAGGCGAGGGTCGGGGCGCCGCGGCGGAACAGCCCGCGCCGCACGGCGGGGTACGGGTCGCGGCCCAGCGGGGTGGTGTCGGCCGCCAGGGCGTCCTCCAGGAGCGGGCGGCGGGTGGCCTCCCAGACCTCGCGGGCCCGGCCGGTCACCTCGCTCCAGCGCTCGCCGGCGCCCGCGCCGAACGCGCCGTCCAGCGCGCTGATGACGCCGGCGCGGGTGGCGTTGGGCAGCGACACGTCCGTGCCGTCCGGGAAGAGATGGCGGCTCGCCGGATCGACCTGCGTCAGGCCGACGCGGCTCTCCAGCGGCTCCTTGCCGGTCTTGACGAACAGATCGCGGTAGACGGCGGGCAGTTGGAGCAGACCGGGGCCGGTGTCGAAGGTGAAGCCGTCCCTGGCGAACCTTCCGACGGCTCCGCCGTACGTCGCCGAGCGCTCGTAGACCGCCACCCGGTGGCCGCCGACGGCCAGCCGGGCCGCCGTCGCCATTGCCCCCATACCCGCGCCGATTACCGCGATCCGTGCCATGTCAGGGACTGTATCGGGCGGCACCGACAGCGCCGTCCCGCAGGTCGTCTCAGGTCGGCGCGGCCAGCCGCTTCTCCGCGCGCCGGGCCTTCCAGCGGCGCAGGAAGCGGCGGATCCGGGAGAACAGGAAGACGACCGTGATGATGCCGAGCACCAGTAGCGTGCCCGCGATGATCGCGGCGGCGAGCGGGTGGAAGAGCGCGAAGACGATGATCGCGGAGACGCCGAGGTCCTCGGCGAGGCTGAGGACGATGTTGCTGGCCGGTTCCGGCGAGGTGTTGACCGCTATCCGCGTACCGGCCTTGACGAGATGGCTGGCGAGCGCCGTGGAGCCGCCCACCGCGGCGGCGGCCAGCTCCGGCAGCGAGCCGTTCTGCCCGGCGAGCAGCGCCGCGACCACCGCGCCGGCGACCGGGCGGATGACGGTGTGCACCACGTCCCACGCCGAGTCCACGAACGGGATCTTGTCGGCGACCGCCTCGCACAGGAACAGCACCCCGGCCACGATCAGCACATCGGGCCGCTCCAGGGACGCGGGTACCTCGTCGGTGACCCCGGTCGCCCCCATCAGGCCGAGCAGGAACACCACGGCGTAGGCGTTGATCCCGCTCGCCCAGCCGCTGGTGAACACGAGCGGAAGTACCGACATGATCCGGATCGTAGCGAACCGTCCACAGGGGGCGGGGGCGAAACCACGCAGTTATGAGTACCGGTACCTAGACGAAGACTTGAGTAGGAGCGCGGATGGGCGGCGGCCCCCGTTCGGGGGAAGGTAGGGGCAGGGACGGGCGCGGCGCCGGTACCGCCGACACGGGGCGGCGGAGCAGGGGCGGCCCGGACGTAACGGGGGTGTACGGGTAGCGCTGTTCTGGCACGGTCCGAAGGGGGATCGGGACGTGCCAGAACAGCGCTCACTCAGGTCCGCTCAGCCATCCCGATCCCGTCATGTCCGCCGGGAGTCGCCGCTGACCCGGCCCTGCAGCAGCCGGGACAGGGCGGAGTGCACGTCGTCGATGCTGCGGTGCGACTGGAACGCCTGCCAGTCCAGGGCGGCGACCAGCACCATCCCGAAGAGCGCGGACGCGGTGAGCGGGACGTCGATCTCGTCGCTGAGCTCCCCGTTGTCCACCGCCTCGCGCAGCACCTTCTCCACCACCGCGACCGCCTCCCGGCGGACCATCATCAGCGTGTCCTGCCAGGCGCGGTTGGTCCGCCACAACTCGGCGACGTACAGCTGGGTGAAGGACGGGTAGCGGGCGATGAACGCCAGCCCGGCCCGGATCTGCGCGTCCAGCGCGTCGACCCGGGTGCCGCCGCGCGCGGCCACCTCGTCCGCCGCGTCCCGCAGCGAGACGGTGAGCAGCCCGACACCGTGCTGGAGCAGCTGCTCGAACAACTCGTTCTTGCTGGCGAAGTTGTAGTAGACGGTGCCCTTGGCGACGCCGGCCCGCTCGGCGATCTCCTCCACCGTGGTGGCGGAGAAGCCCTGCTCGGCGATGAGTGTGACGGCGGCCTCGTAGAGCTTCTGCCGCGTGGCCTGACGACGTGCGGTGGTCATGGCGTCGATTGTCCCTGCCCGGGGCGGCCCCGTCTCACAGGGTCAGCTCCGGGTGCAGCCGGTCCACGGTCCACACCTGCTTGGCGCGGGCCGTCAGGGTGGTGAGCGCCAGCGCGGCGCCGGTGAAGGCCAGGAGCACCAGGCAGGCCCGCCAGACCGGCCAGAGCCCGCCGCCGGTGATCAGGTGGCGGAGCCCCTCGACGACGTAGCTCATGGGCAGGAACGGGTGGATGGCACCGAAGAAGCCGGGGCTGGTCTGCACCGGATAGGTGCCGCCCGCCGAGGTCAGCTGCAGCATCAGCATCGCCAGGGTGAGCACCCGTCCCGCCGGGCCGAACCGGGCGCCCAGGAACTGGATGATGGCGGCGAAGCAGGCCGCGGCCAGCAGCAGGAAGCCGATCGTGCCGGCGGCGCGGGCCATCTGCAGCCCGACCACCCAGTGCAGCACCGACATCAGCGCCAGCACCTGTGCCACCCCGACCGCGGCCACCGGCAGCCAGCCGGCCAGCGCTATCCGCCAGGACGCGGCCCCGGCGGCGAGCGCCCGGCGGTTCATCGGCTGGAAGAGCATGTAGCCGACCATCGCGCCGACCCACAGGGAGAGCGGGATGAAGTACGGGGCGAGCCCCTCCCCGTAGTTGGACGCCTGGTGCAGGGACTGCGAGGCGAGCTGTACGGGGTCGGCCATCACCGCGGTGCGCGCGTCGCGCTCCTGGGCGTCGTAGTCCGGGATCTTGTCGACGCCCTCGTGCAGACCGGTGGCGAGCTGCCCGCTGCCGGTGGTGAGCTGCGTCAGACCGGTGGTGAGCCGGTTGCTGCCGGTGGCGAGCTGGTACATGCCGCCGCTGAGGGTGTCGGCGCCCTGGGAGAGGGTGCCGATGCCCTTGTCGAGGGTGCGGGCGCCGCCGGCCGCCGTGTGGGCGCCGGAGGCGACCTGGTGGGCCCCGGTGTTGAGCCGGTCGATGTCCTTCACGGCACCGTTGATGTCCGAGGACAGATGCGGTGCGGCGCTGGCGAGTTCCTGGGCGTAGTCGTGCAGCTTGCCGAGGTCGGTGGCGAGCTGGTCGAACGACGCGGGCCCGCTGACCTGCGCGTTGAGCCGCTCGGCCAGTGTCGCGGCCTCGGCCGCCTTGTCGGCGGCGCGCTTCAGCGCGACGCAGTCTCCGGTGGCCGGGGCGGCGGCGCACTGCTTCGTGTACTGCTGCCGTACGAGGTCGGCGGCGGTCCTGGACGCCTTGGCGGCGTCCGGCGCCAGCACGGCGATCGTGTCCAGATGGTCCTTGATCGCCTGCGATCCGTCGGCGACGATCCGGGAGGCCTCGCCGATCTCCCGGGTGTGGGCCTTCACGAACGCGATCTTGTCGGAGGCGCCGTTCACCGCGTCCACGAGCCGCTGGGTACCGGACGCGACCTGGCCCGCGCCGGAGTCGAGCGTGGTGAGACCGGTGGCCAGCTCGCCGCTGCCCTTCCTGGCGTCCTTGAGACCCGCGGCGAGCCGGCCCGCGCCCTGCTCGGCCTTGCGGATGCCGGAGCCGAGCTCCTTGGAGCCCTGCTCGGCGCTGCCGGCGCCGCCGGCCACGTCGGACGCGCCCTGGGCGGCCTGCTGCGTCTTGTCGTGCAGATCGGCGAACGACACGAAGATCCGGTCGTAGAAGCCGCGTGACGCACCGGCCGAGGTGGCGGCCCTGACCTGCGAGAACACACTGCGGGAGATCTGTCCGACGATGTAGTTGTTGGAGTCGTTGGTGCGCACCTGCAGGGCGCCGGTCTCCGGGTGGCTGCCCGAGCTGGACGCGATCCGCTCGCTGAAGTCGGCGGGGATGGTGAGCGTCAGGTAGTACGAGCCGTTCTCCAGGCCCTTCGTGGCGTCGGCGGAGTCCGTCTCCTGCCAGTCGAAGGTGGCCGTGTCGTGCAGCTTGGCGGCGAGTTCGTCGCCCGCCGCGATCTTCTTGCCGCCGGCGGTCGCGCCGCGGTCGGCGTTCACCAGGGCGACGGGGATCTTGTCGAGCCGCCCGTACGGGTCCCAGAAGGACCATAGGTACAGGGCGCCGTAGAGCAGCGGCAGCAGCAGGAGGGCGGCCATGGCCGCCCTCGGCAGCCGGCCCCGGCCGAACTTCTTCAGCTCAAGCGCGGCGAGCTTCGGTGTACGCATCGACGGCCCCCTCTTCGGTCTCTTCGGTCGCATCGGCGGTCAGGTCGGCGGTCGCGTCGGCGGTGGTGCCCTGCGCGGCGGTGCTGGCGGCCCGGGTGGGGACCACGAGCGCGTCCTCCGGCGCCCTGGTGCAGACGCCGAGGACGGTGGTGCCCGCGTCGGCCACCGAGCGCAGCATCGACCAGGCCAGCTCGCGGTCGGTGTCGCCGAGCTTGTGGTCGACGTCGTCGATCCCCAGCACCCGCGGCCGCGGCAGCAGTGCGAGGGCGACGCCCAGCCGCAGTGCCTCCAGCCGTTCCAGATCGCGTACGGCCGTCCGCTCGCCCTTGACCAGCGAGTCCAGCTCGAGTCCCGCGGCCTTCAGAGCCGCCGCCACATCGGCGCGGTCGCGTGCGGCGCGGGAGGCGAACCTGCGCTGCAGCAGCACCCTCTCGCGCAGGTGCTCGGCGACGGTGAGGGCCGGTTCGAGGGCGGAGATGCCGTCGACGGGACCGAGAGCACTGATCCGGCGCACGGCGGGCATGCGCTGGGGGAGCGGGTGTCCGTGGACCTCCGCGTGCCCTTCGGTGGCCTTCATGCGTCCGGTGAGCGCCAGCATCAGGCAGGTGCGGCCGGTGCCCGACGGGCCCTCGACGGCGATCAGCGTGCCGGCGGGCGCGCTGAACGACACATCCCCGAACACCCGCCCACGCGGGCCGCGCAGCCCGTACCCCTCCGCGGTGATCACGAGTCACTCTCCTCTTTTGAACTGACTGGTCAGTACAAAAGATAAGTATGCAGCATCGCGGGGAGGGACCCGCCGTGGGGGGTGGCGAACACCTGTGCTAGGGGCATATCCGCAGGTCAAGGCCGATTGTCAGTGGTGTGCCCCACTATGTGTCGTACGAAGACAGGAGGCTCGTCATGGCTGCTCACGTAAGCGACATCCATCCCGTGCTGCGCCGTGCGGCGGCTCCGCCCGCCGCGCTCGACCTGCTCACCCAGGCCCACCTCGGACTCGACGAGGCGGCCGTCCTGGAAACCCCCAACGAGCGCTACGCCACCGCCCACCTCGCCGCCCTGCGGACCGCGGCGGCGGTGCTGGCCGTGCGGGGCCGTCCCGAGCCGGGCCCCAGACGGCGACAGCGGATACGCAGCGCCTGGGAGGTGCTGCCCGAAGTCGCGCCGGAGCTCAGCGAGTGGAGCGCCATGTTCGAGTACGGCGCCCGCCGCCGGGCCCGCGCAGAAGCCGGCATAGAAGGCGCCGCCACCTGGCGGGACGCGGACGATCTGCTGCGCGCCGCCGGGATGTTCCTGCGCCTGGTGGAACGGATGCTGGTGCTCCAGCCCACCCTGCCCGCGGAACTGCGCGACGGCCTGCCCCCGACCCGGCCCCCGAACCTGCCCCCGGCCCTGCCGCAGCAGAAGGCCAATTGACCGGCCGCCGGGTACCGCACGGATAGAGTGGGGGCGCTCGTTCAAGCCTGTCGTCCGCGAGGAGCCGCCCGCCATGTCCCGTGAAGGAGTGGTGGATCCGATCCGCCCCCGAGCGTCCCTTCGTACCGCTGTGGTCTGGGAGGTCCTGCGCGACGCACTGGAGCGGCAGGCCAAGGCAGGCGGCCGCGACGCCGAAGAGCCGCTGGACGTGCTCGACACCGGGGGCGGCACCGGAAACTTCGCGGTGCCCGTGGCGCGCCTCGGCCACCGGGTCACCGTCGTGGACCCGAGCCCGGACGCGCTCTTCGCGCTGGAGCGCCGGGCCGCCGAGGCCGGGGTGACCGACCGGGTCCGCGGCGTCCAGGGCGACACCCACGGCCTGCTCGACGTCGTCGAGCCCGGCAGCTATGACGTCGTGCTGTGCCACGGCGTCCTGGAGTACGTCGACGACCCGGGCGAGGGCGTGCGCAACGCCGTCGGCGCGCTCCGCCCGGCCGGGGCCCTGAGCCTGCTGGCGGCCGGCCGCGGTGGCGCCGTGCTGGCCCGTGCCATCGCCGGCCACTTCACCGAAGCCCAGCACGCCATAGGGGACCCGGACGGCCGCTGGGGCGACGGGGACTCGCTCCCGCGCCGCTTCACCGCCGAGCAGCTCACCCACCTGGTCTCCGACGCGGGCCTGCGGGTCGGCGCGGTGCACGGCGTCCGGGTCTTCGCCGACCTGGTCCCGGGAGTGCTGGTGGACACCGAGCCGGGCGCCCTGGAAGCGCTGCTCAAGCTGGAACTGGCCGCCGCGGAGCAGCCCGCGTTCCACTCGATCGCCACTCAACTGCACGTGCTCGCCGACCGCGGCTGACCCGGCCACCGGCCACAGCACCAGGAGTAGTCGGTCACAGGCCGCCCGGTCAGCCGTTCAGGACCGTATGCTGGCATGACGTAACGGCGGACGGGGAATGAAGCCCCCGTCGGATTGGCGTAGTGGGGCGGGTTTCACGGGGGCGAATCCCTGCCTATCCTTGAATAAGGGTCGGACCGGTCGCCCCCGCGACCGACGAGTAGGAGGACTCCGTGCCGCTCTCGGAGCACGAGCAGCGCATGCTCGAGCAGATGGAGCGAGCGCTGTACGCCGAAGATCCCAAGTTCGCGTCGGCGCTTGAGGGAAGCGGGCTGCGCACCTATACCCGGCGGCGCGTCTACCAAGCGGTAGCGGGCTTCCTGGTGGGTATCGCGCTGCTGATGGCTGGAATGATCAAGCAGCAGCCCTGGATCAGTGTGGTCGGTTTCCTCGTCATGCTGGCTTGTGCCGTGCTCGCGGTCACGGGCTGGCGGAAGGCCGGCAAACCCGGTGAGCAGCAGCCCGCCGCAACCACCGGCCGAGGCCACCCCCGTCGCAGGGGCAAGGTCATGGACCGGATCGAAGAACGCTGGCAGCGCCGCAGGGACGGGCAGGACAGCTAGGGCCTGCCCGGCCGCCGCCCAGGCAGAGGGTTCTCAACAGTTTCCCGACGTACGACGAGGGGCGCGGAACCGGAAACCGGATCCGCGCCCCTCGTCATGCCCCGTCTAGGACGCCTGCCGTGAAGGGCGCCGGACCGCGTCGGCGGCCCGCCGGACGGCCGCGGACCAGCGCCGCGTCAGCACCGACCACTGCTCCGACAGCCGCCAGATCACCCGTGCGGCCGAACGCGGCAGGAGAACCGCGCGCAGCCGTCCACGCCGCCCGGCCGTCCGGTGCAGCCCGGCCCGTACCTGGTGCACATCCGCCGCGAGCCCGGCCACCGGCCGTGGCCTGGGCGAGTACAGCACCTGCTCCACGGCCGCCGCGACCTGTCCGGCGGCCCGCGCCGCCGCCTCGTCGAGCTCACCCTCCCGCACCAGCCGGGCGGTGGCCCGGCGCGGTGTCTCGGAGTCGTCGGGCAGGATCCCGTAGTCCCACGCGGTGTCGACGAGCTCCCGCCAGGCCGCGAGCGTCCTGGCGCCCTCCGCCAGGCCGTGACCGCCGCCGAGCCGCCGGGACCGCTCACGGCGGCGCCACAGCAGCGGCAGCAGGGGCACACCGAGCACCACCAGCGCCAGCAGGGCGAGGCCCGCCAGCCGGCCGGCGCTGATCCCGGTGTCGGTCGGTCCGCTGCCCGTGTCCTGGCCGACCGGGGTGCAGTCGCCCAGCGCCTTGTCCTTGACCGAGCAGCTCGCCGAGGCCGAGGCGCCGACGCTCGGTGCCGCCGATTTGCCGGGCTCCGGGACGACCGGACCGCCGCCGGGGCTCGTCGGCTGGTCCACCGTGTAGCTGGGGGCGGTGCCGCGGGACGGCGTGGGCTCGAAACGGGTCCAGCCGACACCCTCGAAGTACAGCTCGGGCCAGGCGTGCGCGTCCTGCAGTCCGACCGACACGCTGCCGTCGGACCGCGGCCCGTTGCCCGGCGCGAAGCCGACCGCGACCCGGGCCGGGATGTGCAGGGTGCGGGCCATCGCCGCCATGGTGAAGGCGAAGTGGACGCAGAACCCCTGCTTGTCCCGGAGGAAGTTGGCGATCGCGTCGACCCCGGTGCCCGACCGGACCTGCGTGCTGTACCGGAAGTCCCCGGAGTGGAAGTACTTCTGCAGGGCCACGGCCTGCTCGTACGGGTTCGCCGCACCGCGCGTCACCTCCAGCGCGGTCCTGCTCACCACCTCCGGCAGGGTGTCCGGGATCTGGGTGTACTCCTGCTTGAACGCGGCCGCCGGATCGGGTGCCGTGGCCAGCTGCGCCGCCGTCGGCTGCACCAGCAGGCTTTTGACCTTGTACTTCACGCCCTTGGTCGTCTGCTTGCGGTCACCGACGACCGTGCGCCCCTCCTTGTCGAACCGCCAGCGACCGTCGACCGTCAGCTTCTCGACGGGATAGGGGAGCGGCAGCCAGCTCTGCGCGTAGTCACCGTCGGCGGCGACCGAGGTGACGACCTCGGTGGTCTTCACCTCGGGGCCCAGCCCGGCCGGCGCCGGGAACACCTCGGGGATCGCGGTCACCGGGCGTTCCGAGGAACGCCACTGCGTGCCGTCGAACTTGTCGAGCGCGACGATGCGCAGATACATGTCCGTCGTGCTGGGCGCGTTCGTGCGATACGTCAGGACCTCGCGGTTGGTCGGCTGGTTGAGGCTGTCCTGCAGCGCCACCACCGGGTTGACCGACGAGGAGTTGGCACCGCCGAAGCCGGGGCCCGTGCCGGTGCCCGACGGGTCGAGCAGCCCGCTGCCCAGCGAGGGCAGCACGGCGGGGGCGATCAGCGCGATGCCCAGGGCCATCGCCCCGATCCGGCGGCCGGTGCGGACCGGTGCCACGACCGAGCCCTCGGACCGGGTCCCCGAAGCACCCGCCCAGCCGGTGGACGGCGGGCCGCCGCCGAAGACCCGGCCCCAGCGCGACAGCCGGTCCCGGCCCTCGGCGAGGAGCAGCAGCAGATAGCCGGCCGCCGCGATCAGGAACCACAGCCAGCGGCTGCCGCTGCCCGCGAGACCGGAGGCGACGGAGTACAGCGCGAGCAGCGGCAGCCCGGCGGGGGCGGCGCTGCCGTACGTCACCGCCAGCGCGTCCACGGCCAGCGCGATCACCAGCACACCGGCGACCAGCAGCAGCCGGATGCCGGGGGTCACGGGCGCGGGGATGGCGAACTGGCTGACGTCCCGCAGGCCGTCGCTGAGCCGGTCGCCGAGCCCCACGAACGCCTTGGGGCCGGGCAGGATGCCGCCCACGGCCTGCTTCGAGACGAACATCATGGTCAGTATCAGCAGGCTGACCAGGGCCTGCGCCAGGACGGTCAGCGGCCTGGCCAGCGGTACCCGCCGGGCCAGCGCGCCGACGCAGGACTGGAGCGTGACGAGGAAGGCCGCCTGGAGGATCCAGCCGGTCGGGGTGGCCAGCGGCAGCAGGGAGCAGGCCGCCATGATCGACGCCGCCGCGGCGCAGACCGTCAGCCGTGCGCGTCCGCTCATGAGCTCGCTCCCGCCTCTTCACGCGAGCGGTACCGGTCCGCCAGCTGCCACAGCGAGGGCAGTCCCTCGCCCGGCGGCACCGGCAGGACCGTCCAGCCGGCCTCGCGCAGCATCCGTACGGCCCGCCGGGCACCGGCGTCCACAGCCGTGCCCGGACCGTCCTCGCCGTCGGCGGCGGAGGCGGTGGGGCCGGCTCCGGGCGGCGGTGTGTCGGGGTACGGGTCCACGGCGTCGCGGGACGCCCATGCCGAACTGTCCAGGACGAACGCCACCGCGCCGCCGGCCCGCTGGCGCATCCGTCCCACGATCGTCGCCTGCTCCTCGTCGAGGTCCCCGAGGAAGGCCACCAGCAGTCCCTCGCTGCCGGCCCGCAGCACGTCGTGGGCCCGGGAGAAGCCGCCGCCGTCCGAGTGCTCGACCACCGCGAGGGTGTCGAGCAGCACTCCGGCGGTGTCGGAGGAGTCGCCGCCGAAGCCGCCCTCGGGACCCGGGACGCTGCTGCCGGTGTCGGTCAGCAGCCGCACCGAGTAGCCGCGCTCCAGCATGTGCGTCGAGACCGAGGCCGCTCCGGACACCGCCCATTCGAAGGCGGAGTCGGGTCCCGCGCCGTAGAAGGCGAGCCGCCGGGTGTCCACCAGCACGGTGCAGCGCGCCTTGTGCGGCTGCTCCTCGCGGCGCACCATCAGCTCGCCGTACTTCGCGGTGGAGCGCCAGTGCACCCGCCGCAGATCGTCGCCGTGCCGGTAGCCGCGCGGGATCGCGTCGTCCTCGCCGGCCAGCGACAGCGAGCGGGTGCGGCTGTCGCCGTAGCCGGACGCCTCGCCCGCGAGCCGGACCGCGGGCAGCGGCTCCACCCGGGGCACCACGGTCAGGGTGTCGAACGCGCTGAACGACCGGGTCAGCTCGCACATGCCGAAGGGGTCCGTCAGCCGCAGCTGCAGCGGCCCCAGCGGATAGCGCCCGCGCAGGTCGGAGCGGACCCGGTAGGAGACCTCGCGGTGACCGCCCGGCTCCACCCGGTCCAGCACGAAGCGCGGCCGCGGCCCGAGCACGTACGGCACCCGGTCCTGCAGCATCAGCAGCCCGGTGGGGATGCGGGAGACGTTGTCGACCCGCAGGTGCACCCGCGCCTCGGACATCGCGGGCACCCGCGACGGCGCGAGCCGCCGGCTGCCCGCCACCCGGTAGCGGGTGCGGTACAGGACCGCGACGCAGACCAGCGGCAGCACCGCCAGCAGCAGCCCGACCCGCAGCAGGTCCGGCTGCCCCAGCACATACGCGCAGACGGCCGCCGCGACCCCGGCCGCGAAGAAGGACCGTCCGCGCGTGGTCAGCCCCGACAGCGCCGTACGGAAACCTCCCGCGGCCTGCGGGTCGGCGGACATCACAAGCCCCGGACGCCGGGCGGCTGGGCGCTCTGCGCCTGACGCCATTGCTGTGCGGACGCCGCCGTGGCCGGGGAGGCGGACGGGTCCGGGACGGGTGTGCGCTGCAGGATCTCCGCGACGACCTGCTCGGGCGTCCGCCGGTTCAGCTGGGCCTGCGCGGTCGGCAGCAGCCGGTGCGCCAGGACCGCGGGGGCGAGCGTCTGCACGTCGTCCGGCAGGACGAAGTCCCGGCCGTCCAGCGCCGCCGAGGCGCGGGCCGCCCGCACCAGGTGCAGGGTCGCGCGCGGCGAGGCGCCGAGCCGCAGGTCGGGGTGGTGGCGGGTGGCACCGACCAGGGCGACGGCGTAGCGCCGCACGGGGTCCGACACATGCACCGTCCGCACCGCTTCGATCAGCTTCACGATCTCCTGGGCGTGCGCCACCGGCTGCAGATCGTCCAGCGGCGGCGTACCGCCGTGCACGTCGAGCATCTGCAGTTCGGCCTCCGGGCTCGGGTAGCCGATCGACACCCGGGCCATGAAGCGGTCGCGCTGCGCCTCGGGCAGCGGATAGGTGCCCTCCATCTCCACCGGGTTCTGGGTGGCGATGACCATGAACGGGTTGGGCAGCTCGTACGTGGTGCCGTCGACGGTGACCTGCCGCTCCTCCATCGACTCCAGCAGCGCCGACTGGGTCTTCGGCGAGGCCCGGTTGATCTCGTCCCCCACCACGATCTGCGCGAAGATCGCCCCCGGCTTGAACTCGAAGTCCCGCCGCTGCTGGTCGAAGACGCTCACTCCGGTGATGTCGGAGGGCAGCAGGTCGGGCGTGAACTGGATCCGCCGCACCGAGCAGTCGATGGACCGCGCGAGCGCCTTGGCCAGCATCGTCTTCCCGACCCCCGGCACATCCTCGATCAGGAGGTGCCCCTCGGCCAGCATCACGGTCAGCGAAAGCCGTACGACCTCGGGCTTGCCCTCGATCACGTTCTCCACCGACCGGCGCACCCGCTCCGCCGTCGTGGTCAGATCGCTGAGGCTGGCTCGCGCGTCATAGGTCGTCACCCGGTTCTCCTCGGCCTGTTCATTGGGGCGCGGCCATCCACGGACCGGCCCCTCCCCGAATGCGGTGCACCACGCGCCCCTGACGGGCGAGGGGGTGCCGCACGATGCATTGTTCCCTTGAACAGCGCCCCGCGTCACTCGCCTGCCGTTACTTGGCCGTGATTTCCCGCATCAGACCGGTGTGGACGTCGAACACAAAACCGCGTACATCGTCCGTGTACGCCAGGAACGGGGACGTTCGCACCCGCGCCATCGACTGGCGTACGTCCTGGTCGATGTCGGTGAACGCCTCGACCGACCAGGTCGGACGCTGGCCGACCTCGTGCTCCAGTTCGGTCCTGAAGTCCTCGGTGATGCTCTGCAGGCCGCAGCCGGTGTGGTGGATCAGGACCACCGAGCGGGTGCCGAGAGCCCGCTGGCTGATGGTCAGCGAGCGGATGGTGTCATCGGTGACCACACCGCCCGCGTTGCGGATGGTGTGGCAGTCGCCGAGGTCGAGGCCGAGTGCGGCGTGCAGGTCGAGGCGGGCGTCCATGCACGCGACGACGGCGACGCCCAGGACCGGCCGGGCGTCCATGCCGGGGTCGTGGAAGGCGACGGCGTAGCGCTCGTTGGCACCCACGAGCCGGTCGATGACGGAGGCGGGCTCGGCGATGGGCTCGGAGCCGGGTCCGGATGGCTGCGCTGCGGATATCGACATGTGAATGACGTTAGAGGGCGCGGACCGGTCCCACCTGCTGTAGGGGCGGGAAAAAGTCGGTCAATTGCCCGCTGTGTGAGGTAACCCACAGGCGCCGGGGCCCTCACCCCTGGGGGTGAGGCGCGCGGGCCGTGGCGTGCGTTGACCGTGGGGCTTAGTGGAGTAAAGTGGCGCGAAATGGGGTCCCGCCGCAGGTAGGGGCAGGTCCCGTTCTTGACAGGGGTCCCGGTTGCCGGACGGGGATCCCGTCCGGATACCGACAGGGCCCCGGCGGGGCCCGGCTGCGGGAGGTGTGGTGTTCCTCGGAACGTACGCGCCGCGACTCGACGACAAGAGCCGCCTCGTCCTGCCCGCGAAGTTCCGGGAGCAGCTCGCCCAGGGCCTGGTGATCACCAAGGGCCAGGAGCGCTGCCTGTACGTATGGCCGCTGCGCGGATTCCAGGCCGTCACCGAGGAACTGCGCCGGGCGCCCCTGACGTCCAAGCCCGCGAGGGACTACATGCGGGTGCTGTTCGCCGGAGCCACCGACGAGGTGCCCGACAAGCAGGGCCGGATCACCGTCCCGCAGCCGCTGCGGGAGTACGCCGGGCTGGACCGCGACTGTGCGGTCATCGGCGCCAACACCCGGGTCGAGGTGTGGTCCGCCCAGGCCTGGGACCGCTACCTGGCGGCGCAGGAAGACACCTTTTCGGCCCTGTCCGAGGAGGTTCCGACCGGATTACTGTGACCCCGGCCCCTCCTCGCGGCGTCACCACGGTGTACGTATGGCCCGGCCTCCTCCCGCTCTCCGGCTCCACTGGCACTACTTCCCCGGCGCCAGAGGGCCACTTCCCTCCCGAGCGGGCGGGGACCAGGCCATATGTCGAAGCAGTCGAAGAAGTCGCAGTCGAAGAAGTCGAAGAACCGAGAAGGGTCCCATGAGCGCCGTCCCCGCCCCGCAGTCCGAGCCGCATGGCGCCCCCGCGGACCCCACCACCGAGCCCGCCGCCACCACGGAGGGTGCTGAGCCCACCGGGGCCGCCCCCGCGAAGCACGTGCCGGTGATGCTGCGCCGCTGCCTGGACCTGCTGGCTCCCGCGCTGGCCGAACCGGGCGCCGTGGTCGTGGACGCGACGCTGGGACTCGGCGGCCACAGCGAGGCGCTGCTGACCACGTTCCCGTCGGCCCGGCTGGTCGCCATCGACCGCGACCCCGCCGCGCTCAAGCTCTCCGCCGAGCGCCTGGCGCCGTTCGGCGACCGGGCCACGCTGGTGCACGCGGTCTACGACGAGCTGGCGGACGTCCTGGCCCGGCTCGGCATCCCCAGGGTCCAGGGCGTGCTGTTCGACCTCGGCGTCTCGTCCATGCAGCTGGACGAGGCGGACCGCGGCTTCGCCTACGCGCAGGACGCCCCGCTCGACATGCGGATGGACCAGACGACCGGCATCGGTGCCGCCGAGGTGCTCAACACCTATCCGCCGGGCGACCTGGTGCGGATCCTGCGCACCTACGGCGAGGAGAAGTACGCCCGCAAGATCGTCGACGCGGTCGTCAAGCAGCGGGTGAAGGAACCGTTCACCAACAGCGCGCGGCTGGTCGACCTCATCCGCGAGGTGCTCCCGCAGGCGGCCAAGCGCACCGGCGGCAACCCCGCCAAGCGCACCTTCCAGGCGCTGCGCATCGAGGTCAACGCCGAGCTCGCGGCGGTCGAGGGCGCGATCCCCGCGGCGATCGGCGCCCTCGCGGTCGGCGGCCGGATCGCCGTGCTGTCGTACCAGTCGCTGGAGGACCGCATCGTCAAGCAGGCGTTCGCGGCGGGCGCGGCCAACACCGCGCCGCCCGGCCTGCCCGTGGTGCCCGAGCAGTACCAGCCCCGGCTGAAGCTGCTCACCCGCGGCGCGGAACTGCCGACCGAGGAGGAGATCGCGGAGAACAAGCGCGCCGCCCCGGCCCGGCTGCGCGGCGCGGAACGGATCCGCGAGGAGGCCCTGTGAGGGCGGCCCGGTCGGCCACGGCGGCCCGCGCGCCGTTCGTGCTGCTGGTGGTGGCGCTGCTGGCCGGCGGCCTCATCTCGCTGCTCCTGCTGAACGGGGCCGTGAACCAGGACTCCTTCGAGCTGAACCGGCTGCAGAGGGACACCACCACGTACACCGACGAGGAGCAGGCGCTCCAGCAGGACGTGGACCGGTACAAGGCGCCCGACGCGCTCGACCGCCGCGCCCGTGAGCTGGGCATGGTGCCCGGCGGCAACCCCGCCTTCCTGAACCCGGACGGCACGGTGCGCGGCGACCCCACCGAGGCCGAGGCCGCGCCGACCGCGGCACCCGTCCGCACCCAGGCGCCGCCGACCACGGCCCCCACGACGAACGCCCCCACCACGAACGCCCCCACCACGAACGGCACCTCCACCACGAAGCCGTCCGGCGGCGGGTCCCCGCGGACCCCCCACGGCTCCCAGACTTCCCAGACCACGGGCAGGTGACCTCGTGACCAGTCCCCGCATCCTGCGCACCGCTCCGGGGGACGGTGCGCATGAGTGAGCCGAGGCGCCCGCAGCGCGGGCGGCTGCCGGGCCCCGGCGGGCCCCGGAAGGCCGGGGCGCCGGGCGCGGCCGGACAGGGCTCACAGCGGTCGCAGGACGCCAGGAGGCCGGGCCGTCCCGCCCCGGGCGCCGCCCGCCGGCCCGCCGCCCGCCGCCCGCGCCCGCCCCGCCCGCCGGCCCCGCTGCGGCTGGGCCGCCCCAAGCCCCGGCTGCGGCTCGTCAGCGTCGCGCTGACGCTGGTGATGCTCGCGTTCGTCGTCCGGCTGCTGCAGGTGCAGGCCGTCGACGCGCCCGCGTACGCGGCCAAGGCCGCCGTCAACCGCTGGGTCTCGCACACCGTCGCCGCCGACCGGGGGACCATCACCGACCGGTCGGGCACCGACCTGGCGACGACCGTCGACGCGTACGACATCACCGCGGACCCGTTCCTGTTCACCTCCGCCCAGACGAAGACCACGGACGCGCCCGCGCAGGCGGCCGAGCTCCTCGCGCCGATCGTCGGCGGCGACGCCAGGACCATCGCCAGGAAGCTCGCCACCCCGAACTCCCGCTACCAGGTCATCGCCAGACAGCAGTCCCCGCAGGTCTGGAACCAGATCAAGGACCTCAAGCGGGCGCTGAACGACAAGGCCGCCAAGACCAAGGGCGGCGTCAACGTACTGGCCGGGGTCTTCAGCGATCCGCACACCAAGCGGGTCTATCCCGGCGGCGACCTCGCGGCCGGAGTGATCGGCTTCGTCAACGGCGAGGGCGCCGGCGGCGGCGGTCTCGAGGCGATGCTCAACCAGGAGCTCGCGGGCGAGGCCGGCAGGATCCGCTACGCCCAGTCCAGCGGCCGCCAGGTGCCGACCGCCGGAGTCCAGGAGCACCCCGCCGTGCCCGGCTCCGACGTGCAGCTGACCATCGACCGCGACATCCAGTGGGCGGCGCAGAGCGCCATCACCGCACAGGTGCAGAAATCCCGGGCGGACCGCGGCTACGTCATCGTCCAGGACACCCGCACCGGCGAGATCCTCGCGATGGCCAACGCCCCCGGCTACGACCCGAACGACCTCACGCACGCCAGCGCCAACGCGCTCGGCAACGCGGCCGTCCAGGACGCCTACGAGCCCGGCAGCGTCAGCAAGCTGATGTCGATGGCCGCGGTCCTGGACCAGGGCGTCGCGACCCCGGAGACCCACGTCACGGTCCCCGGCACCCTGCCGCGCGCCGACCGGATCTTCCACGACGACGTGGACCACGGCACCTGGTCGCTGACCCTCAACGGGGTGCTCGCCAAGTCCAGCAACATCGGCACGATCCTGGCGACCGGCCAGCTCGGCAAGACCCAGGCGCAGGCGAACGCGGTGCTCTACTCGTATCTGAAGAAGTTCGGGATCGGCGATCCCACCGGGCTCGGCTTCCCCGGCGAGACCCGCGGGATCCTGGCCAAGCCGCAGAACTGGAACGCCTCCCAGCAGTACACGATCCCGTTCGGCCAGGGACTGTCGCTCAACGCCCTGCAGGCCACCTCGGTCTACTCGACGGTCGCCAACGGCGGCGTCCGCGTGGAGCCCACCCTGATCCGCGGCATCACCGGTCCCGACGGCCGCTTCGTACCGTCCGAGGCGCCCAAGACGTCCCGGGTGGTCAGCGAGAAGACCGCCAAGACGCTGGCGACCATGCTGGAGTCCGTGGTCGGCGACGAACAGGGCACCGGGAACAAGGCGCAGATCGCCGGATACCGGGTCGCGGGCAAGACCGGCACGGCCAACCGGGTGGACCCGGTCACCGGCCGGTACAAGGGGTACACGGCCTCGTTCCTGGGTTTCGCACCCGCCGACAACCCCCGGGTCACCGTCTCCTGCGTCATCCAGAACCCGACCAGCGGCAGCTACTTCGGCGGCCAGATCTGCGGCCCGGTCTTCAAGCAGGTCATGGAATTCGCCCTCAAATCCCTGCAGGCCGCGCCCTCCGGCACGGAGGCACCGCACCTGCCCGTCGAGTTCGACCCATCGAAGAGGTGACAACGATCACATCCGACGGCGACCGACCCGGCCGGGACCGGGGGTCTTTTGGCCCCGACCGGGGCCAGCCCGGTAACCTCACCGCCGTGCCAAAAGCTGATCAGTCCCCCCTCAAGCAGCCGGGCGCGCCCCGCCCGTCCGCAGTCCGACCCAAAGCGCTGGCGGAGCTGGCCGCGCGGCTCGGTGCGGAGCCGCCCGCGGACGGCGCCCCCGCCACCGGCATCACCCACGACTCCCGGGCGGTCCGCCCCGGCGACGTCTACGCGGCGCTGCCCGGCGCCCGCTTCCACGGCGCCGACTTCGCCGCCCAGGCGGCGGACCTGGGCGCCGTCGCGATCCTCACCGACCCGGCGGGCACCGAGCGCGCGGCGGCCACCGGTCTGCCGGTCCTGACCGTCGACGACCCACGCGCCCGGATGGGCGCGCTGGCCGCCTGGATCTACGACGAACCGGGCGAGGACCTGCTGCAGATCGGCATCACCGGAACGTCGGGCAAGACCACCACCGCCTATCTCGTCGAGGGCGGCCTGCGGGCCGTGCACGGCAGGAGCACCGGCCTCATCGGCACCGTCGAGTCGCGGATCGGCGACGAGCGGATCAAGAGCGAGCGCACCACTCCCGAGGCCACCGACCTCCAGGCGCTGTTCGCCGTCATGCACGAGCGGGGCGTCCGGTCGGTCGTCATGGAGGTCTCCAGCCACGCGCTGGTGCTCGGCCGGGTGGACGGCGCCGTCTTCGACGTGGCGGTCTTCAACAACCTCAGTCCCGAGCACATGGAATTCCACACGGACATGGAGGACTACTTCCAGGCGAAGGCGCGGCTGTTCACACCGCAGCGCAGCCGGGTCGGCGTCGTCAATCTGGACGACGCGTACGGCCGCCGGCTCGTCGCCGAGGCCGGGGTCCCCATCACCACGTTCTCCGCCGAGGGGGACCTGGACGCCGACTGGCGCGCCACGGACGTCGAGACCGGCCCGCTGGGCAGCACCTTCACCGTCACCGGGCCCAAGGGCGAGACGGCACGGGCCGCCGCCCCGCTGCCCGGCCCGTTCAACGTCGCCAACACCCTCGCCGCGATCACCGCGCTGGTCATCGCCGGAATGGACCCGCAGACCGCCGCGGACGGCGTCGCCGCCGTCCCCGGGGTGCCCGGCCGGCTGGAGGGCGTCGACGCGGGCCAGCCGTATCTCGCGGTCGTGGACTACGCCCACAAGACCGACGCCGTCGAGTCCGTGCTGCGCGCCCTGCGCAAGACCACCGAGGGCCGCATCCACGCCGTGCTCGGCTGCGGCGGCGACCGCGACCAGCACAAGCGCGGCCCGATGGGCGCCGCCTGCGCGCGGCTCGCGGACACCGCCGTACTGACGTCCGACAACCCGCGCTCCGAGGACCCGCTCGCGATCCTCGCCGCGATGCTGAACGGAGCAGCCGAAGTACCCGCCCACGAACGCGGGCACGTCATCGTCGAGCCCGACCGGGCCGCCGCCATCGCCATCGCGGTGGCCCGGGCCGAGCCCGGCGACATCGTGCTGGTCGCGGGCAAGGGCCATGAACAGGGCCAGGACATCGCCGGAGTGGTACGCCCCTTCGACGACCGGGAAGTACTGCGCGCCGCCATCGAGAAGGACCAGGAACAGCTGTGATCCCACTCACCCTCGCCGAGGTCGCCGACGCGGTCGGCGGGAGCATGCACGACATACCGGAACCAGGGACGCGCGTGACGGGCCCCGTGGTCATCGACTCCCGTGAGGTGGTGCCCGGCGCGCTGTTCGCCGCCTTCGCCGGCGAGCGTGTGGACGGCCACGACTACGCGGTGGGCGCCGTGAAGGACGGAGCGGTGGCGGTACTCGCCTCCCGCCCCGTCGGCGTGCCCGCGATCGTCGTCGACGACGTCGTGGCCGCGCTCGGCGCCCTCGCCCGGACCGTCATCGCCCGGCTCGGCGCGACCACCGTCGCCCTCACCGGTTCGGCCGGCAAGACCAGCACCAAGGACCTGATGGCCCAACTGCTGGAACGGCACGCTCCCACGGTGTGGACACCCGGCTCGCTGAACAACGAGATCGGGCTGCCGCTCACCGCGCTGCGCGCCGACGAGTCCACCCAGCACCTGGTGCTGGAGATGGGCGCCCGCGGCATCGGCCACATCCGGTATCTGACGGAGCTGACCCCGCCGCGGATCGGCGTCGTCCTGAACGTCGGGGCCGCGCACATCGGTGAGTTCGGCGGCCGCGATCAAACGGCCATCGCGAAGGGCGAACTCGTCGAGTCGCTGCCCGCCGCGGAACAGGGCGGAGTGGCGGTCCTCAACGCCGACGATCCGCTGGTGCGCGCGATGTCCTCGCGCACCTCGGCCCGCGTCGTGCTCTTCGGCGAAGGGGCCGAAGCCGAGGTCCGCGGGGAGAATGTCCGGCTCAACGACCGAGGTCAGGCGCTCTTCACACTCCGCACACCCACCGGGTGCGCCGAAGTGACCTTGCGCCTGTACGGTGAGCACCACGTGTCGAACGCGCTCGCCGCGGCCGCCGTCGCCGGTGAACTGGGCATGCCCGTCGAGGAGATCGCCACCGCGCTCTCCGCCGCGGGAACCCTTTCGCACTGGCGTATGGAGGTCACCGAGCGGCCCGACGGCGTGACGGTCGTCAACGACGCCTACAACGCGAACCCCGACTCCATGAGAGCCGCTCTGCGCGCGCTCGCCGCCATGGGGCGCGGGCGCCGTACGTGGGCGGTGCTCGGCGAGATGGCCGAACTCGGTGGGGAGTCCCTCACCGAGCACGACGCGGTCGGGCGACTGGTCGTCCGGCTCAACGTCAGCAAGCTCGTGGCCGTGGGCGGCTTGGAAGCCGCCTGGTTGGATATGGGCGCCAAGAACGAGGGTTCGTGGGGTGAGGAGTCGGTGCACGTGTCCGACGCGGAGACGGCGATCGACCTGCTGCGCAGCGCATTGCGCCCGGGGGACGTCGTGCTGGTGAAGGCATCTAGGTCGGTCGGACTGGAGCGCGTGGCGCTGGCGCTGCTCGACGGCACCGAAGGTGAGGTCGCCGCGCGATGAAGCAGATTCTCGTATCCGGTGTGCTCGGTCTCTTCCTGTCGCTGATCGGCACTCCGCTGCTGATCCGGCTGCTGGCCCGCAAGGGTTACGGGCAGATGATCCGTGACGACGGTCCGAAGGCGCACCACAGCAAGCGCGGCACTCCGACGATGGGCGGCATCTCGTTCATCCTGGCGACCCTGGTCGCCTATGCCGCGACCAAGGTCATCACCAGCGAGCGGCCGACCATGTCCGGTCTGCTGGTGCTGTTCCTGACCGCGGGACTCGGTCTGGTCGGCTTCCTGGACGACTACATCAAGATCGTCAAGCAGCGGAGCCTGGGCCTGCGGGCCAAGGCGAAGCTGGGCGGCCAGCTCATCGTCGGCATCGCGTTCGCGGTCCTGGCGCTGAACTTCTCCGACTCGCGCGGCCAGACCCCGGCCTCCACCAAGCTGTCCTTCACCCAGGACTTCGGCTGGACGATAGGTCCAGTGATCTTCGTCATCTGGGCGCTGTTCATGATCCTGGCGATGTCCAACGGTGTGAACCTCACCGACGGCCTCGACGGTCTGGCCACCGGCGCGTCCGTGATGGTCTTCGCCGCCTACACCGTCATCGGCGTCTGGCAGTACGGCCAGTGGTGCGGCGCCCCGCTCAGCGCCAACGGCGCCTGTTACGAGGTCAGGGACCCACTCGACCTCGCGGTCGTCGCCGCGGCCCTGATGGGCGCGTGCTTCGGCTTCCTGTGGTGGAACACCTCACCGGCCAAGATCTTCATGGGCGACACCGGCTCGCTGGCCCTCGGCGGCGCGCTCGCCGGCCTGGCGATCTGCTCGCGCACCGAGATGCTGCTCGCGATCCTCGGCGGCCTGTTCGTCCTCATCACGCTCTCCGTCGTCATCCAGGTCGGCTCCTTCCGGCTCACCGGCAAGCGGGTCTTCCGGATGGCGCCACTCCAGCACCACTTCGAACTCAAGGGCTGGAGCGAAGTCCTGGTCGTGGTCCGCTTCTGGATCATCCAGGGCATGTGCATGGCCATCGGCCTCGGCCTGTTCTACGCCGGCTGGGTGGCCGCCTCGTGACAGCGCCGCACCCGGTGGCAACAGAACTGGCGGGCGTCCGCGTCACCGTCGCGGGCCTGGGCGTCTCCGGCGTCCCGGCCGCACGGGCGCTGCACGCCCTGGGCGCCGTCGTCACCGTCGTGAACAGCGGCGACGGCGAGCGGGAGCGGGCCGAGGCCGAGGGGCTGCGGGAGCTGGGCGTCACCGTGCGCCTCGGCGACGGCGACACCCTCCCCGAAGGCACCGGGCTCGTCGTCACCGCACCGGGCTGGAAGCCCACGAGCCCGCTCTTCGCGGCCGCCGAGGCGGCCGGTGTCGAGGTGTGGGGCGATGTGGAGCTGGCCTGGCGGCTGCGTGGCGGGGCCGACAAGAATCCAGCGCCGTGGCTGGCGGTCACCGGCACCAACGGCAAGACCACCACCGTCCAGATGCTCGCCGCCATCCTCAAGGCCGCCGGCCTGCGGACCGCCGCCGTCGGCAACATCGGCGTCTCGGTCCTGGACGCCGTGCTCGGCGAGGAGAAGTACGACGTCCTGGCCGTCGAGCTGTCCAGCTACCAGCTGCACTGGGCGCCCAGCGTCAGGCCGCACTCCGCGGTGGTGCTGAACCTGGCGCCCGACCACCTGGACTGGCACGGCTCCATGGCGGCGTACGCCGCCGACAAGGGCCGGATCTACGAGGGCAACCAGGTCGCCTGCGTGTACAACACCGCGGACCCGGCGACCGAGGCACTGGTCCGCGAGGCCGACGTCGAGGAGGGCGCCCGCGCGATCGGCTTCACCCTCGGCAGCCCGGGCCCGTCCCAGTTCGGCGTCGTGGACGGCATCCTGCTCGACCGCGCCTTCGTCGAGGGACGGCACAAGAACGCCCAGGAGCTCGCGGAAGTCTCCGACGTCCAGCCGCCCGCCCCGCACAACATCGCCAACGCGCTGGCCGCCGCGGCGCTGGCTCGCGCCTTCGGCGTCGAACCGGCCGCCGTACGCGACGGGCTGCGCGCCTTCCGGCCCGACGCCCACCGCATCGCCCTCGTGGAGACCGTCGACGACGTCGCCTACGTGGACGACTCCAAGGCCACCAACACGCACGCCGCCGAGGCCTCGCTGGCCGCCTACGAGTCCATCGTGTGGATCGCCGGCGGCCTCGCCAAGGGCGCCACGTTCGACGAGTTGGTCCGCAGGTCCGCCCCGCGGCTGCGCGGCGCGGTGCTGATGGGCGCCGACCGCGCGCTGATCCGCGAAGCGCTCGCGCGACACGCCCCCGAGGTCCCGGTCACCGACCTGGAACGGACCGACACTGGGGCGATGGCCGCGGCGGTGGAGGCGGCGAGGGAGCTCTCCCGGCCGGGTGACACGGTTCTGCTGGCACCGGCCTGCGCCTCCATGGACATGTTCACCAACTACGGCAAGCGTGGCGAGGCATTCGCCGAGGCCGTGCGGGCCCTGGTACCCGAGAGCGCGGGACACGACAAGTAGCCGGGCGTCCCCGCGCCGCTGACGACCCCCAGGTCGTGAACCCCCGGCGCCGCACCACTGGAGGGGACGCATGACGGCCGACCGTTCCGCCGCCCGCGGCGTGGAGCGCCGTTCCCGGGAAGGGGCAGCCCGCGTGCTGCCCGCCAAGCGCGTCGCTGCGGGCCCCGCCAGGCCCGCCGCACCCGCTCCGGCACGCAAGGAGACCAGGACCCGGCGGTCCGGCCCCCTGGGGGGCCCACGCAGGCTCCACGACCGCCTCCAGGCGGCCTGGGACCGGCCGCTCACCGCGTATTACCTGATCCTCGGCGGAAGCCTGCTCATCACCGTTCTCGGGCTGGTGATGGTCTACTCCGCGTCGATGATCCAGGCGCTGCGCTACGGCTACCCCTCCACGTACTACTTCCGCAAGCAGTTGCTGGCCGCCGCCATCGGCACCGTGCTGCTGATCTCCGCGGCGCGGATGCCCGTCAAGCTGCACCGCGCGCTGGCGTATCCGCTGCTGCTCGGCGCCGTTTTCCTGATGTGCCTGGTCCAGGTGCCGGGAATAGGGGAAACGGTCAACGGCAATACCAACTGGATCTCTCTCGGCGGGCCTTTCCAGCTGCAGCCCAGCGAATTCGGCAAGCTCGCACTCGTCCTGTGGGGCGCCGACCTGCTGGCCCGCAAGAGCGACAAGAACCTGCTCATCCAGTGGAAGCACCTGCTGGTGCCCCTGGTGCCCGTGACATTCATGGTGCTCGGCCTGATCATGCTCGGCGGCGACATGGGCACCACGATCATCCTCACCGCGATTCTCTTCGGCCTGCTCTGGCTGGCCGGTGCGCCCACCCGGTTGTTCGTGGGAGTGCTTTCCGGCGCGGCCTTCCTCGCGTTCCTGGCCATCAAGACCAGCCCCAACCGGATGTCACGGCTCGGCTGCATCGCGGCGAGCGATCCGGGCACCAACGACCAGTGCTGGCAGGCCGTGCACGGGATCTACGCCCTCGCATCCGGTGGCTGGTTCGGTTCCGGACTGGGCGCGAGTATGGAAAAATGGGGCGAACTGCCCGAGCCGCACACCGACTTCATCTTCGCCGTCACCGGGGAGGAACTGGGTCTCGCGGGGACGCTGTCGGTTCTCGCCCTCTTCGCGGCCCTAGGCTATGCGGGTATCCGCGTGGCCGGTCGTACGGAGGACCCCTTCGTCAGGTTCGCAGCGGGTGGCGTGACAACCTGGATCACGGCTCAGGCCGTGATCAACATTGGTGCGGTGCTCGGCCTGCTGCCGATCGCCGGAGTCCCGCTTCCGCTGTTCTCCTACGGAGGTTCGGCCCTCCTGCCGACGATGTTCGCGATCGGGTTGCTCATCTCCTTCGCAAGGAGTGAGCCCGGGGCGCGAGCGGCACTGGCCGTGCGCGGACCCGGGGTGATGTCACGGACGATGAGACGGTTCGTCAAAGGACGGCCGTCCGGGAAGCGGTGAATTTCGGTGCATGTCGTACTCGCCGGTGGGGGGACCGCCGGCCACATCGAGCCTGCGCTCGCGCTCGCCGATGCCCTGCGCAGGCAGGACCCGACCGTAGGAATCACAGCGCTCGGCACGGAGAAGGGCCTGGAGACCAGGCTCGTCCCGGAGCGCGGTTATGAACTGGCGCTGATCCCGGCCGTTCCGCTGCCACGCCGCCCCACGCCCGAACTGATCACCGTCCCCGGACGGCTGCGCGGCACCATCAAGGCCGCGGAGCAGATCCTGGAACGCACCAAGGCCGATGTGGTCGTCGGGTTCGGCGGCTACGTCGCGCTGCCCGGCTATCTCGCCGCCAAGCGGCTCGGTGTGCCGATCGTCGTCCACGAGGCCAACGCCCGCCCCGGCCTCGCCAACAAGATCGGCTCGCGCTACGCCCACGGCGTGGCCGTCAGCAGCCCGGACAGCAAGCTGCGCAACGCCCGTTACATCGGCATCCCGCTGCGCCGGACGATCGCCACCCTCGACCGGGCCGCCGTGCGCGCCGAGGCGCGGGCCTATTTCGGCCTCGACCAGAACCTTCCGACGCTGCTGGTCTCCGGAGGCTCCCAGGGGGCCCGCCGGCTGAACGAGGTGATCGCCACGGTCGCCCCGCGACTGCAGCAGTCGGGCGTCCAGATCCTGCACGCCGTCGGCCCGAAGAACGAACTTCCGGTCGCCGACAACATGCCCGGAATGCCGCCCTACCGCCCGGTTCCGTACATCGACCGGATGGATCTCGCCTACGCGGCCGCCGACATGATGCTCTGCCGGGCCGGCGCGATGACCGTCGCCGAGCTGTCCGCGGTCGGCCTGCCGGCCGCCTACGTCCCGCTGCCGATCGGCAACGGCGAACAGCGCCTCAACGCCCAGCCGCTGGTCAAGGCGGGCGGCGGGCTGCTGGTGGACGACGCGGAGGTGACCCCGGACTGGGTCATCGGCAACGTCCTCCCGGTGCTCACCGATCCGCACCGGCTGTACGAGATGTCCCGGCACGCCGCCGAGTTCGGCCGCCCCGACGCCGACGACCTGCTGGTCGGCATGGTGTACGAGGCGATCGCCGCCCGCCGGGCAGGATAGGAGCCCCCCGGCGGGCTTGGACAGCAAGCCCGCCCAGGGGCGTCCCCGGTCAGCTTCCGGGGGCGGCCAGGGCGCAGGAAGGGGCGAACGCATGGCCGGACCGACCACCGCCGAACGCGGCGAGAAGGCGGAGCCGACCGCCCCCGCGCGTCGCACGCCCGCCCGCCGCAGGCGCGCGCGCCGCGCCGTGCTGATCCTGCTCGTCCTCGTCACCGTGCTGACCGCCGCCGGGACATGGCTGGTCTACGGCTCGTCCTGGCTGCGCGCGCGGCACGTCACGGTCAGCGGCACCAAGGTGCTCACCGCCGACGAGGTGCGCGCCGCCGCGGCCGTACCGCTCGGGGGCCCGCTCGCCTCGATCGACACCGGCGCCGTCGAACGTCGGCTGCTCGCCGCCCTGCCGCGGATCGCCGAGGTGACCGTCGAACGGGACTGGCCGCACGGCATCGGTCTGAAAGTGACCGAGAGAACGCCTTCCGCGGTACTGAAGAGCGGCGAAAAGTTCATCGAAGTGGACGCGGAAGGCGTACGTTTCGCCACCGTCGTCACCGCGCCGGCCGGTGCGCCTCTCGTGGAATTGACTCCGGATCAGTCTCCGAGCCTTCTCCACTTCGGAACAAAGAGCCTGCTGCGGGCGGCCGTCGAAGTCTCCGCGAGTCTCCCCGATTCCGTCCGCAAGGATGCCCGTGTCATCAGGATGCGGTCCTATGACAGCGTCATCGTCGAACTGTCCGGCGGCCGGACCGTGGTGTGGGGGAGCTCCGAAGAGGGTGCGCAGAAGGCGTCGGTGCTGATCGCTCTGATGAAGGCCGCGAAAAACGCGAACAGATTCGATGTAAGCGCTCCCAGCGCCCCTGCGGCATCGGGAAGTTGACGACGGGTATCCCGGTTCGCCCCCTGGTTCGCCCGACCGGGCCGTGATCACATAGGGTCAAAAGAAAAACGGGAGGTTCGGCGTGTTCGTTGAACGCACACCGCTTGTCGACTTAGTGTCCTGTCCCAAGGAACGCATGGGACAGGCATACTGGTAACCCTAAACCTCAGCGTTAGGGTTCGGGGCAGCACCGGCGAACGTACCGACCGTCCCACAGGCATACGTAACTCGAGGCGAGAGGCCTTCGACGTGGCAGCACCGCAGAACTACCTCGCAGTCATCAAGGTCGTCGGAATCGGCGGCGGTGGCGTCAATGCCATCAACCGGATGATCGAGGTCGGTCTCAAGGGCGTCGAGTTCATCGCGATCAACACCGATGCGCAGGCCCTCCTGATGAGCGACGCCGACGTCAAGCTCGACGTCGGCCGCGAACTCACCCGCGGCCTCGGCGCCGGCGCGAACCCCGATGTCGGCCGCAAGGCCGCCGAGGACCACCGCGAAGAGATCGAAGAAGTGCTCAAGGGCGCCGACATGGTCTTCGTCACCGCGGGCGAGGGCGGCGGCACCGGCACCGGTGGCGCACCCGTGGTCGCCAACATCGCCCGTTCGCTGGGCGCCCTGACGATCGGTGTGGTCACCCGGCCCTTCACCTTCGAGGGACGCCGCCGCGCCAACCAGGCGGAGGACGGCATCGCCGGTCTCCGCGACAATGTCGACACTCTCATCGTCATCCCCAACGACCGGCTGCTGTCCATCTCGGACCGCCAGGTCAGCGTGCTCGACGCGTTCCGGTCCGCGGACCAGGTGCTGCTGTCCGGCGTGCAGGGGATCACCGATCTGATCACCACCCCGGGTCTCATCAACCTGGACTTCGCCGATGTGAAGTCCGTGATGTCTGAAGCGGGTTCCGCCCTGATGGGCATCGGTTCGGCCCGTGGCGACGACCGCGCGGTCGCGGCCGCGGAGATGGCCATCTCCTCGCCGCTGCTCGAAGCGTCCATCGACGGTGCCCGCGGCGTGCTGCTCTCCATCTCCGGCGGCTCCGACCTCGGCCTGTTCGAGATCAACGAGTCGGCTCAGCTGGTGAGCGAGGCCGCGCACCCCGAGGCCAACATCATCTTCGGCGCGGTCATCGACGACGCGCTCGGCGACGAGGTCCGGGTCACCGTCATCGCGGCCGGCTTCGACGGCGGCCAGCCGCCGCCCAAGGGCAGCCGCGACAAGGTGCTCGGCGCGTACGGCGCCCGCGAGGAGGCCCCCGCGACCGGCCCCGCCCGGGTCGGCAACCAGGCCGAGGCCCCGCGCCCGACCTCCTACAGCGGCCTCGGCAGTGTGCCGGTCCGCGCCGAGGAGCCGGAGCCCGTCGGCCCCTCCAATGAAGTACCGGCGACTCCCGTTGCCCCGCCGCACGTGCCGCCGGCCCGTCCGTACCAGGACTCCGCGGCGGAAGAGCTGGACGTACCCGATTTCCTGAAGTGAGCTTCCCTCAGTTCCTCGGGTGAAGTGACCTTCTTGTCCTCTTGTTCGTGAAGTGGCCGGGTTCGGCCCCTCGGTGAACGGCGCGCATTTCGTCCCTCCTCAGGAAGGGGCGCGATGAGCGCCGTTCGCTGTGTATCCGCCCAACTCGCCCGATTCGAGACGGCTACGGGTGAGATATCCCATGTTCGTACCATCGGATCGACTGAAGGAACGTGAGCGAGGCAGTGACGGATCGCAAGGCCCAACTGGCCGCGAATCTGGCCCGGGTCGAGGAGCGCATCACCGCCGCGTGCGACGCGGCGGGCCGCGACCGCAAGGACGTGACGCTCGTGGTGGTCACCAAGACCTACCCCGCGAGCGATGTGCGTTTTCTCTCGGAACTCGGCGTTCAGCAGGTCGCGGAGAACCGCGACCAGGACGCCGCCCCGAAGGCGGCCGAGTGCGCGGATCTGCCGCTGACCTGGCACTTCGTGGGCCAGTTGCAGACCAATAAAGTCCGTTCCGTGGTCGGTTACGCCGATGTCGTGCACTCCGTCGACCGGCTCCGGCTGGTCGGCGCGCTGTCCACCGCGGCGGTCGCCCGCGGCCGCGAGGTGGGCTGTCTGGTCCAGGTGGCCCTTGACGCCGAGTCAGGGACCCAGGGCAGCAGGGGCGGAGTCGCGCCCGACGTCGTCGGCGGCCTCGCCGACGCGATCGCGGCGGCGCCGGGCCTCCGGCTCGACGGGCTGATGACGGTCGCTCCGCTCGACGGCCCGTACCGGGGCCAACCACGCGCCGCCTTCGATCGGCTGGCGGAAATCTCATCCGGCCTGCGCGCGGCCCATCCGGCTGCCACCATGGTCTCGGCAGGGATGAGCGCCGACCTGGAGCAGGCGGTGGCGGCGGGAGCGACACATGTACGCGTCGGTACTGCGGTACTCGGAGTCCGTCCCGGGCTCCGGTAACGTCACCAAACAAGTCGGACCACAGCAATAAATATGGTCTTTCCCCGCTGAGAGGACGCAGAGCATGGCCGGCGCGATGCGCAAGATGGCGGTCTACCTCGGCCTCGTGGAGGACGACGGGTACGACGGCCCGGGATTCGATCCCGACGACGAGTTCGAACCCGAGCCGGAGCCTGAGCGCAACCACAGGCCACGCAGTCAGCACAATCAGCACAATGAGCTCGCCCAGCACCAGCCACAACGGGACGAACCGGCACGACTCGTCCATGCGCCGGCGCCCCGCGAACCGCGGATCGCCCCAGTGGCGTCCATCACACCCGAACGTCACAGCATGGAGAAGAACGCACCGGTGATCATGCCCAAGGTCGTGTCCGAGCGTGAGCCCTACCGGATCACCACACTTCACCCCCGCACGTACAACGAAGCCCGTACCATCGGGGAACACTTCCGCGAGGGCACACCGGTGATCATGAATCTGACGGAGATGGACGACACGGACGCAAAGCGTCTTGTCGACTTCGCCGCCGGCCTGGTCTTCGGCCTGCACGGCAGCATCGAGCGGGTGACGCAGAAGGTGTTCCTGCTGTCGCCTGCTAACGTCGATGTCACGGCGGAGGACAAGGCCCGCATCGCCGAGGGCGGGTTCTTCAACCAGAGCTGAGCACCACACACCGAGGAAATCCGGCCACCAGGCCGAAGGCGAGCAGGGGAGAGGGACGCGCGATGAGCTACGCACTACAGGTGCTCTACATCGTGCTGATGTGCTTCCTGATCGTGCTGATCTTCCGGTTGGTGATGGATTACGTCTTCCAGTTCGCGCGCTCGTGGCAACCTGGGAAGCCGATGGTGGTGGTCCTTGAGGCCACCTACACCGTCACCGATCCGCCACTCAAGCTTCTGCGGCGGTTCATTCCGCCGCTGCGTCTCGGGGGCGTGGCGCTCGACCTGTCCTTCTTCGTATTGATGATCATCGTGCTCATCCTGCTCCGCGTTGTCGGGAGTCTGTGATGAACGATGCGGACTCCCGATATGTCGACGATCACGTTGAGGTGAAGAGATGCCGCTGACCCCCGAGGACGTGCGGAACAAGCAGTTCACGACCGTCCGCCTCCGAGAAGGTTATGACGAGGACGAGGTCGACGCCTTCCTCGATGAGGTCGAGGGAGAGCTGACCAGGCTCCTACGAGAAAACGAGGACCTGCGGGCCAAACTGGCCGCGGCCACCCGAGCCGCCGCCCAGAACCAGCAGCAGGGCATGCGCAAGCCGGAGTCGCAGGACCGTCCGGTCCCCGCGGCCATATCCGGACCGCAGCCCGTGCCGCCGCAGCAGATGGGTCCGCCCCAGCAGATGGGGCAGCCCCAGCAGCAGTCCGGCGCACTGCAGCTGCCTGCCGGGCCGAGCGCCCAGCAGCAGCACGGTCCCGGTCCGATGGGCCAGGGCCCCATGGGTCAGGGCCCGATGGGCCAGAACCCGATGGGTCAGGGTCCGATGGGCCAGAACTCGATGGGCCAGCAGCAGCACCCGATGCAGCAGCAGCATCCGATGCAGCAGCAGCATCCGATGCAGCAGCAGGGTCACCCCATGCAGCAGCAGTCGCCCGGCGGCGACAGCGCGGCCCGGGTTCTTTCGCTGGCGCAGCAGACCGCCGACCAGGCGATCGCGGAGGCCCGTTCCGAGGCCAACAAGATCGTCGGCGAGGCACGCAGCCGCGCCGAGGGTCTGGAGCGGGACGCCCGTGCCAAGGCTGACGCCCTGGAGCGGGACGCGCAGGAGAAGCACCGCGTCGCGATGGGCTCGCTGGAGTCCGCCCGCGCCACGCTGGAGCGCAAGGTCGAGGACCTGCGCGGCTTCGAGCGCGAGTACCGGACCCGTCTGAAGTCCTACCTGGAGAGCCAGCTGCGCCAGCTGGAGACCCAGGCGGACGACTCGCTGGCTCCGCCGCGCGCCCCGGCCGCCGCGTCGCTGCCCGCTCCGTCCTCCATGGGCGGCGGCACGATGGGTGGATCCATGGGCGGTGGCATGGCTCCGGCCGGTGCCGGTGCGATGGGCCACAACACCGGCCAGAACCCGGCGTACGGGAACCAGGGCATGGGCCACAGCGGCCCGAACCCGACGTACGGCGGTCAGCAGCAGATGTCTCCGGCCATGACGCAGCCGATGGCTCCGGTGCGGCCGCAGAGCCCGCAGCCGCTGCAGCAGGCGCCTACGCCGATGCGTGGCTTCCTGATCGACGAGGACGACAACTAGTCGCTTGCCGCTGAGCTGAGCGGTAAGCATCGGGCCGGGCCCCTGGGGAGTTTGCTCCCTTGGGGCCCGGCCCGTTTTGCGCGCTTCGGGCCGGTGCGAGGTCGGGGCCGGCCCCTCGCGTTCGAGCCCGCTCCGGCACATGGCGAAGGCCGCCGCCCAACCCTGGAAGGGTTGGGCGGCGGCCTTCGGTCGTTCTTACTGCTTGCGCAGGTGGAAGGTCAGGCCGAGTTGGTCGTCCGTGAAGGGCTGGCCGTAGGTGTGGTCCGGGTCGCCGGCGGCGAAGTCTGTTGCCAGGACCTCGTCGGCGATCAGGGTGGCGTGTTCGGTCAGGGCGGTGGTCAGGTCGTCGCTCGCGGACTGCCAGCGGACGGCGATGCGGTCCGCCACGTCCAGGCCCGAGTTCTTGCGGGCCTCCTGGATCAGCCGGATCGCGTCGCGGGCCAGGCCCGCCAGGCGGAGTTCGGGGGTGATCTCCAGGTCCAGGGCGACGGTCGCGCCGGAGTCGGACGCCACCGACCAGCCCTCGCGCGGGGTCTCGGTGATGATCACTTCATCCGCGGAGAGCGGGATCCGCTCGCCGTTGAACTCGACGGTGGCGGTGCCGTCGCGCAGCGCCGCGGAGAGCGCCGCCGCATCGGCGGCCGCGACGGCCTTCGCGACGTCCTGGACGCCCTTGCCGAAGCGCTTGCCGAGCGCCCGGAAGTTCGCCTTGGCCGTCGTGTCGACCAGGGATCCGCCGACCTCGGAGAGCGAGGCGAGGGAGAGCACGTTGAGTTCCTCGGTGATCTGCGTGTGCAGCGCCGGGTCGAGGGATTCGAAGCCGGCGACGGCCACCAGGGCGCGGGAGAGCGGCTGGCGGGTCTTGACGCCGGACTCGGCGCGGGTCGCGCGGCCCAGTTCCACCAGGCGGCGGACGAGCAGCATCTGCTCGGAGAGGGTCGGGTCGATCGCGGACTCGTCGGCGGCCGGCCACGAGGAGAGGTGGACGGAGTCCGGGGCGTCCGGGGTGACCGGGACGACGAGGTCCTGCCAGACCCGCTCGGCGATGAACGGCGTGAGCGGGGCCATCAGGCGGGTGATCGTCTCGACCACGTCGTGCAGGGTGCGCAGCGCGGCGGCGTCGCCCTGCCAGAAGCGGCGGCGCGAACGGCGGACGTACCAGTTGGACAGGTCGTCGACGAAGGACGAGAGCAGCTTGCCCGCGCGCTGGGTGTCGTACGACTCCAGGGATTCGGTGACGTCACGGGTGAGGGCGTGCAGCTCGCCCAGCAGCCAGCGGTCCAGCAGCGGGCGGTCGGCCGGGGCCGGGTCGCTCGCGCTGGGGGTCCAGCCGGCGGTGCGGGCGTACAGGGCCTGGAAGGCGACGGTGTTCCAGTAGGTGAGGAGGGTCTTGCGGACCACTTCCTGGATCGTGCCGTGGCCGACCCGGCGGGCGGACCAGGGCGAGCCGCCGGCCGCCATGAACCAGCGGACGGCGTCGGCGCCGTGCTGGTCCATGAGCGCGATGGGCTCCAGGGTGTTGCCCAGGTGCTTGGACATCTTGCGGCCGTCCTCGGCGAGGATGTGGCCCAGGCAGACCACGTTCTCGTAGGCGGACCGGTCGAAGACCAGGGTGCCGACGGCCATCAGCGTGTAGAACCAGCCGCGGGTCTGGTCGATCGCCTCGGAGATGAACTGCGCGGGGTAGCTCTTCTCGAAGATCTCCTTGTTGCGGTGCGGGTAGCCCCACTGCGCGAACGGCATCGATCCCGAGTCGTACCAGGCGTCGATGACCTCGGGGACCCGGACGGCGGTGAGTTCGCAGCCTTCGCCGGTGCAGGAGAACGTGATCTCGTCGATGTACGGGCGGTGCGGGTCCAGACCGCTCTGGTCGGTGCCCGTGAGCTCCGACAGCTCGGTGAGGGAGCCCACGCACGTGAGGTGGTTCTCCTCGCAGCGCCAGACCGGCAGCGGGGTGCCCCAGTAGCGGTTGCGGGAGAGGGCCCAGTCGACGTTGTTGTTCAGCCAGTCGCCGAAGCGGCCCTGCTTGACCGAATCCGGGTACCAGTTGGTCTTCTCGTTCTCGCGCAGCATCGCGTCCTTGACGGCGGTGGTGCGGATGTACCAGGACGGCTGCGCGTAGTAGAGCAGCGCGGTGTGGCAGCGCCAGCAGTGCGGGTAGCTGTGCTCGTACGGGACGTGGCGGAAGAGGCGGCCGGTGCGCTGGAGCTCCGCGACCAGCTTTTCGTCCGCCTTCTTGAAGAACTCGCCGCCGACGAGCGGGACCTCCGGCTCGAAGGTGCCGTCGGGGCGGACCGGGTTCACCACGGGGAGGCCGTAGGCGCGGCAGACCTTGAGGTCGTCCTCACCGAAGGCGGGGGACTGGTGGACCAGACCGGTGCCGTCCTCGGTGGTGACGTACTCGGCGTTGACGATGTAGTGCGCGTCCGGGATCTCGATGAAGTCGAAGGGGCGCTCGTACGTCCAGCGCTCCATCTCGGCGCCGGTGAAGCTGACGCCGGTGGCGGTCCAGCCCTCGCCGAGGGCCTTCTCCAGCAGCGGTTCGGCGACGACCAGCTTCTCGTCGCCGTCGGTCGCCACCACGTAGGTGACCGCGGGGTGGGTGGCGACGGCGGTGTTGGAGACCAGGGTCCAGGGGGTGGTCGTCCAGACCAGGAGGGCGGCCTCGCCCGCGAGCGGGCCCGAGGTCAGCGGGAAGCGGACGAAGACGGAGGGGTCGACGATCGTCTCGTAGCCCTGCGCCAGTTCGTGGTCCGACAGGCCCGTCTGGTCCTTCGGGCACCAGGGGGCGACGCGGTAGTCCTGGACCAGCAGGCCCTTGTCGAAGATCTGCTTCAGCGACCACCACACGGACTCCACGTACTGCGGGTCCATCGTGCGGTAGGCGTCGTCCAGGTCGACCCAGTAACCCATGCGGGTCGTCAGCTCGGTGAAGGCGTCGGTGTGGCGGGTCACCGACTCGCGGCACTTCGCGTTGAACTCGGCGATGCCGTAGTCCTCGATGTCCTGCTTGCTGGTGAACCCGAGTTCCTTCTCGACGGCCAGCTCGACGGGCAGGCCGTGGCAGTCCCAGCCGGCCTTGCGGGTCACGTGGTGGCCCCGCATGGTCTTGAAGCGGGGGAAGACGTCCTTGAAGACGCGGGCCTCGATGTGGTGCGCGCCCGGCATGCCGTTGGCGGTCGGCGGGCCCTCGTAGAACACCCACTCGGGCAGCCCCTCGGACTGGTCGAGGGAGCGGGCGAAGATCTTGTTCTCGCTCCAGAAGCCGAGCACCTCGTGCTCGAGAGCGGGCAGGTCGACCTGGGCGGGTACCTGGCGGTACTGCGGCGTCATCGGTGGTGCCTCCGGCGGACTGTCACGTGTTTCCGTGTTCCGACGAAGGGACGAGAGCCTGGGCTCCCGCGGTACCACCCTTCTTGGCCCGGGAGGCGGCGCCCCCTGGACCCCCTTGATTGGGGCCGCGATGCCGGTTCTACTCGCCCTGCGGCTTTCCTCCGGCGGCTCCGGGGTGATCTTCGCGTCGCGCACACCCCCGGGCTTCCACCGTCCCCGGGTCGCTCTTGGCTGCGTGCGGCGCTACTCGTCCCTTTCCACGCCTTTCGCTGCGGCCAGTGTACGGGGCCGGGGGCCGCCCTGTCGGCCCGGTTCCGCGGGTCGGCGGGGCGGGTCCCACTGACCCGAATGGCCTGATGAAGACAACCGAAGTCCGGCCGTCCGGCGTCACTACCGGTGAATACCGGAATACCTGGTGGAACACCTGGGCACACAGGATGCAGACCTGTCGGCCCACCGGGCGTGACGGGGGGATCAAGCGGCGTGCCCCGTTGCCGCGGGTCCGGAGCCGTTTTACCGTTCCGGCACGATTCGCGAGCAAGATCACAAAATGTGAAGGGGTCGCGGCCATGGTCGTGAAGAAGACCGCCGCCAAGAAGACGACACCGGCGAAGAAGGCGGCCACCGCCGCCAAGAAGGCCGTGAAGAAGGTCGTGGCGAAGAAGACCGCGGCAGTGAAGAAGACGGGAGCCAAAAAGGTGGTTGCGAAGAAGACGGCGGCCGGTACGGTCGCGTCCGCGGTTCCCGCCTCCCGGGCGGCCGGGGAGCCCGGCGTGCTCCCGGTCCGGCCGGGGGAGGACCCCTGGTCCGCCTCCGAGGTCCTGGAGGCCCGTGCCGAGCTGCTCGCGGAGGCCGAGCGGCTGCGGGCCGAGATCGCGTCCTCGGAGGCGTCGGTGGCGGGGCTGCTGCGCGATTCCGGGGGCGGCGCGGGTGACGACGACGCCGACACCGGCACCAAGAACATCACCAGGGAGCACGAGATGTCGCTGGCAGCGACCGCCCGCGAGATGCTCGCCCAGTCCGAGCACGCCCTGGAGCGGCTCGACGAGGGCACGTACGGCCGCTGCGAGTCCTGCGGCAACCCGATCGGCAAGGCGCGGATGCAGGCCTTCCCGCGGGCGACCCTGTGCATCGACTGCAAGCAGCGGCAGGAGCGTCGCTGAACCCCTGCCCCCGGCCGGGGGGAACCCCGCGCGCGGGTGTGACGTACCCTCGTCAACAGCCAGGATCCGGCCTGGCCGGCACAAGCTGCACAAGGGCTGAGGGACTCACGTGACGGAAGCGGAGCACGGCATCGAGGAACGGGACGAAGAGGCCACGGCAGCGGCCGGAGCCCCTGAGGAGGCGCCGCTCACCGCACCCAGGGGCAAGCGGCGCATCGCCCTCCTGCTCACGGTGGCGGCGCTGGCGTACGCCCTGGACCTGCTGTCCAAGCTCTGGGTGGTCACCAGCCTCGAACACCGCGACACCCCGATCGACCTGCTCGGCAGCTGGCTGCGGCTCGAGGCGATCCGCAACGGGGGAGCGGCCTTCGGCTTCGGCCAGGGCATGACGATCGTCTTCACGATCATCGCGGCCGGGGTGATCGTGGTGATCGCCCGGCTGGCCCGCAAGCTCTACAGCCTGCCCTGGGCGATCGCGCTCGGGCTGCTGCTCGGCGGGGCCTTCGGCAACCTCACCGACCGGGTCTTCCGGTCGCCGGGGTTCCTGGAGGGGCATGTGGTGGACTTCATCGCGCCCGCCCACTTCGCGGTCTTCAACCTCGCCGACTCCGCGATCGTCTGCGGCGGCATCCTGATCGTGCTGCTGTCCTTCCGCGGCCTCGACCCGGACGGCACCCTGCACCGCGACTGAGCCGCGGCCGGGCCGCCGGCCGGCCGCCGGGTCCGGGCCGCCGGGACGGAGCTGCCACCGCCGTCCGTCATACTCGACCAGGTGAGTACCCTTCCCGAGACCCGGACCCTGCCCGTACCCGACGGCCTAGAAGGCGAGCGCGTCGACGCCGCCATCGCGCGTATGTTCGGCTTTTCGCGCACCAAGGCGGCGGAGCTGGCTGCTTCCGGGAAGGTCTCCATCGACGGCAGCCCCGCGATGAAGTCCGACCGGGTGCACGGCGGAGCCTGGCTGGAGGTCGAGATGCCGGCGCCGCCCCAGCCCGTGCAGATCGTGGCCGAGGCCGTCGAGGGCATGGTGATCGTCCATGACGACGACGATCTCGTGGTGATCTCCAAGCCGGTCGGCGTGGCCGCGCACCCCAGCCCCGGCTGGACCGGCACGACCGTCATCGGCGGCCTCGCCGCCGCCGGCTACCGGATCTCCACCTCCGGTGCCGCCGAGCGCCAGGGCATCGTGCACCGGCTCGACGTGGGCACCTCGGGGCTGATGGTCGTCGCCAAGTCCGAGCGCGCGTACACACTGCTCAAGCAGCAGTTCCGCGAGCGCGTCGTCGACAAGCGCTACCACGCGCTGGTGCAGGGCCACCCGGACCCGATGAGCGGCACCATCGACGCCCCGATCGGCCGGCACCCGAACCACGACTACAAGTGGGCCGTGATCGCCGAGGGCAAGCCCAGCGTCACGCACTACGACCTCATCGAGGCGTTCCGGCACGCGAGCCTGCTCGACATCAAGCTGGAGACCGGCCGCACCCACCAGATCCGGGTGCACATGTCCGCCCACCGCCACCCCTGCGTCGGCGACCTCACGTACGGCGCCGACCCGACGCTGTCCAAGCGGCTCGGCCTGAGCCGCCAGTGGCTGCACGCGGTGAAGCTCGGCTTCGAGCACCCGTCGGACGGCCGCTGGGTGGAGTTCGAGAGCGCGTACGCCGACGATCTCCAGCGCGCCCTGGACGTCGTCCGGGAGGACAGCGTCTGATGGACGTCCGGGTCGTCGACGCGCAGGACGCCGACGGCATGGCGGCCGTGCACGCCATCCGTCACGAGGTCTTCGTCGTCGAGCAGAACGTCCCGGCCGAGCTGGAGTGGGACGGCAAGGACGACCGGGCCGTGCACGCGCTGGCCCCGGCCGCCGGTACCGGACGGCTGCTGCTGGGCGCCGACGCCGCCGCCAAGAACGGCGGCGACCCGGACACCGCGGTGCTCGGCCGGCTCGCGGTGCTCAAGCCCGCGCGCGGCAGCGGCGTCGGCGCCCGGCTGGTCGCCGCGCTGGAGGACGAGGCCCGCAGGCTCGGACTCGCGGGTGTCTACCTGGAGTCGCAGGTGCACGCGATCGCCTTCTACGAGCGGCTGGGCTACACCCCGTTCGGGCCGGAGTTCCCCGACGCGGGCATCGCACACCGCGCCATGCGGCGCTCCCTGGGCTGACGCCCCGCCTGTGGCACCCTGAGGCGTCCCTTCCCAGGAGTCCCAGGAGCCGCCCGCCGTGGACCAGCTCGTCCTGTTCTTCTCGCTCATGCTCGCGGCCATCGTCATGGTGCCGCTGGGCGACCGGATGGGGCTCCCGTCGCCGGTCCTGATGACCCTGTTCGGCATCGTGCTGGCCCTGGTGCCACAGATCCCGAACGTGCAGATCGACCCCGATCTGATTCTGCCGGTCGTCTTGCCGCCGCTGCTCTACGCGTCCGTGCAGCGCACCTCGTGGCGGCAGTTCGCGGCCAACAAGCGGGCGATCTTCCTGCTGGCGGTCGCCCTGGTCTTCGTCACGACGGCGGCCGTCGCGGTCGTCGCCAACGCGATCGTGCCCGGGGTGACGGTCGCCGCCGCGGTCGCGCTCGGCGCGCTGGTGGCGCCGCCCGACCCGGTGGCCGCGACCGCGGTGGCCGGCAGCCTGGGGCTGCCGCGGCGGATGGTCTCGATCCTGGAGGGCGAGGGGCTGTTCAACGACGTCACCGCGATCGTGCTCTACCACGTGGCGATCGCCGCGGCCGTGACCGGGAAGTTCTCCGCCGAGCACGCGGCCGGCGAACTGGTGCTGTCCGCCGTGGTCGCGGTCGCGGTCGGCATGGCGCTCGGCTGGGCCGCCAACAAGCTGATGGGCATCGTCGGGGACCCGACCCTGCAGATCGGGCTGACGCTGCTGGTCCCGTTCGCCTCGTACGGCCTCGCCGAGGAGCTCGGCGGCTCCGGGGTCCTCGCGGTGCTCACCACCGCGCTCTTCCTGGCCGAGCACGCCGTCGGGGCGGACGATGTGACGGCGCGGCTGGCCGGCACCACCTTCTGGGAGATCGTCGACACCCTCGTCACCGGCGTCGCGTTCGGCCTCATCGGGCTGGAGCTGCACAACGTGTTCGCCGTCGGCGCCGGCCGCTGGGGCTCGATGCTCTCGCACGCCGGACTGGTGATCGCCGTGGTCGTCGGCGTCCGGCTGGTGTGGCTGCTGCCGGCCGCCTGGCTGGCCCGCAGGTGGCGGGACCAGCGGCACGACGAGGACATCCCGATGACCTGGCGGGAGACCGTCGTCATGTGGTGGGCGGGGATGCGCGGCGTGGCGTCCGTCGCCCTGGCCCTCGCCATCCCGCTGACCTCGGACGACGGCCCCTTCCCGGCCCGTGACGAGCTGCTGTTCATCGCCTTCGCGGTCGTCCTGGCCACCCTGGTCCTGCAGGGTCTGACGCTGCCCTGGCTGGTCAGGAGGCTCGGGGTGCGCGGCAACATCGACGCCGAGCACGACCTGGAGCGGAGGCTCGCGCTGCGTGCCACCAAGGCGGCCAAGCAGCGGCTGCGGGAGATCGAGCTGGTCGAGCCGCTGCACGAGGAGGTGTCGGAGATGCTCCAGCGGCGCGCCTTCGACCTCGGGGCCCGGATCTCGCCCGACATCGTCGACGACGACCGCCGTGAGTCGCACGCCAAGCGCACCGAGCGGCTGCGGGTCATACAGCGGGTCCAGGCCGAGATGATGTCGGCCGCCCGGCACGAGGTGCTGGCCGCCCGCAGCGAGCCCGGCTCCGACCCGGAGATCGTGGACCGGGTGCTGCGCCTGCTGGACCTGCGCTCGGTGCGCTGAACTCCGTACGCCGAGCTCCGTGCTCCGCCGTTACCGCGCGCCCGGCCCCGGGCCGATGTCGTCGGAGGTGGGCGGGGCGGCCGGCGGACGCGGCGGCTCCGCGTCCAGCCCCGGCGCGGGCGCGGTGTTCAGCCGCGGCAGCGCGTACGGGTGCTCGCGGCGCACCCACTCCAGCAGCTGCTCGCGGACGACGCAGCGGACGGTGAAGATGTCGTCCGCGTCCTTGGCGGTGACCAGCGCCCGCACCTGGATGGTGGTCGGCGTGGTGTCGATGACGACCAGCCCCCAGGCCCGCTGGTCCCACTGCTCGCACTCCTTGAGCACCAGGTGCAGCTGCTCGCGCATCAGGTCGATCGGGGCCGAGTGGTCCAGGTGGAAGAAGACGGTGCCGGTCATCATCGGGTCGCCGCGCGACCAGTTCTCGAACGGCTTGCTGGTGAAATACGACACAGGCATCGTGATGCGGCGCTCGTCCCAGGTCCGCACCGTCAGATAGGTGAGGGTGATCTCCTCGACCGTGCCCCACTCCCCGTCGACCACCACGGTGTCGCCGATCCGCACCATGTCGCCGAAGGCGATCTGCAGCCCCGCGAAGATGTTGCCCAGCGTGGACTGGGCCGCGACACCGGCCACGATGCCGATGATCCCGGCCGAGGCGAGCATCGAGGCGCCGATCGTGCGCATCTCGGGGAAGGTGAACAGCATCGCGGCGATCGCCACCACGATCACGACGGCGGTCACCACCCGCTGGATCAGCGTCACCTGGGTGCGGACCCGCCGGACCCGGGCCACATTGTGCGAGGTCGAGGCGTAGCGGTCGTACGAGGCGTCCACCACCGCCGACGCGACCCGTACCGTCAGCCAGGCGCAGGCGCCGATCAGCACCAGGCTCAGGATCTGGCCGACAGCCGCCGTATGCGCCTTGGCGAGATGCGCCGCCCGGTACGAGGCGCGCAGCAGCGCCGTGCACAGCACCAGCTGGAACGGGATCCGGCAGCGGCGCAGCAGGCCCCACAGCGGGGTCTCGGGGTGCCGCGCGTCGACCTTGACGAGCGTCTTGTCCATGGCCCAGCCGACGACCAGGGTCACCACCACCGACGCTCCGATGACGATCACCGGCCGCAGCACGTTCTCCATGTCCACAGGCGCTCCCTCCGAGTGCTTTGTCCCCTGACGGTAACTGGCACCATGGACGCGTACCCGACAGCGAGTGAAGGCAGCCCCGTGAAAATCGTGATGTTCCACTCGGCCCATGGGCTCCGGCCCGCCGTGCGAGCGGCCGCCGAGCGACTGCGTGCCGCCGGGCACGAGGTGTACGTCCCCGACCTCTACGACGGCCGGACGACCGACACCGTCGAGGAGGGCATGAAGATCAAGGACGCGATCGGCCGCGAGGAACTCCTCCAGCGGGCGGTCGCCGCCGCGGCTCCGCACTCCGACCAGGGACTGGTCTACGCCGGCTTCTCGCTCGGCGGCTCCATCGCCCAGACCCTCGCGCTGGGCGACGAGAAGGCCCGCGGGCTGCTGCTCCTGCACGGCACGTCGGACATCGCGGAGGACGCGGTGACGGATCAGCTGCCGGTGCAGCTGCATGTGGCGGAGCCGGATCCGTTCGAGTCGGAGGACTGGCTCAACGCGTGGTACCTGCGGATGGCGAAGACGGGCGCGGACGTCGAGGTGTACCGGTACCGGGGAGCGGGTCACCTCTACACGGACCCCGAACTGGACGACTACGACGCCGAGGCCGCGGAGCAGACGTGGGCTGTCGCCCTGAGCTTCCTCGCGGACCTCGACGCCGGAGCCTGAGGCGTCAGCTGGCGCGGTAGGCCAGCCAGGAGTCCTTCATGCGCTGGACCTGACCCGGGGTGAACTGGGTCATGCAGGAGTCGTACGTGTAGTCCATGAAGTTCTTGATCGGGTCCAGGCCCTCGGCGGTGCAGGTGTCGCTGCCGACCGGGCACTCGAAGGCCGGCTCGCCCTCCTGCGGGGTGTCCGCGACGTAGTCGCCCGGCTCCGTGCAGCCGTCCTGGAACGTGTGGTAGAGGCCGAGCCAGTGGCCGACCTCGTGGGTGGCGGTGTCGCCCTCGTTGTAGTTGGTGACGGTGCCGCCGGGGATGGACTGGTCGAGGATGACGACGCCGTCACCCTTCGGGTCGCCCGGGTACCACTCGGGGAAGGTCGCCCAACCGAGCAGTCCGCCGCCGAGGTTGGCGCTGTAGAGGTTGAGGCTGCTCACCCCGCCCTTGCGGAGCTTGGTCTTCATGGCCTTCTCCTCGGCCGTGTCGGGGGCGACGTTGTACCAGGCCGCGTTGTCCGTGTAGTCGGTCGTGAGCAGCTTGAATGTGAACGGGGTGGCGGTGTTGCCGTCGCCCTGGCCGGCGTACGCCTTGTTCAGGACATCGATCTGGCCGGCTATCTGGCTTGCCGTGAGCTTGCCGGTGGCGCCGTCGGTGATGACGTGGAAGTAGACCGGGATCGAGATCGCCTTCGCCTTGACGGAGTTGACGCCGGACCGGCGCAGCGACGCGGTGCGGGTCTTCAGATCGTGGTCCATCGCCTTGGCCTGCGCCGGGGTGAGGGCGTTGGGCTCGTGGGCGGTCGCGCCGGGCATCTCGCGGGCTGCGGCGTTCCCAGCAGTGCCCTCCGCACACTGCTGGGCGGACGTCGTCCTCGCGGTGGCCTTGTGGGCGCTGACGGTGCCCGCCGAGGCGGCCACCGGGGTGAACGCGAGGGCTCCCGCGATGGCCGCGGCGCCGAGCAGGCGGCGTGGGGCACGACCGGTGAGACGGGTGGCGAGTCGGACGGAGGGGCGCATAGTTCTCCTCAACTTCACGACGGCTGGTGCGGCTGGTAACCGCTGCAGCGGAGGCTATAGAGGATCTCCGGGTACGCATCAGGGCGGGAATCAGCCCGGGCGTCGGGCAGTTGGCCGAAAACGGTCACTGCTGAGCGGGCCGGGCTGTCCGCTCGCCGGACATGACAAGGACCGGCCGCGTCCTGCCGGCCGGTCCCTGTGGGTGGGTCACTTCCCGCTGATCGCCTTGTCGATGGCGGCCATGACGGTGGCGGAGGGCTGGCCGATGACCTCGATGGCCTTGCCGTTGAGCTTGACGGTCGGGGTGCCGGTGACGCCCTCGGCCTTGTTGAACTTGTCGCTCATGGTCAGCGCCCACTTGTCGTAGGTGCCGTTCTTCACGGCGGTCTCGAAGGCCTTGTTGCCCTTGAGGGCGGGGACCTTCTGGGCCAGCTCGATCAGCTTGTCGTCGCTGCCGAACTCGTCCTTGGTCTCCTCGGGGTGGACGTCCTTGGAGTACAGCAGCGTGTGGTACTGCGTGAACGCGTCGGTGGAGACGTTCAGCGCCGCGCCCAGCGCGCTGAGCGCGTTCTTGGAACCGGTGCCGCCGTTGCCGTCGAGGAACGTGCCCATGGTGTACGTGATCTTGTACTTCTTGTCCGTGGCGCCCTTCAGCACGGCCGCGCCGGACTCCTGCTCGAAGGAGGCGCAGACCGGGCAGCGCATGTCCTCGTAGGCGTCCAGGTTGTACTTGCTGGCGGGGTCGCCGATGACGACCGTCGTGCCGTCGGTGCCCGAGGTGTTGGCGGGCTTGACCAGGGTCTTCTTCGCCGCGGCCGCCCACTCGCCGGGCTTGTTCATCTCGTTGACTGCCACGGCCACGCCGCCGGCTATCGCGATCGCCGCGATGACGGCGCCGCCGACCAGCAGCTGGCGCTTGAGCTTGGCCTTCTTCGCGTGCTTCTCGCGCTCGGCGCGCAGCCGCTCACGGGCTGCCTGCTTGTTGGCCTGGCTGTTTCTGCTGCTCATGGTGATGAGGTCTCCGTGTCCATACGTTGGGTGGTGGGCGAGCCGGTGGTCAGAGAGCGACCAGCGACGGCGGACCACGCCGTACGAGGGAGTGCAGCAGCGGCCGGAACCGCGAGGGGCCGGCCGGGCCGGCCCCTGAGCGGGGCGGCCGCGGCCGGGCGGCCGGGGCGCGCAGCGCGGCGACCGCGACGAGCAGCGGCCGGAACGCGGCGGCGGCCATCGCGCGCACGACGCGCTGCAGACCGGCCTCACCGCGCCGCAGCCACCAGGAGGCGAGCAGGCCCACCGTGATGTGCGTCGCGAGCAGCAGCCACGGGCCGGTCGTCGGGTCGGTGGCGGCGGGCGCCCCGGGGACGGCCGCCAGCGGACCGCCGACCTGGCCGCCGTGACACAGCAGCGCCTCGTTCAGGGAGCGCCAGGAGCCGGTGACCGGTCCGCCGCCGGGGCCGTAGCAGGCGTGCTGACCGGCGGTGAACAGCGTGTCCACCGCCAGCTCCAGCGGCACCAGCAGCCCGGCGATCGGCCAGAAGCCGCGCTCCCGGCCGCCGAGCGCGTAGGCCAGCGCGAAGACGGCGCCGTAGGCCCCCGCCACCGTCACCAGCGGCAGGGGCGTGTGCGACATCAGTACGTGCGAGGTGGAGGAGAGAGTGACGCACAACGCCGCGAAGAGCGCGGCACGCAGCGCCCTCAGCGGTGGTCGTATGTCCTTCATGGCGGAGAGTGTGCCATGCCGATCCGTAGGTGGGGCCTAAGGGCCCCCGACCTGTGTGACTAAAGGCCCGGGATCCGGCCGTTGCGGAACAGGTCGACGAAGATCTGGTGGTCGGCGCGGGCCCGGGCGCCGTAGGCGTGGGCGAAGTCCACCAGCATCGCGGCGAAGCCCTCCTCGTCCTGCCCGATGGCCTCGTCGATGGCGTCCTCGGTGGAGAACGGCACCAGCGAGTGGCCGCTCTCGTCGTCCGCGGCGGCGTGCATCGCGGCGGTCGCCCGGCCGAGGTCCGCGACGACGGCCTCGAGCTGCGCCGGGTCGTCGAGGTCCGACCAGTCGAGGTCCACCGCGTACGGGGAGACCTCGGCGACCAGCTGCCCGACACCGTCCAGCTCGGTCCAGCCCAGCCACGGGTCGGCGTGCGCCTGCAGGGCGCGCTGGGAGATCACCGTGCGGTGGCCCTCGTGCCGGAAGTAGCCGCGCACCGCCGGATCGGTGATGTGCCGGGAGACCGCCGGGGTCTGCCCCTGCTTCATGTAGATCACGACGTCGTTCTCCAGCGCGTCGGTGGTGCCCTCCAGCAGCAGGTTGTACGAGGGCAGCCCGGCGCTGCCGATGCCGATGCCGCGGCGGCCGACGACGTCCTTGACGCGGTGGCTGTCCGGGCGGATCAGGCTCGCCTCGGGGAGGGTCTCCAGATACGCGCCGAAGGCGGCGAGCACCTTCTCGCGGGTCGCCTCGTCCAGCTCAATGGCGCCGCCGCCGGGCAGGAAGCGGCGGTCCCAGTCGCGGACCTCGGTCATGGAGTCGAGCAGTCCGAAACGGGTCTGCGAGCGGGCGTGCCGCAGCGCGCCGAGCAGCGGGCCCTGAGCGCTGTCCAGGGTGAGCGGCGGCAGGCCCTCATCCTTGGACAGCTCGCGGATGCGGTCGCGGTAGGCGGCGGCGTAGCTGCGCACCAGGCCGGTGATCGTGTCGTCGCCGAGCGCCTTGGTGTAGCCGATGAGGGCGACGGAGGCGGCGAAGCGCTTCAGGTCCCAGGTGAACGGGCCGACGTAGGCCTCGTCGAAGTCGTTGACGTTGAAGACCAGCCGGCCGTTGGCGTCCATGTAGGTGCCGAAGTTCTCGGCGTGCAGGTCGCCGTGGATCCACACCCGGCCGGTGCGCTCGTCCACATACGGCCCGCTGTCCTTGCCGTCCTCCAGGTCGGAGTAGAACAGGCAGGCCGTGCCCCGGTAGAAGGCGAACGCGGACGCGGCCATCTTGCGGAACTTGACGCGGAACGCGGCCGGATCCGCGGCCAGCAGCTCGCCGAACGCGGTACCGAAGACGTCGAGGATCTTCGCACCGCGCTGCTCGTCGGTGATGTGTGCGATGGGCATCGCTGCCGCCCCTCCAGGGCTCGTGCCGTAGATCTTCCAACGGGCGAGCCTACGCGGCGGGCCTACGGCCGGCCGGGGCGGGACGACAACCCCATGGCGGTGGTGGTGGCGGCGGTGGAGCGGAATTACCCGTCCGCAAATACCCGGGACCGGATATCGTGATACGTGGCACATACCGGCATCGAATATGCCGGGGGCCGGGAATTCGATCGTGCGTTCCCTGAAGGGCGGGCCTCGGAGCCGTTCGCGGAGCCGGCCGCGGGACGGGAGGAGCGGTGGCACCCCAGGGTCCAGGGGTGCCACCGCTCCGGGCCGGTCGCGTGCGACCGGCCTGAGGTCAGTTGTGGCCGAACCTCTTCTGGTGCCGGCGGGAGACCTGCTCAGAGGTCGGAAGTACCTGCTCCTGGGCGGCGCTGCTCTTCGCCTGCTCCTGGGCCTCCGCAGCCTGGCTGCGTTCCTGCTCCTGGGCCTTGCGCTCGCGATTCTTGTTCTTACCCACGATCGTCCCTCCTAAAGGGGATCTCGGACGTTGAACCGCTATCAGGCTTGCACGCGAGTACGAAGCGCGCATTTCGGGCAGGTGGTGGAGGAGGAGCCCCTTAATTTCGGAAACCGCCACGCCGATGATCGAGTTCCGGCTTATAACGTCCCGATATTGGGGCAGACTCGGGGAAAATCCGTGCCGGGGGACGACCGGAAGAGGTGCAACATGGACCGCTGCGTTGTCCTGGTGGACGCCGGATATCTCCTGGGCGCCGCGGCGAGCCTTCTGGCCGGTGAACCTTCCCGGTCGCGTATCACCGTCGACCACGCCGCCGTGGTCGCGGGTCTCCGCGAACGCGCGGAGCTGGAGACCGGGCAGCCGCTGCTGCGGATCTACTGGTTCGACGGCGCCCCCGACCGCGTCCCGCAGCCGGAGCACCGGCGGCTGCGCGTCATGCCGCGGGTCACCGTCCGGCTGGGCGCGCTGACCCGGACCGACGGCCGCTGGGCGCAGAAGGGCGTCGACGCCGCCATGCACGCCGAGCTCTCCGAGCTCGCCCGCAACCGGGCCTGCTCCGACGTGGTGCTGGTGACCGGCGACGGCGATCTGCTGCCCGGCATGATGTCCGCGAAGGAGCACGGCGTCGCCGTGCACCTGTGGGCGGTGCAGGCCGCCGACGGGGACTACAACCAGTCCGAGGACCTGGTCGCCGAGGCCGACGAGCGCCGGGTGCTGGACCGCGAGTGGATCACCCGGGCGATCCGGGCCCGCGAGGTCGCCGGCGTCTGCGCGCCGCCCACCCCGCGCCCCGAGATCCAGGCGATCCTGTCCGCGCCGCTGCCCGAGCCCTCGGGCTCCTCGGGCGGCGGCACCGGACACCCGGGCTCCCACCCCGGCACCGGACACCCGGGCTCCCACCCCGGCACCGGACACCCGGGCTCCCACCCCGACGCCCACCCGGCGAAGAACGGCACGGCCCCGGCACCCGCCGGCACCGAGCACCCCGACGCGGCCGCCGCCGCTGCCGCCGCCGCCAAGGGGGTGCCCACCCCCAAGGACCTCGCGGGGCTCGGCCGCGTCCAGCAGGCCCCGGTCCCGCACCCCGTCCCCAACGCCACGCTCCGCTGGTCGTCCGACAAGACCTGGTCGGAACGCGGCCCCGGCAACGGCCCCGACGTGCCGGACACCAGCGGCCTGCCGACGCTCGCCCAGCTCACCAGCGCGGAACAGCGCTGGGCGGACCGCGAGGCCGACATCACCGCCGTCAGCGGCGACCCCTTCGAGGTCGGCCAGGTCTTCGCCCGCCGCTGGATCGCCCGCCTCACCGACGCCGCCCACCTGCAGGCCCTGTCCACGCACTACCCGCGCGTGCCGCACCGCATCGACGGCGAGCTGCTGCGCTACGCCGCGCGCTTCGGACTGCTCGCGCACAAGGACGACCAGATCGACGAGCACGACCGGTACGCCATCCGGGCGGGCTTCTGGCGCGAGGTCGACGCCCGCACGGTCGCCGAACACGCCCCCGCGGGCGACTGACCGCCGGGCAGGGGCCGGGACCGGTGCGCGCCGGTCCGGCATTTGAGGGCAGAACCGGACCCGAGGCGCGGACCGGGCGCCGCGACGCGTACTCTCGATCCTCGTGAGTACGGGCACGGAGCAGGCGGCGCCCAGCACAGCCGCCACCGCCCGCGATGCGGTGATCGCCGTACGCGGGCTGGTCAAGACCTACCCGGCCGGGCGTGGCCGGCGAGGCGCCGCGACCCCTGCTGTCCGCGCGAGCGACGGCATCGACCTCGACATCCGGCGCGGCGAGATCTTCGGACTGCTCGGACCCAACGGCGCCGGGAAGTCCACCCTCGTCCGCCAGCTCACCGGGCTGCTGCGGCCGGACTCCGGCGCCATCGGCATGCTCGGCCACGACCTCGTACGCCACCCCGAACGCGCCTCCCGGCTGATCGGCTACCTCGGGCAGGAATCCACCGCCCTGGACGAGCTGACCGTGTCACTGGCCGCCGAGACCACCGGCCGGCTGCGCGGCCTGGACGCCCGCACCGCGCGGGCCGAGCGCGACGCCGTGCTGGCGGAACTGGGCCTCACCGAGCTGGCCGGACGGGCCATCAAGCGGCTCTCCGGCGGCCAGCGGCGGCTGGCGTGCTTCGCCGCGACGCTGGTGGGGGAGCGGCCGGTGCTGGTCCTGGACGAGCCGACCACCGGCATGGACCCGGTCGCCCGGCGGGCGGTGTGGGCGGCGGTCGACCGCCGCCGCGCCGAGCACGGGGCCACCGTCGTACTGGTCACGCACAACGTCATCGAGGCCGAGACCGTGCTCGACCGGGTCGCGGTGATCGACAACGGGCGGGTCATCGCCTGTGACACCCCGGCCGGGCTCAAGGTGCTCGTCGCGGACGAGGTCAGGCTCGACCTCGTCTGGCGCGACGAGCCGCCGCTGCACCTGCCCGAGGTGGCCGCGCTGCGCCCCGCCGCCCAGGTCTCCGGCCGCCGCTGGACGCTCCGGCTCCCGCAGGCGCGGGCCCGCGCCGTGATCGCCGAGATCACCGGCGGCCAGGCCTTCGCCGCACTCGACGACTTCACCCTCGCCACCCCGAGCCTCGAAGACGTGTACCTGGCCCTCGGCGGCCGTCAGAAGGGACTGGTCAAGGCATGACGTCTGTCTGCGGCGGGCTTCCGCACCGCCGTACGCCCCGGAGCGCACGGTGAGCGCGGCCGCGCCCGTGGTCCCGGGCACGACCGGCGCCACGCCCGGCACCGTCCCTGCCGTCCGCGAGGACTCGGCCGCCGCACCGCTCGCGCCGCGCGCCCGGCTGCTGCCCGCACTGGGCGCCGTGTACCGGGCGCAGCTGTCGCGCGCCCGGGTGGCGCGGATCCCGCTGCTGTTCGTGGCCACGTTCCAGTCGGTCGGCATCATGGTGATGCTGCGCGGGGTCGTCGACGGCGGCGACGCCGAGGCGGCGCGCGCGGTGGTCGCCGGGTCCAGCGTGCTGGTGGTGGCCTTCGTCGCGCTCAACCTGCTCGCCCAGTACTTCGGCCAGCTGCGCGCCTCCGGCGGCCTCGACCACTACGCGACGCTGCCGGTGCCGCCCGCCGCGGTGGTGCTGGGTGCGGCGGGCGCGTACGCCTCGTTCACGGTGCCCGGCACGATCGCCACGGCGGTCACCGGATGCGTGCTCTTCCAGCTGCCGCTGGTGAACCTGTGGGTGCTGGCGGCGGTCATCCCGCTCGCCGGAGCCGCGCTGGCCGGGCTCGGCGCGGCGCTGGGGCTGCTGGCCCCGAAGCAGGAACTGGCCACGCTCTTCGGTCAGCTGGGCATGTCGGCGGCACTGCTGCTGGGCGTGCTGCCGGCCGGGAACATGCCCGCACCGATCGGTCTCGTCCGGGATCTGCTGCCGTCCACGTACGGCGTGGAGGCCTTCGCCCGCACCTTCGACCCGCATCCGGACTGGGTCATGGTGGGTGCGGATCTGTCGGTGTGCGCGGCCGTCGGCGTGGTGTCGCTGGCCGCCGCCACCTGGGCGTACCGCCGAGCCGCCTGCCGGTGAAGCGGGCGACCCCGGGACCTGGCACGATGGGCGGGTGACCGCACCCCTGACGCCGCACGACCAGCCGCCGCCCCTGCCGCCGTACCCGGGCGCGGAGTTCTCCGGCGACGCATCGAAGGACGGACGTGCGGCGTTCACCGCCGAACTGCGGGAGGGCGCGCTGGTCGCCGTCGCGGTGGCGGTGACCGGGGTCGTGCTCGGGCTGCTGTGGCTGTGGCTCGCGCCCCTCATCCCGATGGTCTCCGACGGCAAGGCCATCTACCTCAGGGACAGCGAGGGCGAGGAAGCGGTCGGCGCCGACGGCACCTTCGTGCTGCTGGGACTCGCGATGGGCGCGGTGACGGCGGCCCTGGTCTTCTGGCGCCGGCGGCGCGGCGGCATCGGGGTCGTGCTAGGCTTGGCGGTCGGCGGGCTGCTCGGCTCGGTGCTCGCCTGGCGCCTCGGGGTCTGGCTCGGCCCGACGAGCGATCTGATCGCGCATGCCAAGGAGGCCGGCCCGAAGGTCGTCTTCGACGGCCCGCTGCGGCTGCGCGCCAAGGGCGCCCTCGTCGCCTGGCCGGCCGCGGCCATGCTCGTACACCTCTGCCTGACGTCGGCCTTCGGGCCGCGTGAACCGCAGCAGCCGCAGTCGTGGGACACGTCGTATCCCGCACCGCACCCGGCGCCCCAGCCCGCTCCGGGCCAGGGACAGTTCACGGCGCCGCCGGCCGACCGGAACCCGGCCGATCAGAACCCGCCCGCCCAGGGACCCGGCGAGCAGGATCCCTGGCAACGGGGATCCTGAGCACGGGAGCCCTGAACGCGGGGGCCCTGCGGTCTACGCCGGGCGCCGGCCGTGGTTGGCGCGGCGCTTCCTGATCCGCCATTTCCGCATGCGGGTGCGTCGGGACATGGTGTCGGCTCCCCTCGTCGCGGGTGCTCCGTCCGGGACACCGTGCGCGCATCGGGCGCAATCGTCCAGAAGGACTGCGGGGTTCCGCTAAATCTGCTGGATCCGGGCGACCGGCGCGGTGCTCGCGCCGGTGAGCCGGACCAGGTCCTGCGGGGCGAGTTCGACCTCCAGGCCGCGCTTGCCGGCCGAGACGAACACCGTGGTGTGGGTCAGGGCGGAGACGTCCACGACCGTGCGCAGCCGCTTGCGCTGGCCCAGCGGGGAGATGCCGCCCAGCACGTAACCCGTGGTGCGTTCGGCCGCCGCGGGATCGGCCATCGCGGCGCGCTTGCCGCCGACCGCGGACGCGAGCGCCTTGAGGTCGAGCGAACCGGCGACCGGGACCACGGCGACGGTCAGCGCCCCGTCGACATCGGCGACCAGCGTCTTGAACACCCGCTCGGGAGCCGTGCCCAGCGCCTCGGCGGCCTCGCCGCCGTACGAGGCGGCCGCCGGGTCGTGGGCATAGGCGTGGACGGTGAAGGCGGCGCCGTCCTGCTCCAGCGCGACGGTGGCGGGGGTGCCGCCGGTGGTCGCCTTGGACTTCCTGGCCATGACGTGCCGTCTCCGATCGGTGGTCCTGTCGGTGGTCCCGCCGGTTGCTCCGTACGCTCCGGCGGTCAGTTGAGGCTGGCCGGCTGACGGGTCAGGTCGACGGCGGGCAGCGAGGGGAGCTTGCCGATGACGGCGGCCTCGCGGCGCAGCAGCGGCAGCTCGGCCGCCAGCCGGGCCGCGGTGTCCGGCGCCTCCAGCAGCAGCTGCTTGGCCGGGGTCTCGAAGATCGTCGCGGCGGCCACCAGATAGGACAGCACGGACGGGTCGTCGGGCAGTTCCTGCACCGCGACGAGGGTGCGGTCCTGGGCTCCGGCGAGGCGCTTCTGATAGGTGCGGAAGGCCCTGGCGACACCGGCGGCCAGCGTGCCCGCCCCCTCGCCCGGCTCCTCCGGCAGCTCCTCCACCTCGGCGGTCAGATACGGACCCGACGCGTCGACCGACAGCAGCCGGAAGCGGGTGGTGCCGGTGGCGACCACCTCGAAACCGCCGTCCTCGCGCTCACCGATGGTGGCGGCCTCCGCGATGCACCCGACCTGGAACAGCGACTTGGCCGGATCGGGGCCGAGCCCGGCCCCCGCGGTGGTGTCCACCCCGTCCGGGCCGGTCGGTGCCACCTCGTTCCCGTCCTTGATGGCGACCACGGCGAAGCGGCGCGGGGCGTCCTCGGGCAGCGCGAGCAGATCGCCCACGAGCGCGCGGTACCGCTCCTCGAAGATGTGCAGGGGCAGAACGAGGCCCGGGAAAAGGGCCGAGTTCAGCGGGAAGAGCGGAAGGCGAGCGGTCACAATCGGACAGCGTACGTGCTGCTCCGGTCGCCGGACGGGGTGCTTTCGCCGCGCAAGCTTCACCGGGTCGCTCCGTACCGTCCCCGTGACGACACGCCCGGGCCCCCGGTCAGCCCCTGCGCAGCAGCCGGGAGGCGCCCGCCGCGACGGTGGTGGCCAGGATCCAGCCCAGCAGGACGAGCACGGTGGCCGCCCACTGCGCGCCGCCGGACGGTTTCCAGGCGCTGTCCTGGCCCAGGTCGATGACCGGCAGCAGCAGGTCCAGGGCGTACAGCGGAGCGCTCCAGTGCGGAGCCTCGTCGGGTTTGAGGGCGGGCGGCGCGTGGAGGCTGAAGAAGGTGGCGCCGATCGCCCACAGCACCGCCATCCACACGGCGGCGCGGCCCGGCCGGTACCCGTAGCCGACGGTGATGTCCTGGAGATACCCCCACAGCGTGCCGGCCAGCGGCAGCGCCTCACGGCGGCGGCGCTGCTTGGCGAGCAGCACCTCGCGCGCGTCGGAGTCCTCACCGCCGGCCCGCAGCGCCGCGGCGAGGTGCTCGTACGGTTCCGGGCTGTACTCGGGGGTGGCGGCGGCCAGCCAGGCGATGCGGTCGCGCAGCGGGAACGCCCCCGCCGGGCTGAGCGTGGTGTAGCTGAAGCCCGCCAGGTCCAGGCCGCCGGACTCCGGCCAGCTCTGCCGGGTGTCGGTGAGGTTGCCCACCCGGGCGCCGGCCAGCGAGACGGTGCCGGTCGGCGGCTGGCCGAGCGTGAAGCGCAGTTCCGGCGTCTGGATCCGCCGCAGCGACAGCTGCTGGGAGCCGGTGAGCCGGAACCGCGCCCGGGTGATGATCACCGCGTTGCCGAACCGGCCGTCGTCCAGCCGGACCGCGCCCTCACAGCTGAAGTTGCGGGTCCGCACCCCGGCGGGCGGGGTGCCGCCGCTGTCCCCGCCGGTGGCCATCCAGCCGGCGCTCAGATAGAGGGTGTGCTCGACGGTGACCCGCGCGGCGTTCAGCGCGTAGCGGCCGTAGGGGTTGTGCAGCAGGCTGCCGCGCAGGCTCAGCCGCCCGCCGATCCGGGCGCTGCGCAGGCTGATCTCACCGGTCACGTCCATCAGCTCGGCCTCGACGTCCTGGGCGACGCTGAGCCCGTCGGCGGCGATCGCCCGGCCGTGCCGGTCGCGGCCCACCGTGAGCTGGTTGAGCAGCAGATCGGTGCCGATGTGCGCGTCGGTGAGCCGTATGCCGCCCTCGATGGCGCACTGCGGCAGATGCAGATCGCCGGTGGTGGTGAGGCGGGCCGCCTCCAGGCGGGGGATCGAGCAGTGCACCATGCGCAGCGTCGTGAACTGGCACTCCGGCAGCAGGATCTGCTGGTCGAAGTGGCAGTCGTGCAACTCCACGTACGGGGTGACCTGGCCGCCCGACAGATTCAGCTGGCCGCTGATCCGGGCCCCGGAGAGCTTGACGCACGCGACCCGGCCGGGCTCGGCGGGCGGCCCGTCCAGCAGGAGCGTGGCGATCACCTCGGCGCGCACCGTCCGCTCCGGGCCCCAGGCCCGGTCGGTGGCCGGGTCGTCCCGCTCGGGGATGCCGGTGCGCAGGTCGTGCACCACGCCCCGGCGGAAGGCGCTCCACAGATCCTTCTCCGGCTCGGTCCAGTCACCCGGCGCCCTGATCCCCGACGGCTCGGTCACCGCGTCCCCTCCCGGTTCCGTGTCGCACCGTGCGACACACGGAACCGTAGCCCGGCGTGATCACCGGCCGGGGACGTATCAGGGAGTGGAACCGGAGAACGGCTGAGAACAGCGTTCTCTACACTTGACAGGGTGATCTCCCGAATCGATCTGCGTGGTGCCGCCTTCCCGGAGGACGGCATCGACCGCGACCTGCTGCCCCGAGCCGAGTTCGACGTGGAAGCCGCCCTGGACCAGGTGCGGCCCATCTGCGAGGACGTACGCCATCGGGGGACGGCGGCGCTGATCGACTACGCGCGGAAGTTCGACGGCGTCACCCTGGAGCGCGTCCGGGTGCCCGCCGCGGCACTGGAGACCGCCCTGGAGGAGCTGGATCCGAAGATCCGCGCCGCCCTGGAGGAGTCGATCCGGCGGGCCAGGATCGTGCACCACGAGCAGCGCCGCACCGACACGACGGTGCAGGTCGTGCCCGGTGGCACGGTCACCGAGCGCTGGGTGCCGGTCGAGCGCGTCGGACTGTACGTGCCGGGCGGACTGGCCGCCTACGCGTCGTCCGTCGTCATGAACGTGGTCCCGGCGCAGGAGGCCGGCGTCGAGGGCATCGCCGTCTCGTCGCCCCCGCAGAAGGACTTCGACGGCCTGCCCAACCCGACGATCCTCGCCGCCTGCGCGCTGCTCGGCGTGGACGAGGTCTACGCCGCCGGCGGCGCCCAGGCCATCGCGATGTTCGCGTACGGCACCGAGGAGTGCCGGCCGGTCAACCTGGTCACCGGCCCCGGCAACATCTACGTCGCGTCGGCCAAGCGGCTGCTCAAGGGCCGGATCGGCATCGACGCCGAGGCCGGTCCGACCGAGATCGCCGTCCTCGCCGACGCCACCGCCGACCCGGTGCACGTCGCCGCCGACCTGATCAGCCAGGCCGAGCACGACACCCTGGCGGCGGCCGTGCTGGTCACCACCTCGGTGGAGCTGGCCGAGCGGGTCGAGAAGGAGCTGGCGGCGCAGGTCGGCGTCACCAAGCACAGCGAGCGGATCCTGGCCGCGCTGGCCGGCCGGCAGTCGGCCGTGGTGCTGGTCGACACGATCGACCAGGGCCTCTCCGTCGTCGACGCCTACGGCGCCGAGCACCTGGAGATCCAGACCGCGGACGCCGCCGCCGTCGCCGCCCGGGTCCGCAACGCCGGCGCGATCTTCGTCGGCGCGTACGCCCCGGTCTCGCTCGGCGACTACTGCGCCGGCTCGAACCACGTACTGCCCACCGGCGGCTGCGCCTGCCACTCCTCGGGCCTGTCCGTGCAGTCGTTCCTGCGCGGCATCCACGTCGTGGACTACAGCCGCGACGCCCTCGCCGAGGTCACCCACCACGTGGTGACGCTCGCCGACGCCGAGGACCTGCCCGCGCACGGCGCCGCGCTGCGCGCGCGGTTCGACTGGCAGGTGCCCCAGTGACCCGCATCGACGATCTGCCCATCCGTGACGAGCTGCGCGGCCAGATCCCCTACGGCGCGCCGCAGCTCGACGTCCCGGTGCGGCTGAACACCAACGAGAACCCGTACCCGCTGCCCGAAGCCCTCGTGCGGCGGATCGGCGAGCGGGTCACCGAGGCCGCCAGGGCGCTGAACCGCTACCCGGACCGGGACGCGGTGGAGCTGCGCACCGAGCTGGCCGCGTACCTCAGCCGCACCGCCGGTCACCGGGTCTCCAAGGAACAGGTGTGGGCGGCCAACGGCTCCAACGAGGTCATCCAGCAGCTGCTGCAGACCTTCGGCGGCCCCGGGCGCAGCGCGATCGGCTTCGAGCCCTCGTACTCGATGCACGCGCTGATCTCGCGCGGCACCGGCACGGAGTGGATCTCCGGGCCGCGCCGCGCCGACTTCACCATCGACGTGGACGCCGCCGTGGCGGAGATCGCCGCGCGCCGGCCCGACGTGGTCTTCATCTGCTCGCCGAACAACCCCACCGGCACGGCCGTCGAAGCCGCGACCGTACTGGCGCTGTACGAGGCCGCGCAGGCCGCGAAACCGTCGCTGGTCGTCGTCGACGAGGCGTATGTCGAGTTCTCGCACCGGCCGTCGCTGCTGTCGCTCATCGAGGGCCGGCCGAACCTGGTGGTCAGCCGCACCATGTCCAAGGCGTTCGGCGCGGCCGGGCTGCGGCTCGGCTACCTCGCCGCGGACCCGGCCGTCGTCGACGCCGTCCAGCTGGTGCGCCTGCCGTACCACCTGTCGGCCGTCACCCAGGCCACCGCGCTCGCGGCGCTGGAGCACACCGATACGCTGCTGGGGTACGTCGAGCAGCTCAAGGCCGAGCGGGACCGTCTGGTCACCGAACTGCGCGCCCTGGGCTGCGAGGTCACGGACTCGGACGCGAACTTCGTGCAGTTCGGCCGCTTCGCGGACAGCCACGCCGCCTGGCAGGCGATCCTCGACCGCGGCGTCCTGGTCCGCGACAACGGTGTACCGGGATGGCTGCGGGTCACCGCGGGCACCCCGGAGGAGAACGACGCGTTCCTGGACGCGGTTCGCGCAATGCAGAAGGAGACCGTATGACCCGCGTGGGCCGTGTGGAACGCACCACCAAGGAAACGTCCGTCGTCGTCGAGATCGACCTGGACGGCAGGGGCGAAGTCTCCGTCTCCACCGGTGTCGGCTTCTACGACCACATGCTCGACCAGCTCGGCCGCCACGGACTCTTCGACCTGTCGGTCAAGACCGAGGGCGACCTGCACATCGACACCCACCACACCATCGAGGACACCGCCCTCGCGCTCGGCGCCGCCTTCCGGCAGGCGCTCGGCGACAAGGTCGGGATCTACCGCTTCGGCAACTGCACGGTGCCGCTGGACGAGTCACTCGCCCAGGTCACCGTGGACCTGTCGGGCCGTCCCTACCTGGTGCACACCGAGCCCGAGAACATGGCTCCCATGATCGGCTCGTACGACACGACGATGACCCGGCACATCCTGGAGTCCTTCGTCGCGCAGGCGCAGATCGCGCTGCACGTCCACGTCCCGTACGGCCGGAACGCGCACCACATCGTGGAGTGCCAGTTCAAGGCCCTGGCCCGCGCCCTGCGGTACGCCTCCGAGCGTGACCCGCGCGCGGCCGGAATCCTCCCCTCGACCAAGGGCGCACTGTGAACACCGCATCGACCGTCTACATCGTCCTCGGGCTCTTCCTCGCCGGCGGCGTCTACTCCTTCTGGAGGCAGAAGCTTCCGACGGGCGTCATCGTCCTGCTCGGCATCGGCGCGCTCATGGCGTTCGGTGCCGGCCTGATGTCGCTGTAGGGGGCCGCCATGAGCAAGAGCGTGGTTGTCCTCGACTACGGATTCGGCAACGTCCGCTCGGCCGAGCGCGCGCTGGCGCACGTCGGCGCCGACGTCGAGATCACCAGTGACTTCGACCGGGCCATGAACGCTGACGGGCTGCTGGTGCCCGGCGTCGGGGCGTTCGCCGCCTGCATGGCCGGACTGAAGTCGGTCCGCGGTGAGTGGATCATCGGCCGGCGGCTGTCCGGCGGCCGGCCCGTGATGGGGATCTGCGTCGGGATGCAGATCCTGTTCGCGCGCGGCGTGGAGCACGGCACCGAGACCGAGGGCTGCGACGAGTGGCCCGGCACCGTCGAGCCGCTGCGGGCCCCGATCGTCCCGCACATGGGCTGGAACACGGTCAAGGCGCCCGAGGACACCCGGCAGTTCGCCGGGCTCGACGCCGACGCCCGCTTCTACTTCGTGCACTCGTACGCGGTGCGGGAGTGGGAGCTGGAGGTCACCAACCCCCATATCCGCTCTCCGAAGGTCACCTGGGCCACGCACGGCGAACCCTTCGTCGCCGCCGTGGAGAACGGCCCGCTGTGGGCCACCCAGTTCCACCCCGAGAAGTCCGGCGACGCCGGTGCCCAGCTGCTGACCAACTGGCTCGACCACCTCTAGAACCTCTAGGACGTCACTTCCCATGGCTACGAACCGCCTCGAACTCCTTCCCGCCGTCGACGTCCGCGACGGCCAGGCCGTCCGCCTCGTCCACGGCGAGTCCGGCTCCGAGACGTCCTACGGCGACCCGCTGGCCGCCGCCCTCGCCTGGCAGCAGGCGGGCGCCGAGTGGCTGCACCTGGTGGACCTGGACGCGGCCTTCGGCACCGGTGACAACCGGGCGCGGATCGCCGAGGTCGCCGGCTCCATGGACATCAAGGTCGAGCTGTCCGGCGGCATCCGCGACGACGCGTCGCTCGCGGCGGCCCTGGCCACCGGCTGCACCCGCGTCAACCTCGGCACCGCCGCCCTGGAGACGCCCGAGTGGGTCGCCAAGGTCATCGCCGAGTACGGCGACCGGATCGCGGTCGGCCTGGACGTCCGCGGCACCACCCTGCGCGGCCGCGGCTGGACCCGCGACGGCGGCGACCTGTTCGAGACGCTCGCCCGGCTGGACTCCGAAGGGTGCGCCCGGTACGTCGTCACCGACATCGCCAAGGACGGCACCCTCCAGGGACCCAACCTGGAACTGCTGAAGAACGTGTGCGCCGCCACCGACAAGCCCGTCGTCGCGTCCGGTGGCGTCTCGTCGCTCGACGATCTGCGCGCGATCGCCACGTTGGTACCCGAAGGTGTCGAAGGCGCCATCGTGGGCAAGGCCCTTTACGCCAAGGCGTTCACCTTGGAAGAGGCGTTGGAGGCCGTTTCACGATGACCGAATCCCCCGCAGTTCGCCGCGTGCAGTCCGACCACAGCCCCTGGGAGGAGACCATGGGCTTCGCCCGCGCCGTCGCGGCCGGGGACCGGGTCATCGTCGCGGGCACCATGCCGCTGGTCGGCGGTGTGGTGCGGGGCGAGGGAAGTCCGTACGAGCAGACGCTGCTCGCCTTCGGCAACGCGATCGCCGCGCTGGAGCCGTTCGGCCTCGCGGCCGACAGCGTCATCCGCACCCGGATGTACCTCAGCCACGCCCGGGACGCGGAGGATGTCGGCCGCGCCCACAAGGAGCTGTTCGGCGACGTACGGCCGGCCGCGACGATGGTCGTCGTCAACGGCTTCGTCGACTCCCGGGTGCTGGTCGAGGTCGAGGTCGAAGCGTATCGAGGAGCCCCTGAATGACCCTCGCGGTCCGAGTCATCCCCTGCCTGGACGTGGACAACGGCCGGGTCGTCAAGGGCGTCAACTTCCAGAACCTGCGGGACGCGGGCGACCCCGTCGAGATGGCGAAACTCTATGACGCCGAGGGCGCGGACGAGCTGACGTTCCTCGACATCACCGCCTCCTCGGGCGACCGCGAGACCACCTACGACGTGGTGCGCCGCACCGCCGAACAGGTCTTCATCCCGCTCACCGTCGGCGGTGGCGTCCGCACCACGGACGACGTCGACAAGCTGCTGCGCGCCGGCGCGGACAAGGTCGGCGTCAACACCGCCGCCATCGCCCGCCCGGACCTGATCCGGGAGATCGCCGAGCGCTTCGGCCGGCAGGTGCTCGTGCTGTCCGTGGACGCCCGGCGGAACGCGGCCGGCGGCTTCGAGGTCACCACGCACGGCGGCCGGCAGGGCACCGGCATCGACGCCGTCGAGTGGGCGCACCGCGCCGCGGAACTGGGTGCCGGGGAGATCCTGCTCAACTCGATGGACGCCGACGGCACCAAGGACGGCTACGACCTCGCCATGATCGAGGCCGTCCGCAAGCACGTCACGGTCCCCGTCATCGCCTCCGGCGGCGCCGGCAAGCTCTCCGACTTCGCCCCCGCGGTGGCGGTCGGCGCCGACGCGGTGCTGGCGGCGTCGGTCTTCCACTTCGGGGACCTGCGCATCGGGGACGTCAAGAACGCGCTGCGCGAGGCCGGTCACCCGGTGCGCTGAGGAGTCCGTCGGTTCACCGGCCTTTGCTGAGAGCCCTCAGGTACTCGCGGTTCATCGCCGCGATGGACGGCAGCGGGATGCCCTTCGGGCAGGCCGTGGCGCATTCACCGGTGTTGGTGCAGCCGCCGAACCCCTCGGCGTCCATGGCCCCGACCATGTCCAGCACCCGGGACTCGCGCTCCGGCGCCCCCTGCGGCAGCACGTTGAGGTGGACGACCTTCGCCGACGTGAAGAGCATCGCCGAGCCGTTCGGGCAGGCCGCCACACAGGCGCCGCAGCCGATGCACTCGGCGTGCTCGAAGGCGGTGTCGGCCACCGCCTTGGGCACCGCGGTGGCGTGCGCCTCCGGGGCGGCGCCGGTGGGCGCGGTGATGTAGCCGCCGGCGCCGATGATCCGGTCGAACGCCGACCGGTCGACGACGAGGTCCTTCACCACCGGGAAGGCGGCGGCGCGCCACGGCTCGACGTCGATGGTGTCGCCGTCGGTGAAGTGCCGCATGTGCAGCTGACAAGTGGTGGTCCGCTCGGGGCCGTGCGCCCGGCCGTTGATGACCATGCCGCAGGCGCCGCAGATGCCCTCACGGCAGTCGTGGTCGAAGGCGACGGGCTCGTCGCCGGCGAGGATCAGCTCCTCGTTCAGATGGTCCAGCATCTCCAGGAACGACATGTCGGGGGAGATGCCGGTGACGTCGTAGGTGGTCATCCGGCCCGGCTCGTCGGGGCCGGTCTGCCGCCAGATGCGCAGGGTCAGTTTCACGCGTAGCTCCGCTGGGTGGGGTGGACGTGCTCGAAGACGAGGTCTTCGCGGTGCAGGACGGGGGCGCGGCCGGTGCCGGTGAACTCCCAGGCGGCGGCGTACGCGAAGGAAGCGTCGTCGCGGGCCGCCTCGCCGTCCGGGGTCTGGCTCTCCTCGCGGAAGTGGCCGCCGCACGACTCGGCGCGGTGCAGGGCGTCCAGGCACATCAGCTCGGCGAGTTCCAGATGGTCGGCGATGCGGTTGGCCTGCTCCAGCGACTGGTTGAGGTCGGCGCCGGAGCCGGGGACCTTCACCCGGCGCCAGAACTCGTCGCGCAGCTGCGGGATGCGGTCCAGCGCCTTGCGCAGCCCGCTCCCGGTGCGAGCCATGCCGCACTCGTCCCAGAGCAGCTCGCCCAGTTCGCGGTGGAAGGACTCGGGGGTGCGGTCGCCGTTGACGGCGAGCAGCAGGTTGAGCCGGTCCTCGGTGTCGGCGACGGCCTCGGCGACCGCCGGATGCGCGGGGTCCACGGTGTCGTGCGGATGCCGGGCCAGATAGTCGTTGAGGGTGGCCGGCAGGACGAAGTAGCCGTCGGCCAGGCCCTGCATGAGGGCGCTGGCACCGAGCCGGTTGGCGCCGTGGTCGGAGAAGTTGGCCTCGCCGATGGCGAAGAGGCCGGGCACCGTGGTCTGCAGGTCGTAGTCGACCCACAGGCCGCCCATCGTGTAGTGGATCGCGGGATAGATCCGCATCGGCGTTGCGTACGGGTCCTCGGCGGTGATCCGCGCGTACATCTCGAAGAGGTTGCCGTACTTCTCCTCCACCGCGGCGCGGCCCGTGCGGGCGATGGCGTCGGCGAAGTCCAGATAGACGCCCTGCCCGCCGGGTCCTACGCCGCGCCCCTCGTCGCAGACGTTCTTGGCCGCGCGCGAGGCGATGTCGCGGGGCACCAGGTTGCCGAACGCCGGGTAGAGCCGCTCCAGGTAGTAGTCCCGCTCGTCCTCGGGGATCGCGTTCGGCGGGCGTTCGTCGCCGCGCACCTTCGGGACCCAGATCCGGCCGTCGTTGCGCAGCGACTCGCTCATCAGCGTCAGCTTCGACTGGTGGTCGCCGGAGCGCGGGATGCAGGTGGGGTGGATCTGGGTGAAGCAGGGGTTGGCGAAGTACGCGCCGCGCCGGTGGGCCCGCCAGATGGCGGTGGCGTTGGAGTTCTTGGCGTTGGTCGACAGATGGAAGACGTTGCCGTAGCCGCCGGAGGCGAGCACGACCGCGTCCGCGAAGTAGGTGTCGATGCGTCCGGTGACCAGATCGCGGGCGACGATGCCGCGCGCCCGGCCGTCCACCACGATCAGATCGAGCATCTCGGTCCGCGCGTGCATCTCGACCGTGCCGGCCGCGATCTGCCGGGTGAGCGCCTGGTAGGCGCCGAGCAGCAGCTGCTGGCCGGTCTGCCCGCGGGCGTAGAAGGTGCGCGACACCTGGACGCCGCCGAACGAGCGGGTATCGAGCAGTCCGCCGTACTCGCGGGCGAACGGGACGCCCTGGGCGACGCACTGGTCGATGATCTCCACCGACACCTGCGCGAGGCGGTGCACATTGGACTCCCGGGCGCGGAAGTCGCCGCCCTTGACGGTGTCGTAGAACAGCCGCCGCACCGAGTCGCCGTCGTTGCGGTAGTTCTTGGCGGCGTTGATGCCGCCCTGCGCGGCGATGGAGTGCGCCCTGCGGGGCGAGTCCTGGTAGCAGAACTGCACGACGTGGTAGCCCTGTTCGGCCAGCGTGGCGCCGGCCGCGCCGCCGGCCAGCCCGGTGCCGACCACGATGACGGTGTGCCGGCGGCGGTTGGCCGGGTTCACCAGCTTCGCCTCGAAGCGGCGGCGGTCCCAGCGCTCGGCGATCGGGCCTTCGGGGGCCTTGGTGTCGACGACGGGTTCGCCGGTGGTCCAGTGCGAGTAGTCGGTCATGTCAGCTCACGACTCCAGTCATGACGGCAACGGGTACGGCGATGAATCCGCAGGTCAGGACGAGTGCCAGGGCGTTGGCCAGGGCTTTCAGGGCGCGGTCCCGCCGGGCGTTGTTGGCGCCGAGGGTCTGGGCGGCGCTCCAGAAGCCGTGCCGGATGTGCAGGCCGAGGGCGAGCATCGCCACGATGTAGAAGACATCGGCGTACCAGTTGCGGAAGTCCGCGACGATGTTCTCGTAGGGGTGGTGCGCCTGGCCGCGCGGATTCACCGTCAGCGTCGTCAGGTCCAGGAGGTGCCAGACGATGAACAGCGCGAGGATCACCCCGCCCCAGCGCATGGTGCGGGTGGCGTAACTGGCGCGCTGCCGCCGGTGGGCGTACCGCGCGGGCCGGGCGGCCCGGTCCCGCCGGCTGAGCTGGTACGCGGCGACGCCGTGCAGCACGACGGCCGCCACCAGGCCCAGCCGCATCAGCCACAGGAACCAGCCGTGGTGCAGCACCGGCTCACCGATGGTGCGCAGCCAGGCGGCGTAGGCGTTGAACTCCGGGGCGCCGAAGAAGATCTTCAGATTGCCGAGCATGTGGCCGACGAGGAACAGCAGCATCGCCACCCCGGTGACGGCCATGACCGCCTTCTTGCCGACGGTCGAGCGCCACAGGGTCGCCGCGGGGGAGGGTCGCCGTCCGGTACGTGTCGCCAGTGCCATGGACAGGACGCTAGGCCGGGCGCCGTCATCCGTCCAAGACATGATGCGGCTGCTTTCCATAGGCAATGCCTATGCGCGATCTACGCTGGCACCATGCAGCTGCACCAGCTCCAGTACTTCACCGCCGTCGCGGACCTGCGGCACTTCACCCGTGCCGCCGAGAGCGTCCATGTGGCCCAGCCGTCGCTGTCGCAGCAGATCCGGGCGCTGGAACGGGAGCTGGGTGCCGAGCTGTTCCACCGCGCCCGGGGCCACATCACCCTCACCGACGCGGGGGAGGTCCTGCTGCCGCTGGCCCGCCGGATCCTGGCCGACGCCGAGACCGCGCGCCGCGAGGTCCAGGAGGTGGCCCAGCTCCGGCGCGGCCGGGTGCGGCTCGGGGCGCCGCCGAGCCTGTGCGCCAGCCTGGTCCCCGATGTCCTGAAGGACTTCCACCGGCGGTACCCGGGAGTCGACCTGGTGGTCCACGAGGACGGCTCGCAGGACCTCGTGCGGGTACTGGCCGCCGGGGAGCTCGACCTCGCCCTGATCATCACCCCGCTCCCCGTCCAGGCCCCCGCCCTGGCCACCGAGGAACTGCTGCGCGAGGAGCTGGTGGCGGTCTCGGCGCCGTCCGATCCCGCTCCGGTGCGCCGCGAGCGGCTGCGGATCGAGGACCTGCGCGGCCGTCCGATGGTGATGTTCCGCCGCGGCTACGACCTGCGGGAGTACACCCTCGCGGCCTGCCGGGCGGCCGGCTTCGAACCGTCCTTCTCCGTCGAGGGCGGCGAGATGGACGCGGTCCTCGGCTTCGTCCGGGCCGGCCTGGGCCTCGCCGTGGTCCCCAGCATGGTCGCGGAGCGCTCGGGCCTGCGCATCACCCCGTTCGCCGCCCCCGGCCTGCACCGCACCATCTCCGTCGCGCACCGCGGCGACGTCTCACCGCCCCGCGCCGCCCGCGAACTGCGCCGCATCCTGCTGGACGCCACTCGGGCCCGCTGACGGCCGCGCGACGGGGTCCGGCCTAGGGTCTGTCGTCTGGATCTCCGCGGCGTCGCGGTGTCCAGCACGCACATCTGCCGCGTTGTCGTCGGTCGACGACGCTCCGCGTCGCCTCCCTCCTCCGCCTTGCAGCTGCACGCACCGGACACCGCTCCTTCCCCCACGGAGATCCAGACGACAGACCCTAGAGGCCGAGCTTGGTGTCGTACACCGTGGCCACGGCGGCCTTGTCGCCCTCGGTCTCGACCCGCGCCGCCTCCTGGCGGCCGAAGGCGAAGATCGTCAGCTCACCCGGCTCACCGGTGACCGTCACGACCGGGGTGCCCTTGTGCGCGACGGCGGTCTGGCCGTCGGGGCGGCGCAGGACCAGCCCGACGGGGGACCTGCGGCCCGCGACCCGGGCCATGCGCTCCAGGCGCTTCCACAGGGTGTCGGAGAAGACGCCGTCCAGCTCACGGGGAGTCCACTCCGGCTGCGCACGGCGGACGTCCTCGGCGTGGACGAAGAACTCGACGGTGTTGGCCGCCTCGTCGATCTGCTTGAGGGAGAACGGCGACATCCGCGGCGGCCCGGTGCGGATGAGCTGCACCAGCTCCTCGAACGGCTTCTGCGCGAACTCCTGCCGGACGCGCTCCATCCGGGCGGCGAGCTGCGGGATCACGATCCCGGCCGCGGCATCGCTGCGGCGCTCGCGGACGACGAGGTGCGCGGCCAGATCGCGGGCGGTCCAGCCCTCGCAGAGCGTCGGAGCACCCGCCCCGGCGTTCTCCAGCAGATCGGCGAGGAGCAGACGTTCACGCTGCGCATGAGTCGACATGACGTCAGGTTAGGTCCACCCCTCGCCGTGCGGCTACGGCAGGGCCTTGGTGAGCTTCTTCCCGTCGACCTTGTTGCTGAGGGTCAGCGAGCAGGAGATCGTGTCCTTCTTCTGGATCTGGTACGTCATGAGCGACGGGTACAGCGCGTAGTAGTAATAGGTCTTGCCGTCGGCCGGGATACGGGCGAGACGCTTCTTGGCGTCCGGCTCGCACAGCTTCAGCACCTTGGTCTGGAGCTCGGTCTCGGTGGTGAAGCTGCCGGTCAGGGTCTCGTTCGCGACGACCTCGCCGTCGTGCGGCGAACTGCACGAGCGGGTCGTGACGACGGACACGCTGCTGTCCAGGCCCGGGTGGTCGAAGCACTTGCCCGGGTTCAGCACGACGTACGGCACCAGGTCCGGGGTCGGGCTGCTGGTGGTGGAGCCGGTGGTCGGCAGGTCGGTGGGTATGTCGAGCGTCGGCAGGTCGGTCGGCAGCGTCACCGTCGGCGTCGGGAACGCCGAGGTGGACGAGGACGAGCTGGAGCTGGTGAGCGCGTCCGGCTTCTTGTCGCCGCCACCGCTGCTGGCCAGGACGATGCCGCCGATGATCGCCCCGACGACGACCACCGCACCGATCGCTATCGCCGCGTTCCGGCCGTTGTTGTTGCCGCCGCCGGGCGGCGGGGGATAGCCGCCGCCACCGGGCGGATAGCCGTAGCCGCCGGGAGGCACCGGCGGTCCGGGAGGACCGGGCGGGCCGTAACCCCCCTGGCCCCCTGGCCCCCTTGACCACCCTGCGGATATCCGTAACCGCCCTGGCCGCCTTGCGGATAGCCGTAGCCGTCACCCGGCGGAGGAGGTGGAGTCGGCGGACCAAAGTTCTGCGGCGGACCGAAGCCGCCACCTTGCCCTGGTGGCGGCTGACCGTTCGGCGGAGGCGGAGGAAAACCCATGCACGAAGGATGCCCCATACGGGTGACAACGGCGAGCGACTAGGGAATCAAGGTCGGTGAACCTGCCGTGTTCATCACCGAACGCACCTTTTGGGCGGCGCGAAACGCCGGAGGGACCGGCGGCACAATAGAGGCATGCCCGACACCGCCGCACCGTCCCCCGCGTCCCCGTCCTCCCCGCTCGACCCGGCCGTGGCCGCCCGCCTCAAGCGCACCGCCGACGGGCTCGTCCCCGCCATCGCGCAGCAGTACGACACCGGCGAGGTGCTCATGCTCGGCTGGATGGACGACGAGGCGCTGCACCGCACGCTCACCACCGGCCGCTGCACGTACTGGAGCCGCAGCCGCGGCGAGTACTGGGTCAAGGGCGACACCTCGGGGCACGTCCAGCACGTCAAGTCCGTCGCCCTCGACTGCGACGGCGACACCCTGCTCGTCAAGGTCGACCAGACCGGTGCCGCCTGCCACACCGGCGACCGCACCTGCTTCGACGCCGACCCGCTGCCGCTGGGCCCCTGACCCCCCGACCCGGGTTCCGTCCGGTTCCGTCCGGGTCCGCCGCCACGATCCCGGTGACCTTCCCGCCTGGCCGTAAACGTTATCGGCCACTGTGGCAAGCTGTCGGTCCGCGGATCGATGGGAGGGTTCGATGACGGACCTGGGATACGACCTGGGGGCACTGGACGCGTTCACCGGCCAGCTCACCCGGATCAAACGGGGGCTCGAATCCAGCCACTCGGTGATCGACTCCTTCGACTCCGACTACGGCGACGGCCGGGTCCGCGACGCGATGCACCACTTCGAGAAGCGCTGGCGGGACGGGCGCGGCCATGTCGAGAACACCGCCGGCGTGCTGTCCTCCATGGTCACCGAGGCCGTGAAGGCCTACACCAAGGTCGACGAGGACCTGGCCAAGCAACTGCGCGACGGCACCAGGGCGCCGCAGTGAGCGGCCCGAAGTTCGACACCGGCGTCGGCTACACGCTGCGCGTCCCCGGCAGCTGGTTCGAGGTCGACGTCCGCCCCGCGACCCGGGCCGCCTCGGCGGCCGACCTCGTCAGCCGGCGCCTCACCGACCTGCCCGAACTGCGCGAGCGCCGCTCCGACATCGTCCGGCTGCTGCGCAACCAGGCGGCGGCCGCCTGGAACGCCGGCGCGGTCTACTGCGCGGTGATGGCGGAACCGGTCGCGGACGGCCTGCTGCCCGCCTGCGTCACCGTCTCCTTCGTCGCCGGGCCGGTCGACGCGAGCAGCGACGCCGAGGACCGGCTGTCCCCGCTGCTCGCACCGCTCAGCGCGAAGACGGCCAAGGCCGAGGGCGACACCTGGACCGAGCTGTCCACCGTCGAACTCCCGGACGCCGGGCCCGCCGCCCGCAGCCACGGGGTCGAGGACATCGAGGACGAGTCCGGCCGCCCGATGCGCGTCGTCACCATGCAGACCTTCGTACCGCTGCGGGACGTGAACCGCGTCGCCATCGTCTCGTGCAGCAGTCCCGCCGTGGAGGTGGCGCCGGCGCTGCTCGACGTCTTCGACGCCATCAGCTCCACCTTCCGCCTGTTCCGCGCCGCCGACCTCGTGGAGACCACATCGTGAGCCGCCCGGCCGACTGGTTCATCCTCGACCTGCACGAGGATCCGACCCCGGGGGACGTCTTCCGGGTCCGCCAACTCGCCACCACCACCCGCCGGATCGCCGACGATGCTGAGGCGGCGTCCCGGAACGTACGGGCCCTCGCCGGTGACCAGGCGACGATGACGTGGGTCGGGGCCGCCGGCGACGTCTTCAAGGAGGCGATCGGCAAGTTCCCCGGGCAGCTCGACAAGGTCGCGCACTCCCACCACCTGGCCGCCGACGCACTCGACGGCTACGCGACGTCCCTCGACTCGGCGCAGAGCCAGGCGGACCGGGCGCTCTCCCAGGGCCGTCAGGTCCACGACCAGGTGAAGAGCCTGCACGCGCAGCTCGTCACCGCCAACGGCTCGCTCACGACGCTGGACAAGGCGGTCGCCCCGCCCGACCCCGACCAGGTCAAGGAGCAGGCCCGCAAGCACACCGCCGCCCAGGGCCAGGTCACCTCCCTGCAGTCGCAGCTCAGCGGCCCCCAGGCACAGCTGGACGCCGCGAAGCGGCTCGCCGGGCAGGCGGCGGAACTGCGCAACACCGCCGCCGACACCGCGAGCAGATCGCTGCACGAGGCCGCCGACGCGGGCATCCCGCCGGACTCGTTCTGGCACAAGCTCGGGGACCTCGCCGCCAAGGCGTGGAACGGCCTCATCGTCGTCGCGAAGATCGTGGTCGCGGTCGGCGGCATCATCGCACTCATCATCGGCGGCCCGATCGCCTGGATCGTCTTCGCGGCCGCGCTGCTGGTGCTCGCGGACACCATCGCCAAGTACACCCAGGGGAAAGCGACCCTGTGGGACGTGGCCCTCGCGGCGCTGAGCTGTATTCCCATGACGAAGGGCCTCACCTCGCTGGGCGCCCTGAAGGGCGCCTTCGCCGCCGAGGGGCTGCTCGGCGTGGGCAGCCATCTGCTGGGCGCCGGATGGGGTGCGATCAAGGGCATCGGCACCGGCGCGATGGCCCTGTGGAAGGGCCGCTCGGCCATCCCGGGACTGCTGCGCGCCCTGCCGTTCACCGCCCTGGGCAAGCTGACGTCGATGGCCACCGAGCTGCGGTACGGGGCCTCCGGCGCGCTGACCGGCTTCGGGGCCGGCTTCGGTGACGGGGCGGGGCTCTTCGGCTCGTTCCGGTCCAGCCTGTCCGAGGGCCTCCAGGGCTGGCGCGGCGGCACCCAGGCGGCGTCGGAACTGCCGTCCCAGGGAGCGCGCGCCTGGCAGGGCTCGGGCGGCTACCCGGGGATCGACCTCTGGCACGACACCGTCATCCCGGCGGGCACCAACGCCGAGGCGCTGCACCCGCGGATCACCGGATTCGCGATGCCGGAGGGGACGATGGCGTCGCTGGGCGGTGACTCCGCCGAGATCAGCAAGGGAGTCCAGGTGGGACCGTCCGACCTCAACCAGTACATCCAGCACGAGTACCGGACCGAGGGCGTCACCCTGCACTTCAACTCCGACGTGCCGGCGGCCGGCGCCTACGCGAACGCCAACCCGCAGTTCGGCGGGGGCGGCCTGCCGCAGTACTTCGTCCCCGACGTGATGTCGCACATCGACTCCGGCGCCATCTCCGTCATCGACCACAGCGGAAACGTCCTGCCGGTCTCGCCGAACGGCATCGCCACCGTCGGCCCCGGGCAGAACATTCCGCTGCACAACTTCGACCTGCCGTCCGGGTCGCCGATCCTGACCAACAACCGGACGGCGGCCACCGCCGCGGGCGGCACCACCATCGTCGGCGGTATCACCAGGAGTTCGGTTTACGGCTCCCAGCTCACGGCGCCGAGCCGATGAGCGCCGGAACGCCGGACGACGTCCGGGCGCCGATCGCGGCCGCCGGCACGCGGGAGAACCCGCACGCGCACCTCGATCCGATCGTGGCGGCCGAGCTGTCCTGGGGGAACCGGATCACGAAGGACTGGCACATCGTCGACTACCACTTCGGGGACTGGCTGCTCACGCTGGAGAAGCCCTTCCACGTGGACCGCCTCCGGGAGACCTTCGTCTTCCCCGGCACCATCCGGCTCGGCACCTACGCGAGACATTCCGACGGATCCGGCGGCGTCCGGATGTGCCTGGGCGACCAGCTGAACCTGATGGGCATCGAGGCGCCGCTGCCCAAGGACCTGCCCGCCGTCAACGCGGAGATCGAGCTATGAGCCAGCACCCGGACCCGACCCCGCAGCCGATCGAGGTCTCCCCGCTGATCTACCGGCTCGCCGACAGCATCGTGCTGATCGGCGTCCGGACGGGCGACCGCGGCCCGGAACCGCTCTACACGGATGTCTCCGGAACGCTGTGCGCCGTCGCGTACACCGACCCGGAGGAGATCCGGCGCGATCTGCCCGAGGGCTACCGGCTGTTCCAGATCACCGTTCCGGAACTGCTCGCCCAACTGCCGCCCGCGGCCGGTCTGATCATCGATCCGCGCGCCGCCTCGCCGATCCATGTGGCCGCCGAGGAGCGCGATGTGGTGATCGCGGCGGGCCTGCCCTTCCCGGCCGGCGCGTACATCAAGGTCAAGGCGTCCGCGGACCCGCAGCCCCGGCTGCTGGCCGCCGCACTGCCGCGGATCGAGGCGATGGCCGCGGTGCGGCGGCTGTACCTCACGCGCTACCGGGTCGCGGACGCCCGGGAGAAGATCCTGGTGGTGTACGAGGTCGACGGGGTGCCGGGAGCCGACACCGCGGCCGCCGACGCGGTGCTGGCCGCCGCGGCCGACATCGCCCTGGCCGACCCGGTGCAGATCGTGGCCCTCGGCGACGTTCCCGAGGATCTGCGGGCCGTCGTTCTCGCCGACGTGGAGCCCGCGTACGTCCGGCCGGATCTGCGGGGCTGAGCGGGCACCTGCGCGCAGGCCCATTACGCTGCCGCTATGACCACCGCTACTGTCGCGCCCGACCTCGAAACGTTCCGCAAGCTGGCGGAGGACCGCCGGGTGATCCCCGTCAGCCGGAGGCTGTTGGCGGACGGCGACACCCCGGTCGGGCTGTACCGCAAGCTCGCGGGCGAGCGTCCGGGAACGTTCCTGCTGGAGTCCGCGGAGAACGGCCGCTCGTGGTCGCGGTACTCGTTCGTCGGGGTGCGCAGCGCCGCGACGCTGACCGAGCGCGACGGGCAGGCGCACTGGCAGGGGACCCCGCCGGTGGGCGTGCCGACCGGCGGTGATCCGCTGGAGGCGCTGCGGGTCACGGTCGAGACGCTGCACACCCCGCGTGACCTGCACGCGGGCGGCGGGCTGCCGCCGTTCACCGGCGGGATGGTCGGCTACCTCGGCTACGACATCGTGCGCCGCCTGGAGAAGATCGGCGAGCACGGTGAGGACGAACTGCGGCTGCCCGAGCTGACGATGCTGCTCACCTCGGACCTGGCGGTGCTGGACCACTGGGACGGCAGCGTGCTGCTGATCGCGAACGCGATCAACCACAACGACCTGGCCACCGGCATCGACGAGGCGTACGCCGACGCCGTCGCCCGGCTGGACGCGATGGCCGCCGACCTGGCCCGGCCGGCCGCGTCGGCCGCCGTCGAGCTGCCCGCCTCGGAGCTGCCGGAGTTCACCGGACGCTGGGGCTCGGCGGCCTACCAGGCGGCAGTCGAGGACATCAAGGAGCGGATCCGGGCGGGTGAGGCGTTCCAGGTGGTGCCCTCGCAGCGGTTCGAGACCCCGTGTCCGGCGAGCGCGCTGGACGTGTACCGGGTGCTGCGGGCGACCAACCCGAGTCCGTACATGTACCTGTTCCGCTTCGACGGCTTCGATGTCGTGGGCTCCAGCCCCGAGGCGCTGGTCAAGGTCGAGGACGGCCGGGCGCTGGTGCACCCGATCGCCGGCACCCGGCCGCGCGGCGCGACCCCGCAGGAGGACGCGGCGCTGGGGGAGGAGCTGATGGCGGACCCCAAGGAGCGCGCCGAGCATCTGATGCTGGTGGACCTGGGCCGCAACGACCTGGGGCGGGTGTGCGAACCGGGCAGCGTCGAGGTCGTCGACTTCATGTCCGTCGAGCGCTACAGCCACGTCATGCACATCGTCTCGACCGTCACCGGCCGGGTGGCCGAGGGGCGCACCGCCTTCGACGTGCTGACGGCCTGCTTCCCGGCCGGGACCCTGTCCGGCGCCCCCAAGCCGCGCGCGATGCAGATCATCGACGAGCTGGAGCCGGTCCGCCGCGGTCTGTACGGCGGCTGCGTCGGCTATCTGGACTTCGCCGGCGACTCCGACACCGCGATCGCCATCCGCACCGCGCTGCTGCGCGACGGTACGGCGTACGTCCAGGCGGGCGCCGGTGTCGTCGCCGACTCGGACCCGGTCGCCGAGGACACCGAATGCCGCAACAAGGCGGCGGCGGTGCTGCGCGCGGTGGCGACCGCGAGCCGGCTGCACACCGACGCGCGGGCGTGACCGCGGGACCACGATGACGGTGGGAACACCCGAAGGCGGGGCGGCCAGGACCGGGCCGCCCCGCCGTGCTTCACGGGGCCGTCAGCCCGTGAAGGCCGAGGTGCCGTTCGGGGTGCCGAGACCCGTCGGGCCGTCGTATCCGGCCTTGGCGGTGCACAGGTACGAGCCCGAGCAACTGCCGTTGGAGCCGCTCGTCACGTCGTTGAGCGCCGAGGTGTGGGCGTACGGGAACGAGGTCGGGTACGAACCGGACGACGGGGCGCCGGCGATGGCGTACACGCCCGCGATGATCGGCGCCGAGGCGCTGGTGCCACCGAAGGTGTAGTACCCGGCGGCGATCCCGTAGGAGTCGTAGATCGCCACACCGGTGGCCGGGTCGGCGACCGCCGACACGTCGGAGATGGTCCGCTTGGCGCAGCCGGTGTCCTTCTGCCAGGACTGCTTGGCGTCATAGGCGGAGCAGCCGGAGCCGGTGCCCTCGGTGCTGTTCGTGGACCAGACGGTCTCGGTCCAGCCACGCGCGTTGGAGGCGGTCTTGAGGGCGGTGCCGCCGACCGAGGTCACGTACTTGGAGGCGGCGGGGTACTCGGCGCCGTAGGCGGAGTCACCGGCGCTGACCGTGATCGCGACGCCCGGGTGGTTGAAGTAGCTGCTGTCGTAGGAGGCGTCGGAGGAGGACTCCCCGCCGCCGTAGCTGTTCGAGACGTACTTCGCGCCCAGGGTGACGGCACGGTTCACCGCGGTGCCGAGGTTCGCCATCGAGGGGGTCTTGGCCTCGACGAGAAGGATCTTGCACTTGGGGCAGATCGCGCTGGCCATGTCGACGTCGAGGGATATCTCCTCCGACCAGCCGGCGTCGGCGGTGGGCAGCGCGGTGGTGCTGCCGGTCTGGCTGACCTTCTTGAAGCAGCCGTTGGCCGTGGTGCAGGCCGGCAGCCCGTAGTGCGAGCGGTAGACGCCGAGGTCCGCCTCGGCGTTCGGGTCGTCGTAGGCGTCGACGATCGCGATGGTCCGCCCGGCGCCGTTGGCGGCCGCCGCGGAGGTCAGCCCGTAGGCCTTCTGAAGATCACTCGGGCCGTAACCTGTGGGGGTGGCGGCGGCCGCGTCGGGGGTGATCGTCGTGCCACGGACGTTGGTGGTGTGCACCGTCCCGCTGGTGACGCGGAGCGCCTTGCACGCCATCTCGCCCGCCTTGGGCAGGGCGCAGGCGCGAGCGGTGTGGACGGCCTGATCCGCGTTCACGGTGACGTTCTGGGCCGCGCCGGTCCGCGCGACCGGCTGCGCGTCGGCGGACGGGGCGATGGCGAAGCCCGCCAGGGCCAGTCCCGCGACGGCGGTGAGGGAGAGTCCGGCGCGCCGAAGCGCCGCCGGAGTAAGGGTTGTGCGCAACGTACTGCCTCCTGTGGCTGTAAACCGGGGGCTGTGCGGGGGGAGTTGATCCGCCGGAGCGAGGTGGTCGCACGGGGGATCGGCGCGAACGTATTGTGACGAGCACACGTCAACAAGACGGCAGACGGAGTCTCTACCTCCGCTTTGCTTTCGGCGGTGATCGCATGGGCGAAAACTTGCTCACTCATGGACTGGTCGGTGCATGGAATCGACTCGTGGTGGTCTGTCCCTGATCGGTCCCCCGCCTGTGCCGCCCGCGGGCCGACGCGCGATAGTGGTCTACGTGACTGCCGTGCCCCAGCCCCGCCCCGCCGAAGAATCCGCGACCACCGCGACCGCCCCGGTTCCGACCGGGACCGCGCCGGATCCCACCGCGACCGCCCAGGAACCCGCCGCCGACCCCGTGGTGACGGGGCCGCCGGCGCGCACCCGCGCCGCGGGCCGCCGCAGCCTGGCCCTCGCGCTGCTGCTCGGCGTCGCCGGCGCCGCCGTCACGCTGCTCGCGGCGGGCAAGACCTGGGCCCACGGGACCGCGAAGTACGCCGAGGGCTCGGTGGCCCTCACGGTCTCCGGCAGCGAGATCACCGGCGTGCCCGGCGCGCTCGCGCTCGTCGGCCTCGCCGCCCTGGTCGCCGTGTTCGCCGTCCGCGGCATCGGCCGCTCCGTCGTCTCGGGACTCCTCGTGCTGTGCGGCGTGGGCATCGTGACCGCCGCCCTCACCGACGGCCCCGGCTCCGCCCTGGCCGCGGCCGCCACGGCCGCCACGACACTGGCCAGTACGACCGTCGTCGGTGAGACTTCCACCACATGGCCGTGGGTCGCCGCCGCCGGGGGAGCGCTGCTGTTCGCGGCCGGAGTGCTCGCCGTGCTGCGCGGCCGCCACTGGCCGGGGATGTCCAACCGCTACGACCGGGACGGCGCCACCGGCCTGCCGTCCCGGAAGGCCGGGCGCCCCGCCCCGGACCCCGAGCGCCCCGAGGAGCTGTGGAAGGCCCTCGACCGCGGCGAGGACCCGACCGGGGGCTGACCGGGTCCGACCGGGGGCCGACCGGTGCCGGCCGGGGGCCCGCCCACGCCGCACCCCCGTGCACGGAGCGCTCCGGGAACGCGCAAGAATGGACGAGGAAAACTTCCCCGACCGAGAACATATTGGGAGCACTCATGGCGGGCACCAACCACGGCCACACCCCTGCCGCCTGGACCGGCGTCATAATCGCCTTCATCGGATTCTGCGTCTCGGGTGCCTTCATGGTGATGGCCGAGCCGCTCGGATTCTGGGCGGGCCTGGTCGTGGTCCTGCTCGGTGGCGTCGTCGGCCTCGTGATGCGCGCGATGGGCCTGGGCCAGCCCCGGAAGCCCGCCCACAGCTGACGTCCCACTCCAACGGCACGACACGCACCACGCGGGCGCGGCCCCGGCTGATCCGGGGCTGCGCCTTCGTACGTCACGGGGCACAATCAGGCACGTGACCGACAAGCTGACCGCCGTGCCGCCGCCCGCCGGCGCCGCCGCGCCGCATCACGAGCCGTGGCCCGCCCCGGAGCCCGCGCCGCCCGCCGGCCGGCTGCGGCGGGCCGCCGTGCCGCTCGGGGTGCTGGCGGGAGTCGTCTCCGCGTTCGCGTACGTCGGAGCGGTCGACCCGAACACCCCCGGCCACTACCCCGTCTGCCCGCTGCTGAAGTACACCGGGATCTACTGTCCCGGCTGCGGCGGGCTGCGCAGCGCCCACGCGGTCGCGCACGGTGACTTCGGCGCGGCCCTCGGTCTGAACGCGCTGGCGGTCGCGGCCTACGTGCTCTTCGCCGTCGTCTGGGTGGTGTGGCTGTCGCGGACGCTGCGCGGCCGTCCGTTCGAGATCCGGCTGCGGCCGGCGTACTGGTGGGCGATCGGCGCGGTGGTCCTGTTCTTCAGCGTCGCCCGGAACCTGCCGTTCGGATCCGCGCTCGCCCCCTAGCGCCCCGCCGGACGCGTGCCCGGCCCCGGACGGAGCGGAGCCACGGTGGCGCCGACACGCCGGGCGATGGCAGGAACCGGCCATGTGGTGTCCGGTCCTGTCCCCTGGCGGCCGGTGAAACCCTGCCACGGGAAACCGGCGGCTACCCCTGGTAGCCGCATTTGTCCAGGTAGTGGGACCGCGATCGACCGGATGCGCGCCCTCCGCCCTCGGCCGGATACCATCAGTGAGCCGACGCGAGCATTTGCTGGCTTGATCGTTGACTGGCTTGATCGTTTCGGTGTACGGACCGTGCTCCACCACCCAGCCCGGAAGGGGACCGCTCGCGTGAGTGTGCTCGACGAGATCATCGACGGAGTCCGCGCCGACCTCGCCGACCGGCAGGCTCAGGTCTCCATCGACGAGCTCAAGGAGCGGGCCGGCAAGGCACGCGAAGCGATGGACGGAGTCGCCGCGCTGCGCGGTGACAGCGTCAAGGTGATCTGCGAGGTCAAGCGCTCCAGCCCCTCCAAGGGCGCGCTGGCCGCCATCGCCGACCCGGCCGGACTCGCCGCCGACTACGAGGCGGGCGGCGCCGCGGTCATCAGCGTCCTGACCGAACAGCGCAAGTTCGGCGGCTCCCTCGCCGACCTCGAAGCGGTCCGCGCCAAGGTCGACATCCCGGTGCTCCGCAAGGACTTCATCGTCACCGCGTACCAGCTGTGGGAGGCCCGCGCCTACGGCGCCGACCTCGCCCTGCTGATCGTCTCCGCCCTGGAGCAGGACGCGCTGGTCTCGCTCATCGAGCGTGCGACCTCGATCGGGCTCACCCCGATCGTCGAGGTGCACGACGAGGAGGAGGTCGCCCGCGCGGTCGACGCCGGCGCCCGGATCATCGGCGTCAACGCCCGGAACCTCAAGACCCTCGAGGTCGACCGCGGCAACTTCGCGCGCATCGCGCCCGAGATCCCGGACGAGATCGTGAAGATCGCCGAGTCCGGTGTCCGCGGCCCGCACGACCTCATCGCCTACGCCAACGACGGCGCCGACGCCGTGCTCGTCGGCGAGTCCCTGGTGACCGGCAAGGACCCGCGGGCGGCCGTCGCCGACCTCGTGGCCGCCGGCGCCCACCCCGCCCTGCGGTTCGGGCGGAACTGACCCCATGTCCATCGCGACCCGCCTCGCGCCCGGCTGCCGCCCCCGCGGCTGCCGCGCGCCTGCGCGTCGCGTATTGGGCCGTCGGGTGCGTTATGTGATCGGCGGCGAGCCCGGACAGGTCAACGGAATGCGATGGCGTCGCGGCTGAGCCGCGACACTTCCATCAGCCATCGCATTTCACTGTCAGGGGACTCCTGTGTCTGCCATGTCAGAATTCTTCATTCCCGATCCCGAGGGTCGGATCCCGAACGCCGAAGGCTACTTCGGCGCGTTCGGCGGCAAGTTCATCCCGGAGGCGCTGGTCGCCGCCGTGGACGAGGTCGCCGCGGAGTACGAGAAGGCCAAGGCCGACCCGGCCTTCGCCGCCGAGCTGAACGACCTGATGGTCAACTACACCGGCCGGCCGAGCGCGCTCACCGAGGTCGCGCGGTTCGCCGAGCACGCGGGCGGCGCCCGGGTGTTCCTCAAGCGCGAGGACCTCAACCACACCGGCTCGCACAAGATCAACAACGTGTTGGGCCAGGCGCTGCTCACCAAGCGGATGGGCAAGACCCGCGTCATCGCCGAGACCGGCGCCGGCCAGCACGGCGTCGCCACCGCCACCGCGTGCGCGCTCTTCGGCCTCGAGTGCACCATCTACATGGGCGAGGTCGACACCAAGCGCCAGGCGCTGAACGTCGCGCGGATGCGGATGCTCGGCGCCGAGGTCGTCTCCGTGACGTCCGGCAGCCGCACCCTCAAGGACGCCATCAACGAGGCGTTCCGCGACTGGGTCGCCAACGTCGACCGCACCCACTACCTCTTCGGCACGGTGGCGGGACCGCACCCCTTCCCGGCACTGGTCCGTGACTTCCACCGGGTCATCGGCGTCGAGGCCCGCCGACAGATCCTGGAGCGCACCGGACGGCTCCCCGACGCCGCCGTCGCCTGTGTCGGCGGCGGATCGAACGCCATCGGGCTCTTCCACGCCTTCCTCCCCGACGCGGGCGTCCGCCTGGTCGGCTGCGAGCCCGCGGGCCACGGCGTGGAGACCGGCGAGCACGCCGCCACCCTCAGCCAGGGCGAACCCGGCATCCTGCACGGCTCCCGCTCCTACGTCCTCCAGGACGACGAGGGGCAGATCACCGAGCCCTACTCGATCTCGGCGGGACTGGACTACCCGGGCGTCGGCCCGGAGCACTCCTACCTCAAGGACACCGGCCGCGCCGAGTACCGCGCGATCACCGACGACGACGCGATGCAGGCGCTGCGCCTGCTCTCGCGGACCGAGGGCATCATCCCCGCGATCGAGAGCGCGCACGCGCTCGCCGGGGCGCTGGAGATCGGCCGCGAGCTGGGCCCGGACGCCCTGCTCCTGGTGAACCTCTCAGGACGCGGCGACAAGGACATGGACACCGCCGCCCGCTACTTCGGTCTGTACGAGAACGAGAACGAGCAGGGGGAAGCCAAGTGAGCGGCAACATCGCGCTGTTGAACGCGGCCCTGGCCGCGGCGAAGGCCGAGAACCGGGCCGCGCTGGTCGGCTACCTCCCGGCCGGATTCCCCACCGTCGACGGCGGCATCGAAGCGGTCAAGGCGATGCTCGAAGGCGGCTGCGACGTCGTCGAGATCGGCCTGCCGCACAGCGACCCGGTGCTCGACGGACCGGTCATCCAGACCGCCGACGACATCGCGCTGCGCGGCGGCGTCCGGATCAAGGACGTGCTGCGCACCGTCCGCGAGGCGCACGCCGCCACCGGAGCGCCGGTGCTGGTCATGACGTACTGGAACCCGGTCGACCGCTACGGCGCCGAGCGGTTCGCCGCCGACCTCGCCGAGGCGGGCGGCGCCGGCTGCATCCTGCCCGACCTGCCGGTCGAGGAGTCCGAGGTGTGGCGCAAGGCCGCGGAGCTGCACGGTCTGGCCACCGTCTTCGTGGTCGCGCCGAGCAGCCGCGACGCGCGGCTCGCCAAGATCACCGCGGTGGGCACCGGCTTCGTCTACGCGGCGTCGCTGATGGGCGTCACCGGCACCCGGGTGAGCGTCGGCGAGCAGGCGGCCGACCTCGTCCTGCGCACCCGCGCCACCACGGACCTGCCGGTCTGTGTCGGCCTGGGCGTCTCCAACCCCGAGCAGGCCGCCGAGGTCGCCGCCTTCGCGGACGGCGTCATCGTCGGCTCCGCGTTCGTCAAGCGGCTGCTCGACGCGCCCGACCTGGAAACGGGCCTGGCCGGGGTGCGGGAGCTGGCCGGCGAGCTGGCGGCGGGCGTCCGCAAGCGCACCGGGGCGGTCCGGCAGAGCCGGTAGGACAGATCGTTTTAGTCCCTCATTAGGGCGAATCGGGACCGGGGAGGCGCAGCGACGCCTCCCCGGTTCGTTGTCCAGGGGTGTGAGCCAGAAGAACCGTGAAGGAAAGCGCACCGCCCGTGAGGCGATGCATGAACAGCGCGAGAAGGACAAGGCGCGCGACAAGCGCAAGAGGACACTGATCGTCGGTGGTGCCGTCGTCGTGGTCCTGGCGATTGCCGGGGTGGTGGCCGGGGTGCTGGCCAACCACACGAGCGAACCGGCCAAACCGGTGGCGTCCCCGAAGGGCGCGACCGGCAACGACAACCTCGTCATCCCCACCGGCGCGGCCGCCGCGCCGTCCACCCTGACCGTCTACGAGGACTTCCGCTGCCCCGGCTGCGGCATGTTCGAGAAGACCTTCCGCGACACCGTGCACTCCCTGGAGGACAGCGGCGCGCTGAAGGCCGACTACCACCTGGTGACGATCATCGACGGGAACATGGGCGGCACCGGCTCGCTGAACGCGGGCAACGCCGCCGTCTGCGCGCAGGACGCGGGCAAGTTCCGGGCGTTCCACGACGTTCTCTACGAGAACCAGCCGGACGAGCGGGAGGACAAGTTCGGGGACAAGGCGTATCTGCTGGAACTCGCCGACAAGGTGCCGGGGCTGAAGACCGACACCTTCACCGCGTGTGTGAACAACGGCACGTACGACACCTGGATCAAGAAGTCGGCCGCCGCCTTCGGCGGCTCCGGGTTCAGCTCCACCCCGACCGTCCTGCTCAACGGCAAGAGCGTCTACGGAAACCAGACCGACCCGCTGACCCCGGACAAGCTCAAGCAGCAGGTCGAGGCGGCCAACAAGGGCAAGAAGGCGGGCACCGTCACGCCGACCCCCACGTCCTGACCCCCGCCCCGACCGCATCACGACCGCATCACGACGGCAGGGCCGTTACGCGTCCGTAGCCGGGCTGGTTGCCACTCCACCCGCCCGGCACGGTAGCGTCGGCCCTGCTATGGAGATCCTCGCTTTCATTCCCAGTCCGTCCAGCGGTGTGGTGTACCTCGGACCCATCCCGCTCCGCGGCTATGCGTTCTGCATCATCATCGGCGTCTTCGTAGCCGTCTGGCTCGGAAACAAGCGGTGGGTGGCCCGCGGCGGCCAGAAGGGGACCGTCGCGGACATCGCCGTGTGGGCGGTGCCCTTCGGCCTCGTCGGCGGCCGGCTCTACCACGTCATCACCGACTACGAGCTGTACTTCGGTGACGGCAAGGACTGGGTCAACGCGTTCAAGATCTGGGAGGGCGGCCTCGGCATCTGGGGCGCGATCGCGCTCGGTGCGGTCGGCGCCTGGATCGGCTGCCGCCGCCGGGGCATCCCGCTGCCGGCCTGGGCGGACGCCCTCGCCCCGGGCATCGCGCTGGCGCAGGCCTGCGGCCGCTGGGGCAACTGGTTCAACCAGGAGCTCTACGGGCGCGCCACCGACCTGCCGTGGGCGCTGAAGATCAGCGCCACCGACAGCCACCCGGGCGGCACCTACCACCCGACGTTCCTGTACGAGTCGCTGTGGTGCGTCGGTGTCGCGCTGCTGGTGATCTGGGCGGACCGCAAGTACGGCCTCGGCCACGGCCGGGCCTTCGCGCTGTACGTCGCGTCGTACTGCGTGGGCCGCTTCTGGATCGAGTACATGCGCGTCGACGACGCCCACCACATCCTGGGCCTGCGGCTGAACGACTGGACCTCGATCGTCGTCTTCATCGGCGCCGTGGTCTACATGGTGCTGTCGGCACGGTGGCACCCGGGCGTCGAGACGGTCGTGGAGCCGGCGGCCGCGGGCGGCGACGTGAGCCTCGACAAGGGCCCCGCGGACGCGGACGCCGAGAAGAACGGCAAGGACGCCGATTCCCAGGCCTCCGGTACCGAGGACTCCGACGGCGGGGATTCCGAAGCCCTGAACTCTGGCGCGAAGGTGTCCGAGAACGATGGCGCAGAGGCGTCCAAATCCTCCTGAACCTCCCCTCTCCTCCCACGGCCGCCGGCTCATTCGAGCCCGGCGGCCGCGGTGTTTTCGCAGGTAGGACAGCCTTTCCTAGCTGGAATGCGGCGGAATTCGCGCGTACCTTCGGGGTGTTCGCAGGGAGGGGACCGGGGCGAGTGCGCCGGCCGGAGGGAGTACCGCCAACATGTCGACGGCCGTCGAGACCGATGAGAAGCCCGCGCCGTACCACGTCGCGCACCACACCCACCGGGACGTCAGCGGTGGCTGGCTGCGGCCCGCGGTCTTCGGGGCGATGGACGGACTGGTCTCGAACCTCGCGCTGATGACCGGTGTCGCCGGCGGTGCCGTCGACACGAAGGTGATCGTGGTCACCGGGCTGGCGGGGCTGGCGGCCGGCGCGTTCTCGATGGCGGCGGGGGAGTACACCTCGGTGGCCTCGCAGCGCGAGCTGGTCGAGGCGGAGCTGGACATCGAACGGCTGGAGCTGAGCCGGCACCCCAAGGACGAGCTGCGGGAACTGGCCGCGCTGTACGTGTCCCGCGGGGTGGAGCCCGAGCTGGCGATGGAGGTCGCCCGGCAGATGTCGGCCGACCCCGAGCAGGCGCTGGAGATACACGCCCGCGAGGAACTGGGCATCGACCCGTCGGACCTGCCGTCGCCGCTGGTGGCGGCCGGCTCCTCGTTCGTGTCGTTCGCGCTCGGCGCGCTGCTGCCGGTGCTGCCGTACCTGCTGGGCGCCACGGCGCTGTGGCCCGCGCTGGTGCTGGCGCTGATCGGGCTGTTCGCCTGCGGCGCCGCGGTGGCACGGGTGACGGCCCGCTCCTGGTGGTTCAGCGGAATCCGGCAGCTCCTGTTGGGCGGAGCGGCTGCCGGGGTTACCTTCGTATTGGGTTCATTCATCGGTACCGCCGTCGGCTGAGCCGCGTGATCGAGGCCACAAGCCTCGTGTTGTTTCCCTCTCGTTTCAGGTACCGCGCCACCGGGCATCAGACCGTGGCGCCGGGCGGGATCCGCCCCGGGCAACTCTGTAACGACATGGTCCGTAGGTACTGCGTACTCCCTGCATACACCGCGCCTTGTCCACATGATGGAACTGAGTATCCGCTTCTCGAACACTCGGTCATCATGTAACCTGCACGAAATCGCAGAGGGCCAACGTCGTCCCTATTGCGCATGCCTATGACAGGCACTGCATATATGCCAATGACGACGACGGGAGAGCCGATGCGTTCCGCGTTCATGGACGGGCGACCCGCCCCGCAGGGAATGTACGACCCCCGCAACGAGCACGACGCCTGTGGCGTCGGCTTCGTGGCCACCCTGACGGGCGAGGCCAGCCACGCGCTGGTCGAGCAGGCACTGACCGTTCTGCGCAATCTGGAGCACCGCGGTGCCACCGGTTCCGAACCCGACTCGGGTGACG